>JAZQLG010000037.1:0-21517 GCA_045542575.1 Faecousia sp.
ATCAATGGAGGCAACTGTGCCGATATCGCCGTTAAATACGCCGGCACCTACAGCAGTGCCATCGGTTTTCTTCCAAAGAATATCGTAGTTGTTACGAATTTGCATTACCCGGTCGCCCTCCCGGAAAAGGAAATTGCCAAACCGCCGTTCCCTTTTGCCGGGGGCTGCAGGGTTCAAACTGTTTTGCAGCAGACTGTTCAGGTTATATGTACCGGCCCCGCCCTTTTTCGTGGGGGAGAGAACTTGGATCTGTTCAGGCGGGATCCCCATATTTTTGGGAAGCCGCGTACTGCAAAGCCCCACAACGGTTTTTGCCAGTTCCTCTTCTGACCGAACAGGAAGGAAAAAGAAATCGGATTTCACATTCCGAAGCTCCGGCATCTGCCCCTGATTGACCCGGTGGGCATTCATAACAATGAGACTTTCCTGGGCTTGCCGGAAGATTTCTGTCAGCTGTACCACAGGCAAGGCCTTGCTTCTGAGAATGTCCTGCAAGGGAAATCCAGGGCCTACAGGAGGAAGCTGATCGGCATCACCCACCAAAATAAGGCGACAGCCCGCCGGCAGGGCGCAGAGCAGACTGTGCAGCAGCCGCACATCCACCATAGACATTTCATCCACAATAACGGCCTTCACCTTCAGAGGGTTGTCACTGTCCCGCTTGAAAAAGAGATTGCCGGTGTGGGGGTCCACCGTGGCCTCCAGAAGCCTGTGTATGGTGGCGGCCTCCTGGCCGGTTACTTCCGTCAGCCGCTTGGCCGCCCGGCCTGTGGGGGCTGCTAAGGCACAGGAAATGCCCAGCTCCCGGTAAAGACGAAGAACGCCTTTTAATAATGTGGTCTTGCCGGTACCGGGGCCGCCGGTGATAACCAAAAGACCGGAGGTGCAGGCCTGAGCGATCGCCTCTGTTTGCTGGGCAGAGTACTCCACCTGTCCTTCCCGGGCAGCAGAACGCAAAAGCTCCTCAAACCTGGCAGGGGTCTGCCTGGTCTGGCCGGAGAGGGCAAGCAGCTTTTCAGCACAGAAGCATTCTGCTTCATAAAGGGCGGGCAGATAGCATACACATATACCCGCCATATTGCAGACAATTATCTGTCCCTTTTCAGAAAGCTGTTCCAGGGTGTCCTTCACATCCTCCGGCTCCAGGTTTAAAAGGGCAGCGGTGGCGGCGATCAGCTTGTCCTTTGGCAGAAAAGTGTGACCGGCGTTCAGATTGTAGCGTAGCTCAAAGAGGATACCTGCTTCCATTCGGCGGGGGTCATCGGCACTGATACCTAAGGAAATGGCGAAACGGTCGATGACTCCGAAAAGAGCATCCATTTCTTCCTCTGCCAAAAGGTAGGGGTCATCATATAAAAGATCCATCGCCGACTGACCGTATTTCTTATATGTACGCACAGCAAGCTCTGCAGGCAGCTGGTGCAGCGCGAAAAACTCCATCAGCTGCCGTATACCTACCTGCAAACGGAAGGTTTCACCGATTTGTTGGGCTTTGGCATCGGAAATGCCGCTGACCAGGGCCAGCCGTTCCGGCTCCCGCTCCATAACCACCAGAGTCTGATCGCCGAACATCTGCACAATGCGGGCAGCGGTTTTGGGGCCGATGCCCTTGACAGCGTGACTGGAAAGGTAGGTCAGAATGTCTGCAGTGGTCTGGGGCATCAATCGCTCCAAAAATTCTGCCTCAAATTGTTTTCCGTAGCCGGGATGGGAGCCCCATTTGCCGGTAACCATCAGCTTTTCACCCACATTGGGCATAGGAATGGTGCCAACTACGGTTACAGTCTGTCCGTTGTCGCAGGCAAGGCGCAAAACGGCATAGCCGTTCTCATAATTCTGAAATACTACGGCACCGATCGTGCCCTGCAGGATCTCCAGTTCCGGTTGGGTCATAACGCGAAAACTCCTCTTCCGTAAAAAATCGTATATCCGGGTACTTGCTCTGCAGGCCTTCTCTGGCGGCGTGAGTCAAAGAGCTACTCACCACCCAAAGGGGGCATTTCAAAAATCCAAGATCCCAAAGGCGCTGATAGCGGCAGATGGATTGCAGCTCCCGCCGTGGGTCACAGCTGATGCAAAGAAGGATAAGCCCGGGGCGCTTGCGTGAAAACCAAAGAAGCAGAAAATTCCACAAGCAGAGCAGCCCAAAGGCGGCCAATGTACCGATTACAATATAAAGAACCATCCCATTCACCTCACTACCAGTTTATGGTGGGCGCGGTAGATGGTGTATATTAAGAATACTATATTTTGCAGTGTTTGAAAAGACCCATTTGCTTTGTTTGCTTTTTTTCTGTGTGTGTGGTATATTAGAATGTAAGGAAGTGATCGTATGCTGTATGCCGGATGTCATCTATCCGCAAGTGGTGGAAATGTAGCAATGATTGAAACAGCAAAGCAAATAGGAGCCAATACCTTTGCCTTTTTCACCAGAAATCCCCGGGGGAGCAAGGCAAAGTCGGAGGACCCCGCAGATTGCCACCGGGCGGTGGAGCTTCTGAAGGAAGATGGCTTTGGCCCTTTGGTTGCCCACGGTGCCTATACGATGAATGTCTGCACAGCAGATCCGGAGGCGAGAGCCTTTGCTGCGGACATTTTGGCTGATGACCTGCGCCGAATGGCGGCATTGCCGGGGAATTACTATAATTTTCACCCGGGCTGTCACGTGGGGCAGGGCGTTGATACCGGCATCAGTCAGATTTGCGATGCACTGAAAAAAGCCCTGGCACCGGGCTACCCTGTAACGGTCCTGCTGGAAACAATGGCAGGTAAGGGCAGCGAGATCGGCGGCCGCTTTGAAGAACTGAAGGCCATTATAGATGGAGTAGGAAGTGATCGTGTAGGCGTTTGCCTGGATACCTGCCATGTCTATGATGGCGGCTATGATATTGTGAATGATCTTTCCGGTGTACTTCGGGAATTTGACAGGGTGATCGGTCTTGACCGGCTTTATGCCCTGCACCTGAATGACTCCAAAAATCCCATTGCAAGCCATAAGGACCGACATGAGCTGCTGGGGCGGGGGAGCTTGGGCATAAAAACATTTGAAGCGATCGTAAACTGTGAAGCCCTTCGGGGCAAGCCGATGATTTTGGAAACACCCAACGACCTTCCCGGGTATGCTGAGGAAATTGCGGCCTTGCGCCGTATGGAAAAATAACAAAGGAGGTGACGATACCAATGCTGCGTTTTTTTGAAAATATGGATACAACAGTTGTAAATGTATATATTTCCGTACTGCGGTATTTGGTGCCGGCACTGATTTTTGTTTTGCTTTTCCGCTGCATCAAGCCTCTGGTCTCCTTCCGGAGAGAGCCGGAGATCTGGGCCTGGATCCGATTTTCTGACGGAAACAGACTTCCTGTGACCCATTGGGAAAATGTGATTGGCAGAAGTAACCGCAGCGACATTGTAATAAATCACCCCAAGGTGTCCAAGACACACGCAGTTTTGACCCGCTATGATGACGGAAGCTGGAGCATCAGCAGTGTCCACCGGGGAGGGGAAATCCGGGTAAACGGAAAGAAGATCACGATGCACGCACTTAACCCCAAGGATGTGATCACTGTGGGGGAGGTTTCTATGCAGCTGTTTCCCATTACAGGGCGGCAGGAGGCCCACCTGGGAACCCTTCGTACCAAAGCGGCAACAGCGATGGATGGCGTGTTTAACCTGACCTGTCTGACAGTGGTGCAGGTGCTTATTTGCCTTGCGTATTTAATGAACGGAAGAAGCGGCTATGGGCAGAATGTGCTTCTTGGCTTTGGCGGCATTATGCTGTGCCAGTGGGCGCTTTATGGGTTTTATCTGCTGATACGCAGAACCTCCTTTGAGGTGGAGACCATAGCATTTTTCCTTTGCACGATGGGCTTCTGTGTTATCGCTACGGTGGCTCCGGCATCGATTGTCAAGCAGCTGATCGCTATGATTTTGGGCATTGGCGTATATTTGGGTGTAGGCTGGTGCCTGCGGGATCTGGACCGGGCAAGGATGGTCCGGGAAATTGCTGTGTTTGCCGGTGTAGGCTTTTTGGTGATCACGCTGGTGTTTGGTACTACCTATAATGGGGCAAGAAACTGGGTGATCGTGGGCGGCCTTTCTATGCAGCTTTCCGAATTAAGCAAGATCTGCTTCGCTTTTGTTGCCGCATCTACAATGAATGTGATCGTCACCAAGCGAAATCTGATAATCTTCATTGTATATTCTGCGCTGATCTGCCTGTGCCTTGCTATTATGAGCGATTTTGGCACTGCCCTTATCTTCTTTATTGCCTTTTTGGTGGGTGCGTATATGCGATCGGGCAGTGTTGGTACTGTGGCATTGGCCTGCACAAGTCTCGGCTACACCTGCGTGATGGGCGTACGGCTGATTCCCACGGCTATGCGGCGGTTTTCCACTTGGCGGCATATTTGGGAGGACACCTCCTTCCAACAGCAGACCCAAGCGGTTATGCGTATGGCGGCCGGCGGTTTTTTGGGTATGGGTGCGGGCAACAGAAGCAGACGGCTGCCGCTCTTTGCTGCGGATTCTGATATGGTGATCGCCTCTTTGTCAGAAGAATGGGGACTTCTTATGGTCTTTATGCTGGTGGCGTGTATTGTGGCTTTTGCGCTCTTTGCAGTCCGCTCAGCCCAGGTCAGCCGAAGCGCCTTTTATACCATCGGTGCCTGCACCGCGGCAAGCATCTTTGTAGTCCAGGCGTTGCTCAACGCACTGGGTACAGTGGATGTGGTGCCGCTGACAGGTGTTACTTTCCCCTTCGTCTCCAATGGCGGCTCCAGTATGCTCTGCTCCTGGGGGCTGCTTGCTTTCGTGAAGGCGGCGGATACCCGGCAGAACGCCAGCTTTGCGGTCCGTTTGTCCCGGAAGGGAGGAAATGAGAATGAATAGAATTGCCGGACGGGCAAAATCTCTGCTTCTTTTGGCGCTCCTTCTGCTTGGAGGGTTCGCTTTCTTTGTGGGAGAATTCTGCGCCAATGCAGATAATTGGGTGGTCTTTCCCCGCTCTCCCCATGTGTACAACGCCGGTAATATCGGCTGCGGCGTTGTGGTGGATCGTGACGGCTACCTGATCCTGGATATGAATGATGGACGGAGCTATACGGAAGATTTGGAGCTGCGCAAATCCACGCTCCACTGGGTGGGAGACCGCTACGGTCAGATTTCCGCGCCGGCCCTTACCAATTACCTTGCCCAAAGCGCAGGCTTTGACCTTCTCAATGGCCTTTATACCTATGGGGGATATGGGGCGGTGCAAACGCTGACCCTGTCCTCTTCCGTACAAAAGGCTGCCTTGAAGGCACTGGGAAACAGGAAGGGCACGGTTGCGGTCTATAACTATAAGACAGGCCAGCTCCTTTGCTCCGTAACCACACCTACCTACGACCCGGATGATGTGCCGGAGGTCCAGGACGGAATGTATCTGAACCGGTTTACCCAGTCCACCTTTATCCCCGGTTCAATCTTTAAGATCGTCACAACGGCGGCTGTGCTGGAAAAAGCCCCCCATTTGCTGGAGGAGACCTTTGTCTGTAATGATATTTATGAAATAGGCGGAAGCCTGGTTACCTGCGGACATGTCCATGGGGAGCAAACCTTAAAGCAAGCCTTCCGAAACTCCTGTAACTGCGCCTTTGCGCAGATCTCCGCAAAGCTTGGAAAAGAAAATCTGCAAGCCTATGTGGAAAGCTGTGGCGTGTTGGACAGCGTAATCTTTGATGGGGTCACTACGGAAAAGGGGAATTTTCAGGTAGAGACCCTGATCGAACTGGCCTGGAGTGGCATTGGCCAGCATAAGGATTTAATCAATCCCTGCGCCTTTTTGACCTTCGTGGGGGCGGTGGCAAATGGGGGAGAGGGTGTGACGCCCTATGTGGTGGAAAAGATTACCCTTGGGAACGAAACGACCTATCAAGCTAAAAGCCAAGACAGACAGCGGGTTATGAGTGAGGAAACTGCCCGGATTTTGCAGGAGTATATGCGTAATAATGTGGCAAGCAAATACTCCGACAGTTACTTCCCCGGAATGCAGGTCTGCGCAAAGACCGGAACGGCAGAGGTGACCGGAAGCAATCATAATGCCATGCTGGCAGGCTTCGTAATGGACGAAGAATACCCGCTGGCCTTTGTGGTATGTGTGCAAGATGCCGGATATGGCATTACGGTAGCCCTGCCAATTGCCTCAAAAGTGCTGGCAGAATGTAAGAATGTGCTGGATCAGTAAGCCGGAAACAGGGCTGGCAGAGGGCTTCCCTGGGGTTTTATTGTAGGGTTTGCACAAAAATAGAGTATATGTAATCCTGTATTTGTGTACTTTCGGTGGTTGACAAATGTACGCGTACGATGTACAATAGGGACAAATCAACTGGGAGGTAGCAATTATGACTGGCTTTTCTTCTTTTAATAGCCATTCTTCCAACTGCGGCAGCTCTTGCGCCGTGGCTACTTCCCGCGCCCATTTGGCTATTATAATGGACACTGCTTATATTGCAGTGTCCATTCTGCTTATTAGCCTGCTTAGTCTGGCAATTTTAATTTGAAAGCGCCGCAATCTTGTATGGAGAAGCGGCTGAATACATCAGCCGCTTTTTTATATAGTAAATCCCCTGAATGGACTTCAGGAAATGAAAAGGAGAAAAGAGTATGAAAAAAGTATTTGCTGTATTGATGAGCGTGCTGATGGTGGCCGCCCTGTTTGCAGGCTGTGGTGAAGGCAAGCCCGCAGCGGACAACAACACCATCAAGATCGGTATGACCGGCCCGCTGACCGGTGAAGCCGCCATCTATGGTACCGCTGTGGAAGCCGGCATGAAGATCGCAGTGGAAGAGATCAATGCTGCTGCCGGCGAAAATGGTCTGAAGATCGAATTCAAGGCTGTGGACGATGAGCACAACGGTGACAAGGCTGTTACCGGCTATGACTCTCTGATGGACTGGGGCATGCAGTTCTTTGCAGGCACCGTTACCACCGACCCCGCCCTGGCGATCGCTCCCTATGCTGTTCAGGATAACATTCTGATGATGACCCCCTCCGCATCCTCCGTGGATGTTCCCAAGGCCGGCGACAATGTGTTCCAGATGTGCTTCACCGACCCCAACCAGGGCGCCAGCGCTGCTGAAGTGGTCAATAAGTACTACCCCAATGCCAAGATCGGCGTGATCTATGACTCCTCTGACAATTACTCCATCGGCCTGCAGAAGGGCTTTGCTGACAAGGCACAGGAACTGGATCTGAACGTTGTTGTGACTACTTCCTTCAGCGCAAGCACCAAGGCTGACCTGTCTACCCAGGTGGAGCAGTGCAAGAGCGCCGGCTGCAATCTGGTGTTTATGCCCTTCTACTATCAGGAAGCTTCCCAAATCCTGAAGTATGCGGACAGTGTTGGCTACGAGCCCAACTTCCTTGGCTGTGACGGTATGGATGGCATCCTGGCTCAGGACGGCTTTGATGCTGCTATCGCAGAAGGCCTGATGCTGATGACCCCCTTCTCCGCATCCAACACCGATGCTGCTACTGTTGACTTCGTTGCCAAGTACAAGGCAATGATGAACGGCACCGAGCCCAACCAGTTTGCTGCTGACGGTTACGACGTTATCTACGCTATTTATAACGCCTGTGTTGCTACCGGTGTAGATGGCAATACCTCTGCTTCCGATGCCTGCGAAACAGTTGCTGCTTATTTCACCAGCAACACCTTCGATGGCCTGACCGGCGCTGGCCTGACCTGGGCTGCTGACGGCACCGTTTCCAAGACCCCCGCTGCTGTTAAGATCGTTAACGGCGCATATGTAGCAATGGACTAATTTCAAGTAGGGGATGGGAAGGAAAACCTTCCCATCCCTACAAGTGTTTTCTTCCGCAGTCTGTGAAAGCTGCCCGGAAGGACGGTTTTCACAGGCTGCTAAAGAATGATTAAGGAGGAAAAGATATGTCTTTTCTGCAATATACAGTAAACGGCATCAGTATGGGCGCTATTTATGCCCTTATTGCCTTGGGCTATACCATGGTCTACGGCATTGCCAAAATGCTGAATTTTGCCCACGGTGATGTGATTATGGTGGGCACCTATGTTGTGTACACGGTTATGAGCCAAATGCCTGTTCCTGAATGGGCAGCCATCATCGTGGCAATGGGCGTATGTATCGTGTTGGGTATTACGGTGGAGGCTATGGCCTACCGGCCCTTGCGTGGCGCTCCAAGCCTGGCAGTGCTGATCACTGCTATCGGCGTCAGTATTTTCCTGCAAAATGCGGCACAGCAGATCTGGGGTGCTGACCCTAAGATCTACGCCGGACAGATCGAGTCTATTTCTTTGTTCGGCGGAAAGCTGAACATCAGCCAGGATGTGCCCTTGACGATCTTGGTCACGGTGGCCATTATGCTGGCACTGACCTTCTATACCTCCAAAACAAAAATGGGTAAGGCAATGCGGGCGGTTTCTGAAGACCGGGATGCAGCCGCGCTGATGGGCATCAATGTGAACCATACCATTTCCGTTACCTTTGCCATCGGCTCTGCACTGGCTGCTGTTGCCGGTATCTTGCTGTGGCATAAGACCGCTTCTTTGGGCACTACCTTCGGCGCTATGCCCGGTATCAAGGCATTCACCGCAGCTGTTTTGGGCGGCATCGGCTCTATGCCCGGGGCAATGCTGGGAGGTGTTCTTTTGGGCATTATCGAGACCTTCAGTAAGGCCTATATTTCCACCCAGTTCTCCGATGCCATCGTGTTTTCTGTGCTGGTCATCATCCTGCTTGTGAAGCCTACGGGCCTTCTGGGCAAGAAGATCCAAGAAAAGGTTTGAGGTGATTATGATGAACAGATTACTGAAGAACCGGGACTTTACCCAAAAGTGTATCACTTTCTTTGTGGTGATCGTGGCCTTTGCCATTATGTATTTCCAGCTGCAGGCCGGAATGCTCTCCCGCTTTATGAGCGGTCAGCTTGTGCGTATTTGCGTGTATATCTGTCTGACTGTATCGCTGAACCTGCTGGTAGGCATCTGCGGTGAATTGAGCCTGGGCCATGCGGGATTTATGGGCGTTGGCATATATGCGGGCGTGATCGCGGCATCCCTTTTCAAAGGCCTATTGCCGGACCCCACTGTTCGCCTGATCGTTAGCCTTTTGTGCGGCGGCCTGGCTGCCGGTGTGATCGGCTTCCTGGTTGGCATTCCTGCGTTGCGTCTGCGGGGTGACTACCTGGCCATCGTGACTCTGGCCTTTGGCGAGATTCTGCGCAATATCCTGCAAAACCTCTATGTGGGCAATGCTGACGGTGTTGTTCGCGTCGCTTTTTCTGATCAGCCTCCCCAGTGGAATGCCAATATCGTCAATGGCGCTGTGGGTATCCGTATTCCTATGGATAATAAAATTGCCACCTTCCTGATGAGCTTTATTCTTGTGCTGTTTACCCTCTTTGTGGTGTTTAACATCATTAACTCCAAGGAAGGCCGGGCCATCAAGGCCGTCCGGGATAACCGGATCGCCGCCGAATCTGTGGGCATCAATGTAACAGCCTTCCGGATGAAAGCCTTTGTTATCTCCGCTGCCCTTGCCGGTATGGCCGGCGCTATGTACGGCTTGGATATGACCCATGTTTCTCCCACTAAACTGGGCTATAACGAATCCATCAATATTCTGGTGTTCGTGGTTTTGGGCGGCCTGGGTAACATTTTGGGCTCTGTGATTTCCGCAACCGTGCTGTATATCTTGCCGGAAATTATGAAGAAAATGGCCCTTGAGGGCAACGGCGCCATGGCAGGCGTTGCCGGTTTCGTAGAAAAATACCGTATGCTTCTGTACGCGGCGATCCTGATCGTTTTGATGATCTGCACCTGGTCTCCCAAGGTCAAATCCAAGATCTCTGCGTTTGGAGCAAGCATAAAGCATCTGCTTTTCGGAAAGAAGAAGGAGGTGGGCGAAGATGCGTGATACTTATCCCAAGCATATGATCGAAATCACCACCAAAAACCTGATCCGTGAGCAGGACAAGGACAAGCAGCCAGTATTGGATGTGCGGAATTTGGGCATTGATTTCGGCGGCCTGACTGCTGTGGACGGCTTTAATATGACCATCGGCCCCACAGAAATTTCCGGACTCATCGGCCCCAACGGTGCCGGCAAGACCACCATTTTTAACCTTCTGACCGGCGTATATCAGCCAACCCGTGGCAGTATCCTTGTCAACGGCATCAACACCAAGGGAATGAACAATGCCAAGGTAAACAAGCTGGGCGTTGCCCGTACCTTCCAGAACATCCGTCTGTTTACGGAGATGACTGCACTGGAAAATGTCAAGGTGGGTATGCACAACAGCATTAAGTGCTCCTTCCTTTCTTCGCTTCTGCATCTGCCGGGCTACTATAAGGCAGAGCGAAAGGCTAATAAAAAAGCAATGGAGCTGCTGGAATTTATGGGCCTTGCAGATATTGCTGATGTAAAGGCTGGCAGCCTTCCGTATGGTGTGCAGCGCCGGTTGGAAATTGCAAGAGCATTGGCAAGCAACCCCTCTATCATTTTGCTGGATGAGCCGGCTGCCGGTATGAATCCCAGCGAAACTACGGAACTGATGCATCAGATCCGCCGCATCCGTGACACCTTCCAGATCGCCATCTTCCTGATCGAGCACGATATGAACCTGGTCATGAATGTGTGCGAAGGTATTGTGGTTGTGAACTATGGCCGTGTAATTGCCAAGGGCACTCCGGAGCAGATCAAAAATAATCCCGCGGTTATTGAAGCCTATTTGGGATAAGAAAGGAGCGCAAATATGCTGAAAGTAGAAGATATTCAGGTATATTATGGGGCGATTCACGCCATCAAGGGCGTTTCTTTCCATGTTTCTCCCGGTGAAATTGTGGCCCTGATCGGCGCCAATGGCGCAGGCAAGAGCACGATTTTGAAAACTGTTTCCGGCCTTATGCACCCTAAGTCCGGTAAGATCACCTTCCTTGATCAGGATATTACCCATACCGACGGACATAAGCTGGTGCGCAGCGGTCTGGCCCATGTGCCGGAAGGCAGACGGATCTTCCTGGAAATGACGGTCCAGGATAACCTGGAAATGGGCGCATTTACCCAGAAGAATGTGGATCCTGCCGAGCTGGAAAAGGTATTCACCCTGTTCCCCAGATTGGCGGAACGGCGCAAGCAGGTGGCGGGCACTCTGTCCGGCGGCGAGCAGCAAATGCTGGCTATGAGCCGGGCACTGATGAGCAAACCAAAGCTGATGATGCTTGATGAGCCCTCCATGGGCCTGGCGCCTATTTTGGTGGATCAGATCTTCTCCATCATTAAGGACCTGCACAAGGCAGGCACCACCATTTTGCTTGTGGAGCAGAACGCAAACCGGGCCCTGGAGATCGCGGACCGGGCCTATGTTCTGGAAACAGGCAAGATCACCCTGGAAGGCACCGGCAAGGAACTGGCATCCAGTGACGAAGTGCGGAAAGCCTACCTGGGCGGCTAAAAGTCTAATATGGAATACCCCCTGCATATATTTGTGCAGGGGGTGTTTTTATGTGCCGATACAACCAACTTTGGGGTCTTGTGCTGATTGCATTAGGCGCAGGGATCCTGCTGGGGACATGGATGGCAGGCGGTTTTCTGTGCTACTGCTTTGGCCTGGGACTGGGCGGGGCAGGTTTTTTGATTTTTAAGTCATAACCTTGTCCACAGGCGAATAGACTGCAATAGCCAACCGGAATAAGGAGTGATGGATTTGGAATTGCGTTTTTCTAACACAGGTATACCTTGCCTGAAAACCGTAAAGCAGGATGTACAAACCCAGGAACAGACCCAGGAGGTAAAGCTTTCGGAGGGCCTGCCGGATATGGGGCGTGTTCTGGGTGCTTGGGGGCAGAGTGTTTTAAGGGGCAAGCAATGGCAGGCAGAGGAAGCCACCGTCAGTTGTGGAGCGATGGTTTGGGTGCTGTATGCACCGGAGGATGGCAGCTATCCACGAATGGTGGAGACTTGGATCCCTATGGATCTGCATTGGCAAATGCCCGGAACAAAACAGGACGGTAAACTGTGGGTGAACTGCCTGCTTCGCAGTGTGGATGCCCGGATGACCGGCCCCAGAAAACTGATGGTGCGGGCGAATATGGCGGTGCGGATACAGGCCTGCTGCCCGGACAAGATCGACATATCTCAGCCGGAGGGACTGCCGGAGGATGTACAGCTTCTGAAGAAGAACCACCGGGTGTGTTTGCCGGTGGAAACCGGGGAAAAGGCCTTCCAGCTGGATGAGGAGCTGGAGCTGCCGTCTTCCTGTCCAAAGGCCCGCACATTCCTGCATGCGCGGCTTTCCTCAAAAATCGTGGAAAAGCGAGTGATGTCGGATAAGGTGGTATTCCGGGGAACGGCAAACCTGCGGACATTCTACCAGGGGCAGGATGAAGGCTTTTATACCTGGGATTTTGATGTACCCTTTTCCCAGTATGCGGATCTGGACGGCAGCTATTCTGAGGAAGCGGCTGTGACGCTGATGCCCCAAGTGACAGGCTTGGAAACGGACACAGATGAAGAAGGCCGCATTCGGCTGAAAGCAGGGCTGACTTGTCAGTATATAACCTGTGACTGGAAGGATATCCAGGTGGTGGAGGATGCCTACAGTGCTGTAAGGAAGGTGGAGCCCCAGGTGGAAGCACTGACGCTTCCTGCAATTGCGCGTATGGACACCCAGCCTTTGCTTTTGGCACATAGTATGTCCATTGAGGGAACAGCGGTGGATGTGAGCGCTCTTGTTGACCAGGTACGCAAGCAGAGCCTGCCGGAGCAGATCCGCCTGGAAATACCTGTATTGGGACAAATCCTGTATTATGACCCCGATGGGGTGCTTCAAAGCACGGCTTCCCGGTGGGAGGAAAGCGTCTATATGGAGCCGCCTTTGGATGGAGATCCGGAAGTAAATGTACTTCCCACAGGCCAGTGTTCTGCGCAACAGACCGAAAACGGAATGGCTGTGGAAGCAAATGTGATGCTGGAAACCGTGGTCACCGCAGCAAAGGGACTGCCGATGGTGACGGGGTTGGAAATGGGGCAGCCCATACCCAAGGACCCCAATCGTCCCAGTGTTATACTGCGGAGGGTAGGCCCGGAGGGGCTTTGGGGGATAGCCAAGGCGACAGGATCTTCTGTGGAGAAAATCCGCACAGCAAACGACTTGCAAAGCGATCCGGAAGAAGGCCAAATGTTACTTATCCCTGTAGAATAGAGTAAAAATCCGCCGCCGGAAATCCGGCGGCGGTGGCGGTTGTCGCATTGGGGTCAAAACCGCCCTGTAAAACGACAGGAAAACCGGGGAGTGTTTTCCTGTCGTTTCTTTTTATACAGTAGCGAAAGAAGGAGGGATTATTCAAGGAAAATCTGTCGAGAATATACCTTGCAAGAAAGTTTTTCAGGTGCTATAATAAGAAAAACTTTGATATAGAAGGTGTAAACTATGACGAAAATCGATATCTATTCCGGCTTCCTTGGCGCAGGCAAAACCACCCTTATCAAAAAGATGATCACGGAAGCCTACGCAGGTCAAAAACTGGTGCTGATTGAAAACGAATTTGGTGAGATCGGCATTGACGGCGGCTTTTTGCAGGATGCAGGCATCAACATTACGGAAATGAATTCCGGCTGTATCTGCTGCAGTCTGGTGGGCGATTTCGGTAAGGCTCTGGAGCAGGTGATCAGCCAGTATGCGCCCGAGAGGATTCTCATTGAGCCCTCCGGTGTGGGTAAGCTGTCCGATGTGGTCGCTGCGGTGGAGAAGGTTACCGGCAGACAGGTAGAAGTGGGCTTTACCGTTGCGGTTGTGGATGCAGGCAAAGTGAAGGTGTATATGAAGAACTTTGGTGAGTTCTATAATAATCAGGTGCAGACTGCTGCTACCATCGTCCTTTCCCGTACTGACCGTATCAGTCAGGAAAAGCTGGATACTGCTGTGGCGCTTCTGCGGGAGCAGAATCCCCAAGCCGCCATTGTTACTACCCCCTGGGATGCCCTTTCCGGCGAGCAGCTTCTTACCGCGATGGAAGGTAAGTCCTCTGTGGCGGCAGAGCTTGCCCGGATGGAGGAAGAGCACCATCACCATCATCACGATGAGGAAGAGCACCACTGCTGTGGACACCATCATCACGATGAGGAAGAACACCACTGCTGTGGACACCATCATCACGATGAGGAAGAACACCACTGCTGCGGACACCATCACCACGACGAGGAAGAGCACCACTGCTGCGGACACCATCATCACGACGAAGAACATCACTGCTGCGGTCATCACCACCACGATGAGGAACACCATCACCACGAGCATACCTGTTCCTGTGGCCACGATCACCACGACCATCACCACCATCATGCCGATGAAGTGTTTACTTCTTGGGGCGTGGAAACTGCCCGGAAATTCCGTGTGGAAGATATCGAAAAGGCTTTGCACGAACTGGATGAAGGCCATTGCGGTATGATCCTCCGGGCCAAGGGCATTGTTCCCTGCACAGACGGCGACTGGATCCACTTTGACTATGTGCCTGAGGAGCATAATGTTCGCAAGGGCGGTGCCGATGTAACCGGCAAGCTCTGCGTCATTGGTGCAAACCTGAACGAAGCGGCTGTTGCAGAACTGTTTGGAGTGTAAGCTATGGTACAGATCCCTGTTTATGTTTTCACCGGTTTTCTGGACTCCGGCAAGACCAAATTTATCCAGGAAACCTTGGAGGATACCCGCTTCAATGCGGGAGAGCGTACACTGCTGCTGATTTTCGAAGAGGGAGAAGAGGAATACGATATTTCCACTTATCCCCATCAAAATGTCTACCTTGAGGTGCTGGATCAGCAGACCGTCACCCAAAAGGAGCTGAAGGCCCTTGCCAAAAAGTACAAGGCCCAGCGAGTGGTGGCAGAGCTGAACGGCATGCAGCTTGTGGGCGATATCTACAGCCGTTTCCCGGAGGACTGGGTGGTTGCCCAGGAAGTGATGTTTGCCGATGCCACCACCATTATGGCCTACAATGCCAATATGCGCAATTTGGTAATGGATAAGCTGGTGGGGGGACAAATGGTGGTATTCAACCGTCTGCAGCCCGGTGAGGATACGATGCACCTGCATAAGCTGGTGCGGGCGGCCAACCGGAAAATGGACATCCTCTATGACTACCTGGACGGCACCACTGCCTTTGATGAGATCGAGGATCCGCTGCCCTTTGACATTAATGCTCCGATCATTACCGTCAGGGATGAAGACTATGCCCTCTGGTATCGGGATGTGACGGAGGAACCTCAAAAATACGCGGGTAAAACCGTTTCCTTCAAGGGCCAGGTGGCCCTTCTGCGCAGGGAAAAGGAAGGGATGTTTGCGCCTGGCCGGTTCGTGATGACCTGCTGTGTGGATGACATTCAATTCTGCGGCATTCCCTGCCGCTATCCCCAGGCCAAAGCGCTTACCCCCCGAGGCTGGGTGAATGTAAAAGCTACTATCAGCGCGGAAAACCACCCCCTGTACCAGGGAGAGCTGGGCCCTGTGCTGACAGCTGTCTCGGTGACACCTGCAGAGCCTGCAGAACCGGATGTAGCAACCTTCTAAATCAAAGACCAGGCCTCTGTGCCTGGTCTTTTTTATAAAAAGCGCGCACTCAAAGCTGCCATCATAAAGCCGGTGAGGTCTGCGATCAGAGCAGCAGGCAGGGTATACTTTGTTTTTTTGATCCCGGCGGCCCCAAAGTAGACACCAATGGTATAAAAGGTCGTTTCTGTAGACCCGAGCATAATGGCAACTGTTTTGCCAATATAGGAGTTTACGCCGTGGGCGGCCATCAGGTCCGCACCTACAGCCAAAGCGGCGCTGCCGCTGATGGGGCGGATCAGCACCAAAAGGGCGGTTTCCGGCGGGATTCCCACAAAGGAAAAAACAGGGGAAAGAAAACGGCTTAAATAGTCCATCACGCCGGAAGCACGGAGCATCCCTACGGCAGTCAGTAAAAGCACAAGGGTGGGCACTAAGCTTGCAAGAAGCTTTAGCCCATCCCGGGCACCCAGGAGCATATGCTCATATGCGTTTTCCCTTTTTCTAAGAGCCCAAAGACAGACGAAAAGTAAAAGAATAGGTACAATGTAATCAGTCACGGGGCCACACCTTTCCCAGCAGCCAGGCGGCAGTGAGTCCCATACCGGCAGAAATAAAACTGGTAAACCAAACACAAGGGAGAATGTCAAAGGGGGAGCTGCAGCCCAGGCTTGCCCGCAGAGCGGCCACATTTGTGGGAATGAGCTGGATGGATGCGGTGTTCAGCACCACCAAGCGGCAAAGCTCTTTGGAGGCAATGCCCTTTTGCCCTTTGGCAAGGCAGCGTGCCGCCTGGATGCCCATAGGGGTGGCGGCATTTCCAAGCCCCAAAAGGTTGGCACAGACATTGGCACTTAGATAGTGAGAAAGCCTTTTGTCCTTTTTTACGGATGGAAACAGGCGGGAAAGCAAAGGCCGCAAAAGCCGGGAGAGGGCGGAGGATATGCCGGTTTTTTCCATAAGCGCCCCGACTCCGGACCAAAGACAGATGGCCCCGGAAATGGAAATAGCCAGTGTGATCCCTGTTTGCGCTCCGGAGGTTACGCCGGCAGACAGTGCGCTGCCGTTCCCCAAGAGCAAGCTGCCAAGCACAGATAAGAATACCATACCGGTAAAAAGATAGGTCATTACCATTGCCACACCCCCTTAGGGAAATCTATGCGGCAGCGAATAATCTTTTGCGTAAAAACATTGACAGACTAAAAAGAATATTGTATAATATGAAAAATTAGTCGATTGGTGTCATCAACTGCTGAAAGAGAGGAAAACGCGTGAAAACAACGGGGATCGTGAGAAGAGTGGATGAGCTGGGAAGAGTGGTTCTTCCTATTGAGCTTCGCCGCACATTAGACATTGCTGAACGGGACGAGTTGGAAATATGCCTGGATGAAGATAGAATTATTTTGAAGAAACTGGAGTCCACCTGCATCTTCTGTGGTGCCAACCGTACCCTTGTGCAATATTGCGACAAGCATATCTGCAAAGAGTGTATTTCCAAAATGGATAAGCTGTAAAAAAACGCAACCTTTGGCTGTTCGTCATAGGTTGCGTTTTGCTTTATTCTTCTTGAAGTGCGGCATCGTATACCACATTTTTAGGCAGGTTCAGCACCTGGGAGGCCTGCTTTACCGCGTCCTTGCGGCTCAGGCCCTCCGCCATCAGCCGGACCACCATTTGTCTGGCATCCTCCTGAGAGGGCAGTACCTTTTCTTCCTTGGGTGCTCCGGCCACAACTAAAACAAATTCACCCTTGGGGGGCGTTTGGTCATACAGCGCAATGGCCTGCCCTAAGGTAGTGCGGATCACTTCCTCGTGAAGCTTTGTCAGCTCTCTGCAAAGGCTGACAGGACGGTCTGAACCAAAAACCTCTGCCATATCCCGAAGGGTTGCAGACAGCTTGTGGGGCGCTTCGTAGAAAACCATCGTCCGTTCTTCTTTGGCAAGACTGTCCAAATGCTCCCGGCGGCTTTTTTTAGCGGTAGACAGAAAGCCCTCAAAGCAGAAACGACCGGTCGTCTGCCCGGAAATGCTCAATGCGGTGATCACCGCACAGGGACCGGGAATAGCACAGACGGTGATGCCAGCCCGGGCGCACTGCTGCACCAGCTCCTCGCCGGGGTCGGAGATCGCAGGACTGCCTGCATCAGAAACCAGGGCACAGGTTTCACCGCCCAGGATCCGCTCCACGATCCAATCGCCTTTTTGGGCCTTGTTATGCTCGAAGTAGCTGACAAGGCTTTTTTTAATGCCTAAATGGTTCAGAAGCTTCAGAGTGACCCGAGTGTCTTCAGCGGCGATAAAATCTGCCTTTTCCAGTGTTTCACGGCACCGAAGGGAAATATCCCCCAGATTGCCAATGGGGGTGGGAACAAGATATAACATTCCAGCCATAGGTATTCTCCTAAATATGATATAAGGTCCGATAGTAAGCAGTTACACTGCCGTCTTTGTGATGCAGGGATTCCTCAAGCCAGGTAAGCCCCGGCTTGCCGCCCTTTTTCAGCTGCAAAAGGATAAGAGAAACAGGGCCGTCCTCCCGATGCCGTAGGAGGCAAAGCTTTTTAGGCTCCATACCGTTACGGCATCCCAAGGCACAGATTTGGGCCAGAAGCTCCGGCTTGTGGACCAAATAGAAATCTCCTCCGTAACGAATCGCGCGGGCTGCAACACGAAAAAGGTCCTCCATAGGAAGGCGGTCATCCCGCCGGGCCAAAGGTGTTTTCAAGCTTTGAGGACCGGCAGAGTAATAGGGGGGATTGGAAACGCAACAGTCAAAACTGCCTGGCGCGATCTCACTGGAAAGGACTTTCACATCAGCGCATATACTGGTTAAACGAGCGCTGATACCGTTTGCCTCCGCGTTAAATAGAGCCATTTCGTGGGCAGCCGGGTCGAGCTCAATTCCTGTCACCCGGCAGGTGTCATTCTTAGCGCACAGCAGAAGCCCCAGAGTACCACAGCCGCTACCCAAGTCCAGCACCCGGGCATCTTTTTTCAGTTCTGTGAAGCCGCCCAGTGCGATAGAGTCGGTGCTCAGAGGGAAGGCACCTTCCGAAAGGGAAAGGGTAAAGCCGTTATGTAGGGTCTCCATAATTCATCCTCAGCTTCTCAATGATAAAAAAATCAGCCTGCGTACCGGTTTGGCGTACGCAGGCTGATAGCAAGAACGGTCAATCAGCCTTCTTCGATTGCTTCAACGGGGCAGTTGTCGGCGCAAGCACCGCAGCTGACGCAAACGTCGGCATCGATGACGAACTGGTCTTCACCCTCAGAAATAGCCTCTACGGGGCAGTTGTCAGCGCAAGAACCACACTTGACGCAAGCATCGGTAATTTTGTAAGCCATGATTTTCCCTCCAATATGTTTATTCTGTGCATCTTATGGAATGCAAGATTATTCTAACACGGATTTTATAAAATGCAAGGGGTTTTCTCTTAACAAGGTATAAAAATTTTACCAAGGGGCAGAATTTTCCCCGGGGAGGGGTACTTATGCGCTATCAGGAGCAGGCAAAACGGCTTTTGCTGGATGCAGGGCAGGTAGCCAGGGACTTGGGCCACAGCAGCGTGGGAAGTGCGCATTTGCTTTTGGCCCTATCTCAAATGCCTGACCCCTGGGGCAGATTTTTACGGTTTTACGGCTTTTGTCCCGATAAGGCTGAGAAGATCATCCGGGAGCTGTATGGCACGGGTACGAAAGGCTTGCCCCTTCCTATGGGCTTTACACCACAGGCAAAGGGGATCTTTGCGGAAGCGGGCCGTCAGGCAAGATTGCAGGAAAGCCGGGAGGTTGGCACAGTTCATATTCTGCTGGCTCTTTTGCGGCAGGAAAAAACTTGCGCCCGGGATTTGCTGCTTTTGAGCGCATTGAATGCAGAGGTGATGTTTTCACGGATCGTGGAACAAAGCCACATTACAGGAAAAGGGAAGGAAAAGGAGGGGCTGGCCACGAAGCTATTGGAACAGTTCAGTGAAGATCTGATACAAAAATCTGTATCAATGGAGCCGGTCATAGGCAGAGACAGAGAAATTGACACGGTAATTGGCATTTTGTGCCGAAAGAATAAGAACAATCCGGCCCTTGTAGGGGAGCCGGGCGTGGGAAAGACCGCGATCGCAGAAGGCTTGGCCCAGCGGATGGCCGCAGGGAATGTGCCTCCCCAACTGAAGGATAAAAGACTGGTAAGCCTGCAAATGTCCAATTTGGTAGCCGGAACGAAGTACCGGGGCGAGTTTGAAGAACGGTTGCGGGACCTGCTGGCAGAAATCCGACGGCAGGGGGATGTGATCCTTTTTGTGGATGAAATGCATACCATTGTGGGCGCAGGTGCGGCAGAAGGCGCTATTGACGCGGCAAATATTTTTAAGCCTGCGCTGGGCAGAGGTGAGCTGCAAATGCTGGGCGCAACCACGCCGGGAGAATACAGAAAGTACATTGAAAAAGACCCGGCGCTGGAACGCCGCTTTCGCCCGGTGCGGGTGGAGGAACCGGATAAGGATGCCACAATGGCGATCCTGCAAAGCTTGAAGCCTTCTCTGGAGCGGCACCACCATATTCCCATCAGCCCGGAGGCTCTTGTAGAGGCGGTGCGGCTGTCTGTGCGGTATTTGCCGGATCTGTATCTGCCGGATAAGGCCATTGATCTATTAGACGAGGGAGCAAGCCATGCTGCCATGGAAGCCATGCATGCGGGGTGTTATCTGGCACGCCAGGATCTGGAGCAGGCACTTTCGGAGGCGGTGCGGCAAAGCCATTTTGAAAAGGCAGCACAACTGCGGGACAGAATGCAGAAGCTTACAGGACGATCTACTCAGACGAAAAAAAGCAAGCAGGTAACCGCCCAGGATGTGGCATGGGCGGTTTCGGAGCGGACCGGCATACCTGCCGGCAGGCTCAGAGCTGACGAGAGGGAACGGCTCCTGGGCCTGGAGAAGGTGCTTTCCGACGGAATTTTGGGACAGGAATCGGCGGTTACGCAAGTGGCGCAGGTGCTGCGGCGAAGCCTTTCCGGCATTCGGGATCAAAACCGGCCAGTGGCAAGTCTGCTGTTTACCGGCCCCACCGGGGTGGGGAAGACCCAAATGTGTAGGATATTGGCCCGGGAGCTTTACGGAAGCCGGGATGGAATGATTCGCCTGGATATGTCAGAATTTATGGAAAAGCACGCAGTCGCCAGGTTGATCGGTGCGCCTCCCGGCTATGTAGGCTACGAAGAAGGGGGAAAGCTGACGGAGGCTGTGCGACGCCGGCCCTACTGCATTGTGGTGCTGGATGAAATGGAAAAGGCTCACCCGGATGTGGCGGGATTGCTGCTGCAAATTATGGAGGAAGGGGTTTTGACGGATTCCACCGGCAGAAAGGTCAGCTTCCAAAATGCGGTGGTGGTGATGACCTGTAATGTGGGCGGGCAAATTCGCTCCGATGGCTTAGGTTTTCAGCCCAGCGGACAAAGCACACGGACGGCAGAGGAATTGAAAAATCGGTTTTCTCCGGAATTTCTGGGAAGACTGGATAAAATCGTAGTGTTCCGGCCCTTGGGGCGGGAAAGCCTGACCCAAATTGCAATGCAGCAGTTAAATGCTCTTTGTACCCGGGCGAGGGCAAGCGGAATGGAGCTGGAGCTTCCGGCTGGACTGGCAGACAGCATTGCCGGCCTTTGCACACCGAAGGACGGAGCGCGGCAAATTCGCCATCTGATCCAGGATAGGGTAGAGGAACCGCTTTCTGTGTTCCTCCTTCAGTCCGGAAAACGGACAGGAAAAGTCCGGGGGATATGGAAAGAGGAGCAGCTGTATTTTGGCTGACAGGACCGGGCAGAGAAAGCCCGGTCTTTTTGCATAATGCGCAGAAGCGTACACTGTTTTAGAACAAGTGTTCTAAAATTGGAAAAACTCCGAAAAAAACGAAAAAAATTATCAAAAAACTGTAAAAAAGTATTGCTTTTTGTTTTTTAATCCG
>JAZQLG010000038.1:0-12263 GCA_045542575.1 Faecousia sp.
CGCGATATGATGTTATGCTTTCGCATAATGATGTTGCTCCACTTCGTTCCGCAATGATGCGATGTTTGCCGCAAAACATTAGGCGAAGCCGACATCATTAGCGTCAGCGGCATCATTAGTGAAACGACGTCATTTGCCGAAGGCAAACATCATTCAAAAAGACCTTTTTTGTCCAGTAGACAAAAGAGGTCTTTTTGTTGGCGGAGAAGGAGGGATTTGAACCCTCGATACCCTTTTGGGGTATACACGATTTCCAATCGTGCGCGCTCGGCCAGCTACGCGACTTCTCCATATTGACAGCTTCTGCAGTCAGCCTGTGTATATTACCCTATTTTCCTTAGTTTGTCAAGTACCAAATCGCAATTTTCTGGGAAATTTCAACGATTCTCCTTGGGAAAATAAGTTGACAAGAGGCAGATAAACGGATATAATAATTCGGTAAATGCTACTGTGGCTCAGTCGGTAGAGCAGCTGATTCGTAATCAGCAGGCCGCCGGTTCAAGTCCGGCCAGTAGCTCCAAAACCCGGTTGCAAACGCAATCGGGTTTTTGTTATGGATAATGCGCTGCCTTTACTGTTGCGTATTTTTATGCTGGGTGGTATGATAATACTATAAGGAGGTGGAGCAATGAAAAGGTGGATATTGTCTCTGGAGCCAGGGGCCATTTTTCGACGGCTGATTCTTTCCTGGCTGACCGGAGCAACGGTTGCATATCTTCTTTTGCCGGCAACAGCCCGGTGCCTTGCCGGCCTTTCAGCTCTGGCAGAAGCCTCCACTGCTGTTCTTGTACTGACGGCTGCGGCAGTATTTGCGGCATTGCAGTATGTATCTTTCAAGCGAGATATTCAAATGGCTGAGCGGTGGGGACTTTGTGGCGTGTTTGCTGTTTTCGCAGCTATTAGCTTGTTTTCTTCCTTTAGCTGGGCTTATTTTTGCATTTGCAGTATCGTGCTTGGGGTGCTGGTCGTTTATGGCTTGAAGGGGTGGGATCATAAATCGGACTTGCCTTGTGTAAATAAGGACACGAGCCTGATCTATCCTGCTATTACCGGCCTTTTGGCCCTGGCTTTTTTCGCCTTTGTCAGTGCGTGGACAGTCTACCGGGTAAAATGCTTCTGGACACCTACCTATGATTTTGGCATCTTTTCCCAAATGTTCTACAATATGAAGGAGACCGGCCTGCCGATGACCACCCTGGAACGGGATGGCCTCCTCTCCCATTTCCAGGTCCATGTGTCACCGATCTATTATTTGTTTTTGCCCTTCTATGCCATTTTGCCCAAACCGGAAACATTGCAGGTACTGCAGGCAGCAGTGCTTGCAAGCAGTGTCATTCCCTTGTGGAAGCTTTGCGGCTTAAAAAATCTAACCGGCCCGGCCAAGACCCTTCTTTGCGCGCTGCTCCTTTTTTATCCGGCTTTTTCCGGCGGTGCAAGCTACGATCTTCACGAAAACTGTTTTCTTGCGCCCTTCGTACTGTGGCTAATGTACGGTCTGGAAAAGGGGAGCGCACCGGTTACCGCTATTTCCGCTGTTTTGACACTCTGTGTGAAAGAGGATGCACCGGTATATGTTGCGGTAGCAGGCCTTTACTGGCTGGTAAAGACATTGCTGGACAGAAATGGAGATCTTAAGAAGGATCTGATCGTGAGCTTTTCCTTAATTGGCGGAGCGCTGGCGTGGTTTGCTGGCGCTACGGCCTATCTGTCTGTATTTGGTGACGGCGTAATGTCCTACCGTTATGAGAACTTTATGTTTGACGGGGGAAAGTCCTTACTGACAGTGATCAAGGCGGTGCTCCTAAACCCACTGAAGGCTCTTTACGAGTGTGTGGACAAGGAAAAGATTGAATTCATTTTGCGCACGATGCTGCCCCTGATGGGCCTTCCACTGCTGACAAGGCGTTTTGAACGGTATATTTTACTCATACCCTATGTGCTTGTGAATCTGATGTCGGATTACACCTATCAGCACGATATTTTCTTTCAGTACACCTTTGGATCCACCGCTTTTTTATTTTATCTGGCGACTGTAAATATGGGACGGTGGAAGATCCGCTGGGCAAGGCTTGGAGCCCTTGCTGCGGGCGTGCTTTTGGCAGCTGTGTCCTTTTTCCGGGTGGTTTACCCCCAAGGTGCGCAGATGCCAAAGCTCTATAAGGATTATGAAAGCTACTATACCGGCATAGCCCAGGCACTGGATACCATCCCCGACGATGTGCCTGTTGCGGCAACCACCTTCTATACGGTCTATTTAAGTGACCGGGAAGTGCTGTATGATGTAAAGTACTGCTCCCGGGAGCATCTGCTGGAAGCGGAATATGTGGCTCTCCATGCCACAAGCACAACAGACTATAGCGCATATGGTGGCTACCAGAACTTGGTAAACTTTTTAACTGCCAACGGCTACAGCCTTTATCACTGCGTAGGTAATTACCTTGCGATCTATCAAAAGACACCCTCTGCTTGAAGCAGAGGGCGTTTTTTCTGCCAGTATGTTTTAATTGAAAAGATTGGGTTAGAATGGTATAATAAAAGAAATATATGATTCACATTTTGGAAAGGGGTTTGGCATCATACAGGTGCCGGAGATGGATATGCTTTGTAAAAAATGCGGGAAGGAACTAAACAATAATGACAAGTTTTGCACCCATTGCGGCCAAACGGTACAGCCTGATAACACACCGAATGAACAGGTCGAGAAAAAGAAAAAGGGCAGAGTAAAGTACTGGCTGATCGGCATCGCTTCTTTTCTGGCTGCCTTGGGCGTTTTGGTTGCTGTGTTCTTTGCGGACATTGTTGCCTGGACGGAACGCCTTATCCTTTCACCGGAAATGCTTATGCTGAAGGCCCTTGCTACTGTTGCACAAGATGTGGGATTTGATGCAGCCGAACTGGAGCGAAATACGGATGTTCCCAACAGATATTCTGTTGGCCTTTTCCTGGATGAAAGTTTACAGAGCCTTTTATCCTTCACTGCTGAAGGGGAAGAGGATTGGATATCCGGGCTGCGTTTGCAGATCACATCCGGAAAAGAGGGAAATTTGCTGCGGACGCAGATCGGCCTGGCTGCAAAGCAACAACCCATTGCCAGCATTGATGTTATTCAGAATGAGAAAAAGGTTTGGCTTGGGGTGCCGGAACTAAACAGCCGTTATTTGGAGCTTGCGCAAAATGAGCAGCTACAGGTTGACCGGTGGCAAAGCAATTTTCCAACGGACGGGGAAATAGCAGAATTGCTGCACACCTATGGAGATATTTGGGTAGACAGTATTCACCGGGTAAGCAAGGAAAATACCTCGCTGAAAATTAGCGGAATCCGCCAAAATGTGCTGCAGCTTACGGCAACGATCCGCCCGCAGGATGCCAGACAGGCTTTTGCGGAAATGGCAGAATCATTACGCGCCGACGAGACAGCCCGCAAACTTTTGAATGAACAGGCCGGTACAGATGGGGATGCCCATATGGCACTGGTGGAACAACTTGAAAAACTGTCTGTAAGTGCTGATTTCAGCCTGCAATTGGTGACCTATCTGGATAACCGTAATAAGTTGATCGGATTGGAAATTCTGACAACAGGTGAACAGTCGCTGCTTTATTGGGCAAAGACGAAATCCAACGGAAAGTTTGCCAGCTTGTTAACCTGTGGAGACCTTGCCCTTTCCGGTAACGGAACCTATTCCGGGAATAAAGAAACAGGAATATGCCGTCTGACGATCGATGGAAAAACGATCCTTAGCTATGAGCTTAAGGCCTTTTCTTTTGACAAAGATGGAATTTCCGGCTCTTTGATCTTCCCGCTTCCCAGAGACTTGCTGGCATCCAGTCTGCCTGCGGCATTGAATACGGACCTGCGTTTGGAACTTTGTTGGCAACCTCTGTCAGAAAAGCGGACACTTGGCCTTAATCTGCTGATCGGTGACAAGGCGTTTGTGGGACTTTCCTTTACAGGAGAAAAAGTAAATGATTTTGCGGTGGAGATCCCCGAGAGTGTACTGCCTGCTGAAAGTACAGAAGCGGTGGATAAATGGTATCAGAGTCTGGATTGGGGACTTGTGGTTAAGAAATTAGGGGATGCCGGAGTTCCGATCGACACACTCAGAAGCCTATATGAATAAGTAAAACCGAGTTTGGAGTAGTCCAAACTCGGTTTTTAGTTATTGATCCTTGTCATCAAAGTGGAGTGCTTCAGTTAGCTCGTCGGCTTTACGAACATAGACGAAAATATAGTCTACAAAGGCGATCAGCAGAAACAGGCCGTCAATAATGGTAATGCCCAATACCCAGTTGTAATGAATATCCGGCACAAGCACCAATAGGGTCAGACTGACAAAAAGAACTGTGGTGCAGATCTTGCCGGAAATTTGGGCACCCTTTAAAATCCGTCCGTGGCGTACGATAATATACCCAGCGAAGAATTGGAACAGTTCCTTAGCAACAAATAGGCCAATAATGCTCCAAAGGACCGGGTGGCGCATTGCCAGACAGATGATCAAAGTGAACTGGGTGATTTTATCTGCCAAAGGATCCAGCACTTTGCCCAAAGGAGTGATCATATTAAATCGCCGAGCGATCTGTCCATCAACAGCATCTGTCAGACAGGAAACAGCCAAAATCGCAGCAGCCAAATGGTAGTCTGCTGTACTTTGTGCATTTAGATAGATATGAATATATACGGGGATCAGGATCAAGCGAAACAGGCTCAATATGTTGGGGATGGTAAACACCTGTTTTTTCCAGTTTTGAATGCGCATGCTGTTGAAATCCTCCAAAAGGTCGATGCCTTCGTGTAATAAGCCCATTATATTCTTTTTTTACACTGGAATCAAGAGCATTTTGCCCGCTTTTTGGAAATTTCCATCTTATTTGTAAGAATTTCCAGATTGTTCACAATTATCCCCGTTCTATGTGAGGTGCTGTCTTGTGGTGGGCGTGGAGCGTAAACTGTCTTGAAAGATTTTTCCAGGTGATTTTATCCAGCTGGCCGGTGTCAGGCAAACCGTTTATCACCTGGAAGCCGGATAGAGACCGGGCGGTTTCCCGGTCGAGAACACCTGTGTGATTTGGAGTGGGAATTCCATCAAATTCACCGGCCAGGAAGATCAGCATACTTTGGGCTAAGAGAATATAAGGGCTTTCCTCTCCTAAAATGAAGACCTGCCCCGGATCCATAATGATTTCAATAGGCTCTGCAGGCCCAAGAATAATCAGAGCCGGCTCATAGGCCTCGACGATTGCGTACCAGGTTTGCTCATCGGTCACACCTGTAACAGGAAGCCCTTTTTTTCTCTGAAATGCACTGACAGCCTGCATGGTTGTGGTGCCATAGATCCCATCAGGAACCACCGTAGGAAGGCTGCGGTCTGTCTCTGCCAAAACCCTAAGCATGGTTTGCAAGCTTCTTATCGGCTGTGAAACAAAGGATTCGTCATGTCTCACCGTACCACCTCCTGCTTGATAGGATCTTGTGCGCCCATAGAAAGATCTGTGCCGGGGAATTGCCGCATCGTGGTGCTGCGGCTGTAGGGCGTCGTATTTCTGGTGCGGTTGAAATTCCCGGCGGGGACTGCCAGCTGGTTTTGACCCGGGAAGGTTTCACCCGAACGCAGTGTGGAGTTTTCTATGCCGGAATATTGGTCGTAGATCTCATCCCAAGTTGTTGCATCCACAACGCCGGTTTCCGGCAGACCAAAGAGTCTTTGTGCTGCCAATACAGCGGAGCGGGTGGCTGGTCCGTAGGTGCCGTCTACAGTGATGGGGGGGATGTAGGAAATATAGGAGGCCAGAATGGAGAGCATATACTGCAGCAGCCGTACTTTATCTCCTGTGCTTCCTACCTGCAGGGCATTTGGGGGCGACCAGTTGATAGAATAGAACTGCTGCCCCTGACTGCGAAGCTCAGACAGCCGTGTGACAGCGGTATACAGCCGCACAATGGCGTACCAGGTCGCAGGACCGACAATTCCGTCAGGGGTGAGATTGAATATCCGCTGGAATGAACGCACGCTGGATTCTGTCCGGCTGCCGTATATGCCGTCCACATTGGCAATTTTTGGTATAGCGGGGTAGCTTTGCGCAATTCGGTTTAAGGCAACCTGCAGCGTGACAACGGAGGGGCCTGATGAGCCTCTTCTCAGTGGCGTCCCGGGATAGGACGATGTCAAGCCGCGAATAGGCGCATTGGGGACAATTTCTACATTCCCATAATAACTGCGGAGAATTTGTGTGGAATTATATCCTTGCTGAGCTAAATTTTGGCTGCCCCACTGACTTAACCCCTCACAAGTCACCGTGGTGCCATTGCAGAATTTGGCAGCAAGGGGCTCCACGAACCCGGGCCGGCGAAGGTAATCGTTAAAGAGCTCATCCACGATCCGTGAAATATTATCGAAGTAATTGCGCCCATTAACAAAATACTGGTCAATGGCGGTGCTGTTGGTGATATCAAAATCATAGCCCCGGCTTCGATAGAATTCAGTGTATACCCGATTTAAGGCAAAGGATACAATGGCATATATGTTGGCGCGCAGTGCGCTTTCGTCCCAGGTGGGATAAATTTCACTGGAGGCTACATTTTTAACATAGTCAGAAAACGGAACCGTTACATTGGCGGCATTGGAAGAGGGAGAACCCAAATGTACAGTGATTTGCTGGGGCACATAAGGCACGACCGGTGGCACAGTATCCCTCCTTACAGATTTTGGGCAGGAACCCGGAAGATTTCTGCTTTATTCCATTTGGCCGGTAATTCGGCCAAGGGAATCATCTCTAAATTTTGACTGGTTACGGTGTCAGCGAAAACCTGTACATCCTCGATTTCGATTTCTTCATAGCCAGTGAGTTTCGCCCGTATGTTCACCCGGGCGAAGGGGATGATACCGGTATCCGGACGCTGGCTTGCGGAAAGATCCGGCACCGGGACGGTGACAGGGGTGTCCAGTTGTCCGCTTCGATTGGTAAGGCGCATAGCAATGACGCCGCCGTTTGGATCTGTTATGGTGATAGCTGCCCCTTCCAAAGGAATTTGGGCATAGCTTGTGTAGGCGTTAACCTGAATGGTACCTGTGGCTGCCAGAGGGCATTCCTCCTTTCACAGTATGATATGCCATGGCCGCCTTTCGGTGACAAATTTGGTTGCACCGAATGAGGGTAAGTGCATAGGATGGCGCAGAAAGGATGGGATGAACTATGTGTGCCATTGCAGGTATGATCGCGCTGCCCAATTCCGTAGAACTGCGCCTTCATATGCTCTCCACAATGAAACGAAGAGGCCCTGACAGTACCGGCTGGTTCTCTGAGGGCCAGTGTACCTTGCTACACAGCCGACTTGCAATTATAGATATTGCCCGGGGAAAACAGCCCATGCAGCTTTTTTATGAGGGACAGTGGTATACCATTACCTATAACGGAGAGCTCTACAACACAGGAGAGCTTCGCCGGGAGCTCCAAAGCCTGGGACACCGCTTTGAAACAGAAAGTGATACCGAGGTGGTGCTCCATTGCTATGCTCAATGGGGAGAAGCGTGCCTTGACCGTTTGAACGGCATTTTTGCATTTGGTATTTGGGAAAACCGAAATCAGCGGTTATTTCTTGCCCGTGATCCTATGGGCGTGAAACCGTTATTCTATATGTGCCTGCAGGGCGGGCTTTTGTTTGCCTCGGAAATGAAAACAATTCTTTCTTACCCTGGTGTCACCGCAGAGCTGGATGAAACCGGGGTAGGGGAGTTGCTTCTTTTAGGTCCGGGCAGGACACCGGGAAGTGGCGTGTTTCGCAATATGCAGGAAGTGAGGCCGGGATACTGTGGGTATTTTCAAGGGGGTAAGTGGCGGGAAAAATGCTATTTCAAGCTGACGGATATTCCATTTACTGATACATTCCCTGAAGCTGTAGAGAAGGTTCGCTTCCTGGTTAAGGATGCGATCACCCGACAAACAGTGTCTGATGTGCCAATTGGCACCTTTTTGTCAGGCGGCCTGGATTCCAGTATTATCACAGCACAGTGTGCGGCGGGGATGGAAGCACCTCTGCCAACCTTCTCCCTGGATTATGCAAACAATGATAAATACTTCGTGCCTGAAAAATTCCAGCCCAGTAGCGACAATGCGTATATAAAGCTGATGCAATCGTGCATAAAGACAGATCCTCATTGGACGATACTGACACCGGAAGAACTGGAAAAGGCACTGGAGGACGCCACAGAAGCCCGGGATCTGCCCGGTATGGCAGATGTGGATTTTTCTCTTCTTTGCTTCTGCAGGGATATTCGGTCAAAAGTGAAGGTGGCCCTTTCCGGGGAGTGTGCCGATGAGATTTTCGGAGGATACCCCTGGTACCGGGATCCGCAGGTCAGAGCCTTACAGGGCTTCCCCTGGGCGCAGAATACCGCCGCCAGAGCGAGCCTGCTGAGGCCTGAATATCTGCAAAAAATCGACCCTGAGGCGTTTGTGATGGACCGGTATAATGATACCCTCGCACAGTGCGACATTTTGCCGCAGACCGATCCCACAGAACGGCGGATGAAGGAAATGGTAAATTTGAACTATCACTGGTTTATGCAGACCCTTCTTGACAGAAAAGACAGAATGAGTATGTTTTGGGGCTTGGAGGTCAGGGTGCCTTTCTGTGACCGCAGAATTGCCCAATATCTGTATACTGTGCCGTGGGCTTTTAAGGACTATGAAGGGCGGGAGAAGGGACTGCTGCGGAAAGCGGCAGAGGGATTGCTGCCGGATGAGGTGCTTTACAGAAAGAAAAGCCCGTATCCCAAAACTTATGATCCTGCCTATGCAAAAGCAATGGAGAGCAGACTGATGGATCTTCTTACAAAGAAGGATTCGCCGGTGTGGGATATAGTAGACAGGGAAAGCTTGCATCGTTATTTCCAGGAAGAAGCGCCGTGGCCATGGTACGGTCAGTTGATGCGAAAGCCTCAAACAGCGGCTTATATACTGCAGATGGATTATTGGCTTCGCCACTATAAAGTGCGCCTGGTATAAGGATGGTTTCGCCTGCATAACAGGCGGCATTATCAGGTTAATCCGTGCCCCGGCAGAGCTGCCTCTGTCGGGGTGGTTTTTCTATGGGAAAAGTGACTTATTTTACCCGATGACCGGGGGGCAAATATGACATAATATACGAAATTATAAATAAGTTATTGCAATCTAAAAGCGAAAGTGGTACTATAGCAACAACAAATGTACGCCTATTGCGGACAGATAATCAATGAGGAGGATCATTATGGGACGGGTATATAACTTTTCCGCAGGCCCCGCCGTACTGCCGGAAGCAGTTTTGCAGGAGGCTGCCAATGAGATGCTGGACTACCGTGGCTTCGGTATGTCTGTTATGGAGATGAGCCACCGATCTGATACCTATCAGAAGATTATTGACACCGCTGAGGCGGACCTTCGGGATCTGATGGGTGTGCCGGATAACTACAAGGTCCTGTTTATGCAGGGCGGCGCATCCCAGCAGTTTGCGATGGTGCCAATGAACCTGATGAAAAACAAGGTTGCCGATTACATCGTCACCGGCGTTTGGGCAAAGAAGGCCTGCCAGGAGGCTGCAATGTACGGCAAGGCCAATGTGGTTGCATCCTCTGCGGATAAGACCTTCAGCTATATCCCTGACTGCTCTGATCTGCCGATCAGCCCGGATGCGGACTATGTGTATATCTGCGAGAACAACACCATTTACGGCACCAAGTTCAAGACCCTGCCCAACACCAAGGGTAAAGACCTGGTGGCAGATGTATCTTCCTGCTTCCTGTCTGAGCCTGTGGATATGAGCAAGTATGCAATGCTGTACGGCGGCGCGCAGAAGAATGTGGGCCCTGCAGGCGTTGTGATCGCTGTGATTCGGGAAGACCTCATTACCGAGGATGTGTACCCCGGCACTCCCACGATGCTTCGTTATAAGACCCATGCGGATAACGGCTCTATGTACAATACACCTCCTGCCTACGGTATTTATATCTGCGGCAAGGTGTTTAAGTGGCTGAAGGATATGGGCGGTCTGCAGGTGATCGGAGAGCGTAACGAGGAAAAGGCTGCCATTCTCTATAATTTCCTGGATAACAATCCTATGTTCCGTGGCACAGTGGAGGCAAAGGACCGTTCCCTTATGAATGTCCCCTTTGTCATTGGCGACGATGCAATGGAAAAGAAATTTATTTCTGAGGCGACCAAGGCCGGCTTCCTGAATTTGAAGGGCCACCGCAGCGTGGGTGGTATGCGGGCAAGTATATATAACGCAATGCCCATCGAGGGCGTAAAGGCCCTTGTGGACTTTATGGATCGTTTCTGTAAGGATAACCGCTAAAGGAGGAATCGTTGTGTTTCAGGTACACTATTTGAACAGCATTTCCCAGAAAGGCACCAACCTGTGGACCAAGGATTATTCCCTGACTCAGGTAGCAGAATGTGCCCAAGCTATGTTGGTGCGCAGTGCCAGTATGCACGAAATGGAGTTCTCCCCGAATCTTTTGGGTATTGCCCGGGCCGGTGCAGGCGTAAATAACATTCCTCTGGATAAGTGTGCTCAGGAAGGCATCGTTGTGTTCAATACCCCAGGTGCCAATGCAAACGGCGTCGTTGAGCTGGCTCTTTGCGGTATGCTCTTAGGCTGCCGGGATGTGATTGGCGGCATCAATTGGGTACAGAGCATTAAAGACACCAAGGATATTGCAAAGCAGGTGGAGAAGGGTAAGTCCAAATTTGCCGGCCATGAGATCGTAAATAAAAAGCTGGGCGTTATTGGCTTGGGTGCCGTAGGTGGACCTCTTGCCAATGCGGCAAGAAAGCTCCATATGGAGGTTTATGGCTGTGACCCCTATATTTCCATTGATGCTGCCTGGCATTTGGACCATCACATTATCCGGGTAAATAACCGGGATGATATTTACGAAAACTGCGACATCATTTCTTTGCATACCCCTCTTCTGGACAGCACCAGGGGAATGATCAACAAGGAAGCCCTCAGCAAGATGAAGGACGGTGTGATCATTCTGAACTTTGCAAGAGATGCGCTGGTTGATGATGAAGCAATGGCATGGGCGCTCCAGACCGGTAAGGTCCGCCGTTATGTAACAGACTTCCCCAATGATGTAACAGCCGGTATGCCGGGTGTTATTGCCATTCCTCACCTGGGTGCCTCCACGGAGGAGAGCGAAGACAACTGTGCAATGATGGCCGTCCGCCAGATAATGAATTATCTGGAAAATGGCAATATCGTGAATTCAGTGAACTTCCCGGCTTGTGATATGGGTCCCCGGACAAAGCCCTGCCGCTTGTTGGTTCTGCATAAGAATATACCCAATACTATTACGAAATTTACGGCTGCAATTGCCCGTGACAATGTGAATATTTCTGATATGCTGAACCGAAGCAAGGGTGAATATGCATGTACAATGCTTGACCTGGACGGCAAGATCGACGACCAGGTAATAGAGGAACTGAAGTCTCTGGAGGAAACCATCCGCGTTCGCGTATTTCAGTGATAAGTAATGGCCGATTACCCTGTGTAATCGGCCATTTATGAAAGTTTTGCACAGATAAAAAGGCGAAAATTTGGCGTTTTTACTACGTGAAAAATCTTAATAACGTGGTATAATATATATAAGCAGATTGCAAAGGAGGGTGAGGTAGATTGCTGTCAGTTGGTCAACTGGTTGTTTACGGAATTCATGGTGTTTGCAAAATTGCAGGCACAGATGTAAAAACTGTGGATCGGAAAAATGTGGAGTACTATGTTGTTGAGCCGGTTAGCCAGACAGGCGCCTGCTTCTTTGTTCCCTCCGGTAACCCTGTTGCCGTTGCTAAATTGCGCCCGATTCTGACGCGGGAGGAACTGGATGCTTTGCTTTCTGATTTGGGCGACTGGCAGAGCGTTTGGATACCGGAGGAAAACCAGCGGAAGCAGTACTACCGTGAACTGATTTCAAGTGGTGACCGCAAATCCCTTCTTTCTATGATCATGGCCTTGCAGAGCCATAGAGTCGCACAGCAGGATGCGGGAAGAAAATTTCATTTGTGTGATGAAAACTTCCTTCGGGATGCACAGCGACTTTTGTGTATGGAGATCGCTGTTATCCTGCAAACGGACGAGCCTGGCGCCCTTTCCTATTTGCAAACGCAGATTGAAGGCAAATAAAGACCCGGCATCCTTAAAGATGCCGTATCTTTTCAGTCTGTCAAAAAACTTGTTTTTGACAGACTGGCAGAGGTCACCAAAGCCGCCAAGACAAGCAACTCGACCCCGA
>JAZQLG010000039.1:0-109533 GCA_045542575.1 Faecousia sp.
GATTGATACCTGCAAAACATGCGGCCAGAAAGGACCCGGTTATTGCACTTCGATCTGAGTAAACCGATTAAGATAAACCAAAAATATTTAAAAAAGTACTTGATTTTCACAATTACCAATGCTATAATAAATCGGTCTGAAATCAAGGTGAGTCCTCTGCGGGGCCGGGACCATATCGCCGGAGCATCCGCCGCATGAACGCCTAATATTAAGGAGGACAAAGATATGGATTTGGTAAAGGCTCTGTCCAGCCAGTACATGAAGGAAGAACTGCCCGAGATGCGGGTTGGCGATACTGTTCGTGTGCATGTGCGGATCAAGGAAGGCTCCCGTGAGCGTATTCAGGTGTTTGAAGGCACTATCATCGCTCGTAAGCACGGCGGTATTGGTGAGACCATCACTGTTCGCCGTATCAGCTATGGTGTTGGCTGTGAAAAGGTTTTCCCTGTTCACTCTCCCCGTATTGCCAGTGTTGAGACTGTTCGTAAGGGTAAGGTTCGCCGTGCGAAGCTGTACTACCTGCGTGACCGTTTCGGCAAGGCCGCCAAGGTCAAGGAACTGGTTTAATTCCAAAAAGAATAAAAAAAGAGGGGCAACCCTCTTTTTTTATTGCGCAAAATGGTTTATAATGGATACAAATATGGCTTAAGGAGGTGTAATTATGGACACATACGGAAATAAACTCTCGGATAACAAACGAACGGTCCTTTCCTATTTGCATGATTTTGTGATATTACTTTCTATCATCTTGCTTGTGTTTTTGTTATTGGGGCGTATTGTGGTTGTTTCCGGCCCGTCTATGATGAACACCTTAATTGACGGTGATTACCTTTTAGTAATCGGCAAGCCGTTTTATAACACACCCAAGGCAGGGGATGTGGTTGTCATCAGCAAAGATTCCTTTAAGGCTGGGGAGCCAATTATTAAACGGGTTATTGCTACAGAAGGCCAGACAGTGGAAATTATCGATAATGATGTATATGTGGATGGAGAGTTGCTCAGTGAAACATATATTTCTTCCCAAACAAACGCTCCCTACGGCAATCAGTTTTCCTGTGTGGTTGCAAAGGGCCATGTATTCGTAATGGGGGATAATCGTGCTGTGTCAAAGGACAGCAGAAGCACGGAAATTGGACAGATTGATTGCCGTGAGATCATAGGCAAAGCTTTCTTTCTGTTTTTACCCGGTATAGATGAGTATTCCGATAAAAGAGATTTTAGCCGAATTGGAGGGATTTCCTGATGGATGAAAAGCAAATGAATATCCAGTGGTATCCCGGACATATGACTAAGACAAGGCGCCAGATCGAGGCCGACTTGAAGCTTGTTGATGCTGTTTGCGAAATTGTGGATGCCAGAATCCCACTTTCCAGCAGAAATCCTGATATAGATTCTATTTGTGCAAATAAACCCCGGTTGATCGTATTGAACCGCAGCGACCTTGCTGACTGGGAGGTAACCAAGTCCTGGATGCAATATTTCAGAAGCAGAGGGATCGCCGCCATAGCAACTGACTGCAAGAGCAGACGCGGCATCAATGAGTTTCTGCCCGCAGTACGCAGTGTTTTGAAGGAAAAAATCGAACGAAATGCTGCCAAAGGAATGAATAAACCTCTGCGAATTATGATCGTTGGTATCCCCAATGTGGGAAAATCCACTTTTATCAATCAGATTTCCGGCCGAAAGGGCGCAAAGGCTGAAAATCGCCCCGGTGTCACACGGGGAAAGCAGTGGGTTACAGTCGATAGCAGCCTGCTGCTTTTAGACACACCCGGCATCTTGTGGCCTAAGTTTGATGACCCAGAGGTAGGAATGATGCTCGCATACACCGGAGCAGTAAAGGAAAATGTTATTGACACAGAGGAGCTTGCCTGCCATTTGGCTGAGAAGTTAAATCGATATTACCCTCAGGTGCTTTTGGACCGCTATAAGGTGCAAATGTCTTCCGATACTCCCGGTTATATGCTTTTGGAAGAAGCTGGCAAGAAACGAGGATACCTCCTCGCAAGAGGCGAAATCAACACAGAGCGGATGGCAAAAGTGCTGATCGATGAGTATCGCAGCGGCAAGCTTGGTGCCTTTACTTTTGAAAAAGTGGAGGACTGTGTATGAGCGTTGTGGATATGTTCCAATTTGAGAGTCAGCTAAAGGCGCAAGGCTATCGATTTGTTTGCGGTGTTGATGAGGCAGGGCGAGGCCCCCTTGCCGGGCCTGTTTGCGCTGCTGCTGTTATCCTACCGGAAGATATAAATATACCGGGGCTTGATGATAGCAAGAAGCTTTCAGATAAACGCCGCCGTGAAATGTATCCCCTTATTAAGCAACAGGCGATTGCCTATAGCATTGCTTTTTCTACAGAGCGGGAAATTGATGACATTAACATCCTGCAAGCAACTTTTCTTGCAATGCAAAGGGCTATTGACGGCTTGCAGGTAAAAGCGGATTTTGCGCTTATTGACGGCAACCGACAAAAGAATTTTGGTTTGCCTGTTAAGACCATTGTGGGTGGCGACGGGCTGAGTGCCAGCATTGCCGCTGCCTCCATATTGGCAAAGGTGACCCGGGATGATTATATGCTGGAGCTTGCAAAGGCATATCCTCAGTATGGATTTGAAGTACATAAAGGCTACGGGACGAGGGCGCACTATGATGCACTTGCACAATTTGGCCCAAGCGAAGTACACCGAATGACATTTTTAAAGAAATTATATGGGACGAAATAACATTGTTGGTGCTTGGGGAGAAATGCTGGCAGCACAGTACCTGAGAAGTAAAAAATATGAGGTACTGGGAGCAGGATATCGATCCAGATTTGGAGAAATCGATTTGATTGCTTCGCATAATGGCTATATTGTTTTTGTGGAGGTAAAGCTTCGCAAGTCAGATAAGTTTGCGAGGGCAGCAGAATTCGTTGACTTTCATAAACAAAACCGACTCCGTTCCACAGCAGAGATATATTTGGCACAAAATCCAACTGAATTACAACCGCGGTTTGATGTAATTGAAGTATATGCACCTGAAGGGTGCCAGACAAAGAGACCTGCAATTAATCACATTGAAGGAGCATTTGAATGAGTATTCCTGTATTTGACTTGCACTGTGATACTGCTTTAGCGCTTCTTGGCGATACGCTGGACCAAGCAGGCAGCTTGCGAAACAATAATTTGCACATTGATCTGGAAAGAGCCGGGACCTTAAGCGGGTATTGTCAGTGCTTCGCCTGTTTCACCACTCCTGGGATGGAAAAATGGTTTAAGAAATCCCCAATCGTCGTATTTGAGAGAGAACTGGCAACTGTTATGCGGGAAACAGAAAAGAATGCAGATATTATTCGTCTGTGCTACACCCCGGAAGAGATCGAAAAGAATGCTGCGGCAGGCAGAATGAGCGCTGTCTTAACAATAGAAGGTCCCGCGGGTTTTGAGTATGATCCTGAACTATTGGAAGATCTGTACCGTGTAGGTTTTCGCATTACCACGCTGGGCTGGAATGAACAAAATGTTCTTTGCGGCTCCAATGTGACTGGCGGCGGCTTGACTGAGCTGGGCAGGGAATATGTGCGGCAGGCTCAGAGGCTGGGTATGCTTGTGGATGTAAGTCATATCAGTGACGAGGCATTTTGGGACATTATAGAGATTGCAGAAGCACCGGTGATTGCATCTCACTCCAACAGTCGTACAGTTTGGAATCATACCCGGAACTTAACAGATGAAATGTTCCTGGCTATTTGCAAAACCGGTGGCGTTGTCGGTATCAATCTCTTTACGGAATTTTTGGGTGAAAATGCCACAATTCAAACAATTTGCGATCATATTGCACATTTCCTGTCCTTAGATCCTGAGGGCAAGCATATTGCTCTTGGCGGTGATCTGGATGGGTGTGACACACTACCGGATGGTTTTACCGGTGTGCAGGATTATGCAAAATTGGAAGAAGCTCTCCTTCAACGGGGGATTTCCCGGGGAATCGTTGAAAACATTTTTTGGAATAATGCAATGGGAGTGATGAAGCGTGCTATATCGGTCAACAAGAAGTAAACTGGATTCCTATACCTCTTATAAAGCGTTGCGCATGGAAAAAAGCGACAATGGTGGCCAAATCCTGCCATTGCGTGTTCCTTACCTCGACGAAACTGATATGAAACGATTTAAAGACAGTGCATTTTTGCAGGTCGTTTCTGATATATTGAACAGATTTTTTACGACAGATATAACCCCTTGGGATCTGTATTCCGCTGTCGGCAAAACGCCCTTGCAGATCGTAGAGTGTGGGCAAAAGACAATCTTGGCCCAATACTGGAAGAATCCCGGGAACGAAATGGAGTATCTTCTTCGGAGTATATTTAGTTGCATCTGCAAGGATAGTGGTGCAATGCCCACCTCCTGGTCCAGAGTTGCAATCCGAACCGGCCTGATCGCTGCGACGGTTATGCAGGTTTCAGAAAAAGGTACATTACAGGTTGATCTTGCGGTAAATGCCGGAGATTTTGAACAAGTTCTTTCGGCCTATTACTGCAAAAGGATGGGCTTACCAGTTCGGAATATTTTGATTGCATGCAATGAAAACAGTAACATTTGGGATTTTGTAAACCGCGGTACGATCCACTGTGGTGCTCCCCTTATTAAAACTGGCTATCCTTGCCAGGACGCAGTGATTCCTGAGCTGTTTGAGCATTTCCTCTTTTTGGCATACGGCTATGAAGAAACTGAGCATTTTGTACATCAAATGGAGCACAAGCGGGATTATCAATTACCGGAAGACGCGGATATTCTTGCTGCACAGGATTTCTTTGTCAGTGTTGTCAGTCAGGAAAGAATCCCTATGGTTTTGAATAGTTTTAAGAGTAATAACGGGGTAACTGTAAATCCCTATACAGCATTTTCCTTGGCTACATTGCAGGACTACAGAGCCAAGGCAGGGGAGAGTAGCCTAACAATTGTTTTCGAGGAGTCTGCTCCCTAATCTACACTAAGGAAGTGAGTCAATGGCCCTGTACGCAATTGGTGATCTGCATTTATGTCTGGGTGCCTCCAAGCCTATGGATGTGTTTGGCGGTGCCTGGGTCGGCTATATGGATAAACTAAAATCGGGCCTTGAGAAGCTTACGGCAGAGGACACATTGGTGCTTTTGGGTGACCTGTCCTGGGCTCTGGATCTGCAGGAAGCAAAAGAGGATTTTGCTTGGATCAATCAAATCCCGGGCAGAAAAATAATTCTTAAAGGAAACCATGATTATTGGTGGAGCACCAACGCGAAGTTTTTGAAATTTTGCGAAGAAAACGGTTTTCATGATCAGCATATATTAAACAATAATTGCTATACTTATGGAGATTGGGCTATCTGTGGAACAAGAGGATGGTTTTTTGAAGAAAACCGCGGCTCAGAGCACGACGAAAAGGTGTTCAAAAGGGAGCTTCTGCGCTTAGAAGCGTCTTTGAAAGCTGCAGCCGATATGGAAAAAATTGTCTTTTTGCACTATCCGCCTCTTTATAAAGGCTATATTTGCCAAGAGATCATTGATCTTCTTCATACTTATAATGTCCGCAGATGCTTCTATGGACATCTGCACGGCGGAAGCCATAATCTTGCCCTTGAAGGTCTATGGGACGGTATAGAATATAAACTGGTATCTTCAGACTATTTGCATTTCAGTCCCTACACTGTTATTTCGTAAATTTTTCAAGAAATGTGTGGACTTTTTAATCATTATCTGTTAAAATGTTTCGGATGCTAAATTAAAGATAGAAGAATCGCTTTGCGATTCCATTTTAGGAGGATAACAATGAACGTAAAGAACATCGAAAAGAACGGCAATCAGGCTACCATCGTCGTAGAAATCGACAAGGAATTGATGGAGCAGGGTGTGAACAAGGCATACCTGAAGGCCCGCAAGAATATTATGATTCCCGGCTTCCGCAAGGGCAAGGCTCCCCGGAAGATGATTGAATCTATGTACGGTGCCCATGTTTTTTATGAAGATGGCCTGGAAGAAATTTTCACTCAGGTTTATGAGGAAGCTGTCGTGAAGCAGGATCTGAAGGCTGTTGGCCGTCCCAATCTGACCGATATGCAGATCTCTGATGAAGGCATCGTTACTCTGACTCTGACCACCGAGACTTACCCCGAAGTAACTCTGGGTGATTATAAGGGTCTGGAAGTAGAAAAGGCAGAAGCAACTGTAACCGATGAGCAGGTGCAGGCCGAGCTGGACCGTATGGCTCAGAATGTTGCTTCCAACGAGACTGTTGAGCGTGCCGCTGAAATGGGCGATACTGCCAATATTGACTTTGAAGGCTTCGACAACGGCGTTCCATTCAAGGGCGGCAAGGGCGACAACTTTGATCTGAAGCTGGGCTCCGGTTCTTTTGTTCCCGGCTTTGAGGAGCAGGTCGTTGGTATGTCCGCTGGTGAAGAAAAGGATATTAATATCACCTTCCCTGAGGATTATCACGCTGAACTGGCCGGCAAGCCTGTCGTCTTCCATGTGAAGCTCAATAAGGTCACTGTAACCAATGTTCCTGCCCTGGATGACGAATTTGCTAAGGATGTATCCGAGTTTGAGACTCTGGATGAACTGAAGGCTGACATCCGCGCAAAGGCTCTTGAGAATGCTCAAAAGCAGATCGATAATGCATTTGAGCAGGCATGTGTTGATAAAGCTGCTGAGAATGTAACCGTAGATATGCCCAAGGCTCTGGTCGAAATGGAGCTGGACAACCAAATGGAGCGTTTTGCCTATCAGCTGCAGATGAGTGGCTACTCCATGGATGCTTACGCCAAGATGATGGGCGGTGATCTGAACACCATGCGTAACGCTTTCCGCCCCGGTGCTGAAAAGCAGGCAAAGGTAAATGTGACCCTGGCTAAGATCGTCGAAGTTGAAGGTATCACTGTATCTGATGATGAATTAGCTCAGGAATATGAAGCTATGGCCAAGCAGTACGAAATGGATGTTGAGAAGATCAAGTCCATGGTTCCCGAGACCGAACTTAAGACCAGCCTGGAAACCAAGAAGGCTATCAAGGTTATCGTTGACAGTGCCGTTGCCGTTGCCCCTAAGGCAAAGGAAGAGAAGGCTGAGGAATAATCTGCGGCCCCAATGGTTAGAATGTTCCAATCTTGAAAGGAGACACGACCATGAGTTTAGTACCCTATGTAGTTGAACAGACCAGTCGGGGAGAACGAAGCTATGATATTTTCTCCCGGCTGCTGAACGACCGTATCATTTTCTTGTCTGAAGAAGTCAATGACACCACTGCAAGCCTGATTGTTGCCCAGTTGCTTTACCTGGAAGCACAGGATCCGGACAAAGACATTCAGTTCTACATTAACAGCCCCGGTGGCAGTGTGACTGCAGGTATGGCCATTTACGACACAATGAAGTACATCAAGTGCGATGTAGCTACCATTTGTGTGGGTTTGGCCGCTTCTATGGGCGCTTTCCTGCTGAGTGCAGGCACCAAAGGCAAGCGTATGGCTCTGCCCAACGCTGAAATTATGATCCACCAGCCCTCTGCAGGCACCCAGGGTCAGATCACCGATATGGCGATCCATATGAAGCGTTTGGAGACAATCAAGGCCCGAATGAACCGTATTTTGGCTGAAAATGTTGGTCGGGATGTGGAAGAAGTAACTGCCGCTTGCGAGCGGGATAATTTCATGACATCCGAAGAGGCTTTGGAGTTTGGACTTATCGACCGGGTTTTGAACCGTCATTAATTATACTTGAAAGGTGGTGGCCGCACTATGGCTGAAAAAGATGAACAGGTCCTTCGTTGTTCCTTCTGTGGCAAAACAGAATCCCAGGCGCGGCTTATTGCCGGTCAAAATGTGTGCATTTGCAGCGACTGTGTGCAGGCATGCTGTGACCTGTTGAAGGAAAGCGAACAGGAGAATATGCAGCCTGACCATCTGCCTACACCGATGGAAATTAAGAATTATATGGATGGTTATATTATCGGCCAGGACAATGCGAAAATCGCTCTGTCTGTCGCGGTGTATAACCACTATAAACGCATTTTCTTTTCCAACAATACGGACGTGGAGCTGCAAAAGAGCAACATTCTGCTTATTGGACCCACCGGTTCCGGTAAGACACTCTTTGCGCAGACCCTTGCGAAAATTTTGAATGTTCCATTTGCCATTGCCGATGCAACTACCCTTACTGAGGCCGGCTATGTGGGCGACGATGTTGAGAACATTCTTGTCAGACTCTTACAGGCCGCTGATTTCGATATTGAGATGGCGGAGCGGGGCATAATCTACATTGATGAAATGGATAAGATCGCCCGCAAGAGTGAGAATACCTCCATTACACGCGATGTTTCCGGTGAAGGTGTACAGCAGGCTCTTCTGAAGATCCTGGAAGGAACTGTTGCCAATGTGCCCCCGCAGGGCGGTAGAAAGCACCCGCAGCAGGAAACTATCCCCATTAACACTACTAATATTCTGTTTATCTGCGGCGGCGCGTTTGATGGCCTTGACAAGATCATTGAAAGCCGCACAGATAAGTCTGCCATTGGTTTTGATGCGCCGGTTGAGAGCAAGAAGAACAGAGATGTCGGTAAGCTCTTGGCTAAAGTACAACCTCACGATTTGCTGAAGTTTGGTATTATTCCTGAGCTTGTTGGCCGTATGCCTGTTATTACTGCATTACAGGATTTAAAGAAGGAAGACCTTATTCGAATTCTTATTGAGCCAAAGAATGCGCTTGTTAAGCAGTATATAGCCCTACTGGAAATGGACAATGTGAAATTGGAGATCCAGGACGAAGCACTGGAAGCAATTGCACAAAAGGCTATTGACCGGCAGATTGGCGCCCGTGGCTTGAGAGCTGTTATGGAAGAAACAATGCTGAAGGTGATGTATACAATTCCTTCTGATCTTTCTATCAGAAAAGTGATTATCACACCGGAATGCGTAAATGGCGGTGAGCCAAAGATCGTACGCAATAAGGCGAAGCCCCGCGTTGCGATCGACGTACAGTAACTATGCAGGGGGTAGATTTCTACCCCCTTTTTCCTACTCTTTACGGAAGGGAGATTTATATGCAGGAAGAAAGAAGCTCCGGATTGATGCCTGTGATCGCCTTGCGCGGAATAGCAGTCTTTCCCGATCAAACAGTACATTTCGATGTGGGCAGGTTGAAATCCGTGATGGCCCTTGAAGCGGCCATGAAAAGAGATCAAATTATAATGCTTGTGCCCCAGAAGAACATTTTAGACGATGATCCCGGCCTGCCTGATCTGTATCCGGTGGGAACTGTTGTTAAAGTGAAACAGATTCTCAAATCCCAGGGAGACAATATCCGCATTTTGGTTAACGGTCTTACCCGGGCCAAAATCGTTCAAATGGCACACAACGAACCATACCTTGCCGGTGTGGTAACAGAGATCCCCAAGGCTGTTGCCAAAGATGATTTAAATAATCGCGCATTACGCCGTGAAGCTATGGCACTGTATAACGAATATGTTCACTTTACGGATTCTCCATCACAGGCGGTCCAGTTAAGGATGATCGCTTCTCAGGATTGTGATTTTCTTGCAGATGCCATTGCACAAAATTCCAGTATTGATTACGAGGATAAAGCACGACTTCTTTGCATGCTGAATCCTGTCCGCAGACTGGAAACTGTGATGCAGCTGCTGGGACAGGAAGTGGAAATGCTTCGCCTTGAATCTCATATTCAAGAGAAAACAAGAGCAAATATTGACCAAGAGCAGAAGGACTATTTCCTTCGTGAGCAAATGAAAGCGATCCGCGAAGAGCTGGGAGAAGACGACAACTCCGAATTTTCCCAATATGAAAAGCAGATCTTGCTTTTGAATCTTGGCGAAGAGGCGGAAGCAAAGCTTATGAAGGATGTGGATCGCCTCCGCAAACAGCCTTTCGGTTCTGCAGAAGCTTCTGTTTTGCGCAACTATTTGGATACCGTATTGGATATTCCATGGAACAAACGCACCAAAGAACGGGTAGATGTAAATGCTGCACGAAAAGTGCTGGATAAGGACCACTACGGTCTGGAGAAAGTAAAGCAAAGAATTCTGGAAACCATTGCCGTTCGGCAGGTTGCGCCCCAAATGCCTCCCCAGATTTTGTGCCTTGTTGGTCCTCCAGGTGTAGGTAAAACTTCTGTTGCCTATTCCATTGCAAAAAGTTTGAACCGGAAGCTCTCCCGCATTGCCCTGGGCGGCGTTCACGATGAAGCGGATATCCGTGGACACAGAAAGACCTATGTAGGTGCTATGCCTGGCCGTATTGTGACAGCTCTCATTCAAGCGGGCACGATGAATCCGCTGATTCTTTTGGACGAAGTAGATAAGATGGGATCGGACTACCGTGGTGACCCCAGTGCCGCATTGTTGGAAGTGCTGGATAGCGAACAGAATAAAACCTATACAGACCATTTCCTGGAAATTCCTGTTGATTTGCGCGATGTTCTGTTTATTACTACCGCAAATACATTGGATACGATCCCCAGACCCCTTCTTGACCGTATGGAGATAATTGAATTGAATTCCTATACGGATGAAGAAAAGGTGATGATTGCAAAAGATCACCTTATTCCCAAACAACTTACGAAACACGGCCTGAAGAAATCCCAGCTTAAGATTTCCGATGCCGGAATTCGGGAGATGATTCGCTGTTATACGAGAGAATCCGGTGTACGAAATCTTGAAAGAGCAATAGCCGAGATCTGTCGTAAGGCTGATATGCAGATCATAACGGATGATACGATCAAGTGCATAAAAGTAAATGGGACAAACTTGGATGCCTTCCTGGGCGTGAAGAAGTACCTGCCTGATAGAATACCTGACGACGATCAGATTGGTATTGTGACCGGCCTTGCCTGGACATCAGTTGGTGGCGACACTCTGGAGGTAGAGGTCAATGTAATGGACGGCTCCGGAAAATTGGAACTTACCGGCAACTTAGGGGATGTTATGAAGGAGTCTGTACACGCAGCACTTAGTTATATCCGTGCAAACTGGGAATTCCTTGGCGTAGACAGAGAGTTTTATAAGACAAAGGATATCCATGTTCATTTCCCGGAGGGCGCCGTTCCGAAGGATGGTCCTTCTGCCGGCGTAACGGTTTGCACTGCCATTGTATCTGCTCTTGCCGGTGTCCCTGTACGACGCGATGTGGCAATGACTGGCGAGATTTCGCTGCGAGGCCGGGTTTTGCCAATCGGTGGTCTGAAAGAAAAGACTATGGCTGCTTTACGGCACGGAATTCATACTGTGGTTATTCCGAAGGATAACGCAAAGGACTTGGAAGAAATCGATCAAACTGTAAGGGCAGCGCTGAATTTTGTTCTTGCGGACAAGGTTGATACTGTCCTCTATACCGCTCTGGTCAGAAAGACGGAAATGCATACGGCGCTTTTGGAAATTCCTCAAGAACTGCAACACAGAGCTCCACAGCAAGGAATCCGGCAATGAGGTATTATCATGAACTTACACAATGTAGAATTTCTAATTAGTGCCGCGAACAAAAAAGATTTCCCAACAAACAGATTGCCGGAAATTGCATTTGCAGGCAAGTCTAATGTTGGAAAATCTTCAGTGATCAATCGTTTGCTGCAGAGAAAGAACTTCGCCAGAGTGGGGGAGAAACCCGGAAAAACTATACACGTCAATTATTTTACGATTGATAAGAAATGTTATTTTGTTGATCTTCCCGGTTATGGCTTTGCGAAGGTTTCTCAGACAGATAAAAATCGTTGGGCAAACCTGATGGAATCCTACTTCGCGGCCGATCGGATAGATTTGGGCGTAATGATCGTGGATGCCCGCCATGCACCGACTAATAATGATGTTACGATGGCAAATTGGTTTATACAAAGCGGTTGCCGTTTTGTTGTTGTTGCCAATAAGCTGGACAAATTAAAGAAAAGTGAGATCGAACCCAATTTACAAACGATTCGCACAGATCTTAGTCTGCCGGATTCTTGCATGGTTGTTCCTTTTTCCGCTGAAAAGGGAACCGGTAGGGAAGAATTGTTAAAGATCATTCTTTCTGTAACGGAATAAAAAATTTCCCCATAGGATCTTTCCTATGGGGGAATTTTTTAAGCTTCTTTTGCCTTTTTCAATGCCTGGGCCAACTGATCGGGGCAGGATGTAGCCTTCATACCACAGTGGATGCCTTCAATTCGACCGATAACTTCATCGACATCCATACCTTCTACTAAGGAGGAAATGCCCTTCAGATTACCGTTACAGCCGCCAAGAAACTCAACATTCTTAAGCTTGCCATCTTCAATTTCAAAAAAGATCCGTTGAGAGCAAGTGCCCTGTGTTTTGTATTCGTAACGCATAATATGTTCCTTTCTTGTTCTTTATCCTGCTCACATTATACATTGTGCTAAGTAAATATGCAAGTGGGAATTAGTATGTCAATTTGGGTTATCCTATAAATTATGGAGGGTGATCTTATGGATGACAACAAAAAACAGGCAGAAAATGAACAGACAGATAAAATTATTGAACTGGGCTCAGATGTTACCAAAGGTAGCAAGGGTAACATATATACCCTAACAATAATTGGTCAGATTGAGGGGCATCAAGTGCTGCCCGAAACTGCTAAAACTACAAAATATGAACACGTTTTGCCACTATTGGCAGGAATTGAAGAAAGTGATGAGATAGAAGGTCTCCTGCTTTTACTAAACACTGTTGGCGGTGATATTGAGGCTGGACTTGCAATTGCGGAAATGATAGCCGGTATGAAAAAGCCCACAGTGTCCCTTGTTCTGGGAGGAGGACACTCTATCGGGATCCCTTTGGCTGTATGCACAAAAAAGTCATTTATAACACCAACGGCCAGCATGACTGTTCATCCTGTCAGAATGACAGGCCTTGTCGTGGGCGCTCCGCAAACATTTCGGTACTTTCAGCGAATTCAGGAACAAATTGCCTGCTTTGTAACAGAGAATTCCGGTATTTCAAAAGAACAGTTTGAACGGTATATGATGGCCACAGGAGAGATGGCAACTGATGTTGGCACAATACTTTATGGTAATGAGGCAGTAGCATCAGGGTTGATCGATAAACTGGGCGGCCTGAATGACGCACTGACTGCTCTGCACAGGATGATTGAAAAGCAGAGGAACAAAGGTAAACGCTGATATTTTTTCATTTATACTGGAAATTGTAGCTTCTGTATGTTATAATATCTAAAAAAGGAAAAGGGAGTGGGCATATGCCGTTTTTGTTCGTTGCGTTATATGGTTTCCTATCGGGCTTATTCGACGTACTGCCCGTTTCCTCCCTTGCACACCAATCTATCTTGCAAAGCGTTTTTGGCATAGATGCATCATTGCACTTATATAAGTTTTTGGCTCATTTATCCTCGCTTTCTGCACTGATTCTCGCCATGCTTCCGAGTATTACCGCTCTGATACGAGAACAGAAAATACAGTCATTGCCACGCAGAAGAATGCAGCCTGAACGGAAATTTACATATGAACTGCGTTTTGTCAAAACCGCGCTTATCGCATCGGTGCTGTTTTCCTCACTCGTACTCTTGGTAGGCAGGATTTCTTATAATTATCTGCTGACCGGCATCCTTTGCATTTTTAACGGTGTTATTGTTCTTCTGCCTGAGTATCTTCCTTCTGCAAATAAGTCAGCTAAGCATTTGAGTGGTTTTGATGCGATCATTTTTGGCCTTCTTAGCTCTATTGGCAGCTTCCCGGGGTTATCCCGCATCGGTGCTATGCAATGCTATGCAAGCTTGCGGGGCGCAGAACACTCCAAATCCTGCAACTGGGCATTGCTGATTACCATCCCGGTCCTTGCCGTGCATCTGATTTTTGATTTAGTTGGAATCGTTACTGCAGGTATAGGGGTTGTGAGCTTCCTTACCATTCTCTCTTTTTTATTTGGTGCTTTACTGAGCTTTGCAGGCACCTTCTGCGGTATTACTCTGATTCGATTTTTATCTGCTAGGGTCGGTTTTGCTGGATTTGGATATTATAGCATCGGTGTCGGATTGCTGACTTTCTTTTTATATTTAACTGTTTAACCAGGAGGCTATTATGGCATCACAAAATAAAAAATCTAAGGCAGAAAAGGCTGTTTCCGCATCCAAAAAGAGAAATGGCAGTGCCAAGAATACAAACACAAAAAACAGCGGGAAACAGGCACAGAATCAGACCGGATTCAAGATTCCTCCCAGAGTCATTTCTTCAACAGTATTCCTGGGCTTATTTATCTTACTGCTTGTAGTTTACCTTAAGCCTGATGGACAAATTCCTAAGCTTTTAAATAGTTTTCTGTGTGGACTTGTGGGTAGAGTTGGATTCATTATTACGATTCCTGCCAGCCTGTGTCTTTTTATGATCCATGCCTTCAGCAATAAGCGTCCCGTTATTTCAAGAAGTGTCTTTGTGGGAATATTCGTCCTCTCTTGTGGCTGTTTGTACCATCTGAGCAGTAATTTCGATTTTACCGAATCCGGTGTAGCAGCAGTTCAACAGCTATATGAAGGCGGTATTGCAGGCAAAGCCGGCGGTCTTGTTTGTGGTGGAATTTGCACACTCCTTACTGCACTTATCGGGAATATTCTGTCTTACATTGCACTGGTTATTTTAGCAATTTTTTCTCTGCTTGGAGCTCTGCAGATCACGATACCCAGCATTATTCGCGCTGTACAAAGCCGTCCCAAGCTGGATGATGAAGATAAGAACAAAGAAGATAAACCCGATCCTGCATCCTTGGTAGTAAATCACATCGCACAAAAGCGAATTCAAAAAAAGCAGGAAAAGAGAGCACGGCAAGCGCAGTTGGAAGAGGAACAAAAAGCCTACGAAGAGGAAATTGCTCAAAAGCAGGAAGAAGCGGAAGAGCATTTCCCCGAACCGACCTATGTTGTGCCGGACAATCAATCGAAAACTGACGAATTTATGCGGCAGATCGATGGAGATGTTTCCGATCCCGTTGCTGCATCTGCCGGTGCAAATATTGTCTCTGACGATATTAATGTGGAAATACCGCTGGTGGGAGGCAGATTGGAGGATGCTTTCCCTGAGAATATGCCTCTGCTCGAAATGCAGAATTCCGGTATTCCCGAAATTCCCGCAAAGAAGCAGAAAAAGGTAACTGCCGAAGAGGCAAGCAAGTCTGCTGAAGAAATTGCCGATGAAATTGCGCAGGCTATGGAGGAGCCTAAACAGGTATATGAGTTTCCTCCTATCGATCTTTTGCGGCTCCCGAACCGCAACGGTATGGATGCGACCGGTGAAATGCGGGATAACACCAATCGTCTGCAGGACACGCTGGCAAGCTTCAAAATCGAGGCCAATATTGTCAATGTGACACGGGGCCCCAGCGTTACACGCTATGAAGTGGAATTGGAGAAGGGCGTGCGCCTGAATAAATTAACCAACTCTGCAGATGATATCGCCCTTAGTTTGGGTGCCTCCGGTGTTCGTATTGCCGCTGTTCCCGGGAAAATTTCGGTTGTTGGTATTGAGGTACCGAATAAGGCTGTTACGTCTGTTTCACTGCGTGAAGTAATTGATTCGGATGCTTTTGCAACAGCAAAATCAGCATCTTCCTTTGCTGTAGGCAAAGATATCGCCGGCAACTGCGTTATTGGTAATGTCGCAAAGCTTCCTCATATGCTCATAGCCGGTACCACCGGTTCCGGTAAGTCTGTTTGTATGAAGTCCATCATCATCTCTCTTCTCTATAAAGCCAGCCCGGATGATGTAAAGCTCATTATGATCGACCCCAAAATGGTGGAGCTCGGCGTGTATAACGATATCCCACATCTGCTTATTCCTGTTGTGACCGATCCCAAAAAAGCCGCAGGCTCTTTGCAGTGGGCAGTTGTTGAAATGATGCGCAGATATAAGGCAATGTCTGATGCCAACGTTCGTGACTTGGAATCCTATAACAGTATGGTTGAAAGCCAGCAGATCGATGGCGAAAAACTTCCCCAGGTCGTTGTTATCATTGATGAGCTTGCCGACCTGATGCTTGTGGCTGCTAAGGAAGTGGAAGAGTCTATTTGCAGAATCGCGCAAATGGGCCGTGCCTCCGGTATTCACCTGATTATTGCGACCCAGCGCCCCTCTGCCGATGTTATTACAGGCCTTATGAAGGCAAATATACCGTCGCGAATTGCCTTTGCTGTCGCATCTGCCATGGAATCCCGCATTATTTTGGACACACAGGGTGCAGAAAAGCTGGTGGGCCGTGGTGATATGCTGTATGCGCCTATCGGCAGCGGTAAGCCGTTGCGTGTACAGGGCTGCTTTGTGAGTGAACAGGAAGTTGAGGCTGTTGCAAATTATGTAAAGAGTGCATATGCAAGTACTTACAATCAGCAGATCATGGATGATATTGAGCGTAAGGCTGCGCAAACCGGCAATAAGAATGTCACTGTTTCTGAGCCAGAACCCAATAGTGCGGAGAGCAGTTATGATGAATTGCTTCCTGCAGCTGTTGATGTGATTCTTGAAACTAACCAGGCGTCTGCATCCATGTTGCAGCGCCGTCTGAAACTTGGGTACTCCAGAGCGTCCCGGATTATTGACCAAATGGCTGAGCTTGGATTCGTTGGACCGTACAAAGGCAGCAAACCGAGGGATGTGATCATCACAAAAGAAAAATGGTCAACAATACGCACTGCTTCCGGCGGACAAATGAATTTTGACGACTTGCAGGAATCAGATCCAACAGATGACGAGTTCTAATTTTATATGCTGAAACGAGCCGACAGGTAACTGTCGGCTCGTTTGTCATATGAAAGATCTTTAAGCATAGGATATTGCAGGAGGGATGGTATGGATTGTCAATGGACAGCCCTTATGCATATTCTGCCACTTTGGCTTCGGGAAAGTGTGGACAACTTACGGTCTCATTGCCTGCAGGAGATACGACTCAGGGTAGGGGGAGAGCCAGTCCTTATTTGCAAGGACAAGCATATCAGAGTACACCGGGCAGTTATGAAAGAGGATCTGTCATTCTGCATCAACACTGCATCCAGATATTCGCCCTGGTCAAGTCAAACTATTTCAAGCGGATACATTACTGTGCAGGGCGGACACCGTATTGGAATTTGCGGAGCTGTAGTATCAAACAACGGATCTGCAATAAACATTCGGGATGTCAGTTCATTGTGTATACGAATTGCTCGGCAATTCCCGGGGATTGGCAAGGCAGCTTCCGCAATAAAAGGCAATATATTGATACTTGGCCGTCCAGGCGCTGGAAAAAGTACACTTTTGCGGGATATCATTCGATGTAAATCACAAATGGGAAGTGTAGTGTGTGTTGTTGATGAGCGGCAGGAAATTTTCCCTTGTATCGAAGGCTTGTCTTGCTTTGAATGCGGTGAGAATACCGATATTCTCAGTGGCTGCTCAAAAGCAGAGGGGATCAATATGGCAATTCGTGCTATGAATCCTCATATAATCGCAGTTGATGAAATAACAGCAAAAAGCGACTGCGAAGCATTAATGAATGCTGGTTGGTGTGGTATATCATTGCTGGCTACCGCCCATGCAGCAAACAGCGACGACTTATTTAAAAGGCCTGTGTACAAGCCTTTGGTCGATAGCAAGCTGTTTAACACACTTTTAATACTACAAATGGACAAGTCCTGGAGGGCAGAAAGGGTACAATATGATGATTAAATGGATCGGAGCGATTTTTGTCATTGCTGCATGTGGTGGTTTTGGGTTTCAAATCGCAGCAACACAGAAAAGGGAAGCGCGAACCTTACGCCAGCTAATTCGCATATTGGATTTTGCTGAGTGCGAATTGCAATACCGACTGACGCCCCTACCGGATTTGTGCAGAAATGCTTCTGCGGAATGTTCCGGTTCGTTAAGTACATTGTTTATGCGGTTATGCGCTGAGCTGGAAGAGCAAATATCCCCCAATGTTTCATCCTGTATGCGGGCAGCAATTGCAGCAACAGACCAACTGCCAAAGCAAGCAAGAGAAGTACTGATACTTTTAGGTGATTCATTGGGCAGGTTTGATATCGGCGGACAAATCAGAGGCTTGGAAAGTGTCAGAGTGGAATGCAATCGCCGCTTGGATGCCCTTTCTGAAAATCAAGATGCCCGCCTGCGTAGCTACAAAACATTGGGGCTATGTGCCGGGGCAGCATTGGTGATCTTGTTTATTTGATATGGATATTGATTTAATCTTTAAGATTGCCGCAATCGGCATCATTGTGTCCATACTGAATCAGGTGTTAAGCAAGTCCGGCAGGGAAGAGCAGGCAACAATGACAACGCTTACCGGTTTAGTCGTCGTGCTGATGATGGTGGCAATGAAAATATCTGAACTATTTGAACTTGTAAAAACACTATTTCAATTATAATGGAATTTTTTCTCAAAACTACAGCAGGGATCTTTTTTGCCCTCATACTGATTGTTACATTAGCGAAACAGTCAAAAGATATGGCAACGATTCTATCCGTTGGTGTTTGCTGTATGGTCGGAATCGTTACATTTTTTTACCTTCGGCCAATTTTGGAATTTTTACAGTCATTACAAGGCAAAACCGGTCTGGACAGCACGTTCTTTCAAATTCTGATGAAAGCCGTTGGCATAGCGCTTCTTGGGGAGACTGCCAACCTAATTTGCGCAGATGCAGGCAATAGTTCATTGGGCAAGGTAATTCAGGTACTGTCTTCAGCTGTAATTCTGTGGCTTGCATTGCCATTGATGGAGAAACTACTTGATTTAGTGGATGGAGTGCTGGATTTTCTTTGAGAAAACTGCTATTTATAATCCTGATTATTTCATTGCTTATTGTTCCTGTAATGGCCGAAGACATTACAGCACCGCCCGCACCTGAAGAAGCAGAAATTTATATGCCTTCTGAGCCTCAATCCTTTTCAGAAGGGTTGTTACATATTTTCAGAAAGGCCATCGGTGCGATAGAACCTGAACTGAGGGAAGCGGGAGGACTCTGCGCATCGATCATTTCGATCTGCCTGTTATGTGTAATCACACAGCAACTGTCTGGTAATGCAGCAAAAATCACTGTTCTTGCATCAACTGTTATGATCGGTATCCTTCTTATCATGCCAACCAATGCATTAATGGGTCTTGGCCGAAAAACAGTGGACAGCTTGAGTAACTACGGAAAACTATTTGTTCCTGTGATGACAACAGCCCTTGCTGCACAGGGGGGAGTTACAACATCTGCTGCCTTATATGGTGCAACAACTGCATTTACTGCCATTTTGAGTAGCCTTGTTTCAAATTTGATTGTGCCTTTGGTGTATATTTACATTTCAATTGCAGTTGTAAACAGTTTTTTATCAGACGAATCACTGAAAAGACTTCGTGATTTTGCAAAATGGATAACCGTATGGAGCATGAAGGCTGTTATGTATGTCTATACGGGATATATGACAATTACCGGTGTGATCAGTGGCAGTGTTGATGCGTCTGCGCTGAAGGCAACAAAACTTGCTATTTCGTCTGCTGTGCCTGTAATTGGCGGATTATTGTCCGATGCATCAGAAACGATCCTTATAGGTGCCGGCGTTATGAAAAGCACAGTTGGAATTTACGGCCTTTTTGTGGTGATCAGTCTGTGGATCGGGCCATTTTTGAAAATAGGCCTGCAATATCTGTTGTTAAAATTAACAGGAGCGGTGGCAAGTGTTTTTGCGCCCAAGCATACTGTAGAACTTCTGACTGATTTTACTGGGGCAATGGGAATGATCCTGTCAATGATTGGCGTGCAGACACTGTTATTAATTGTCAGTACAGTATGTTTTATGCGGGGTGTTGCTTAATGGACGGGCTTAAAGCGTATTTAATGTCTGTTTTCAGTGCGGCATTGCTGTGCGCTATTCTTAAACAAATTGTGGGAAAGGAAAAACCGAGCGGTGGGACGATCCACTTACTGTCCGGACTATTTGTTGCAGTATGCATTATTTCGCCCTGGAAAAATTTTTCATTGCAGGATCTGGAACGGTATAATCCCCTGCAAATTGAAAGTGGCGATATGTATGTGGAAACAGGAAGTGAAATGACACAAGCAAGAATTAATGCAATCATAATCGAACAAACGGAAGCATACATTATGGAGAAAGCAAATCAAATGCAGGTGCAGGTGGAGGTGAAGGTGGAGGTTTCGGATGAAGGAATTCCAGTTAGAGCCGTAATTTCAGGGGATCTTTCACAGATCGACAGGGAGGCACTATCTGCATTTTTGGTAAAAGAAATCGGGATCCAAAGGGAGATGCAGATATGGAGATAGGACAAATCATTCGCAAATCAAAGGACACATTTCTAAAGTATAAATATGTGGCAGTTATATTATTGGCCGGAATTGTGTTGATGATGTTGCCGAGCTTTGAGAAAAAGCAAACCGTATCAGTTCAGAAGGATACGGTGAAGGAAGACTCTCCTTTAGAAGACACACTCTCCAAATCGTTAAGTAAGATGCGGGGAGCCGGAAAAGTTGAGGTTATCCTTAATATCGAGCAGGGCGAAAAAACGATCTATCAAATGGATGACGACCTTTCACAGAGTGATTCCGGATATACCGACCGTATGCAAACTGTTACACTAACAGATGGTCAAAGAAACCAATACGGCCTGGTTCAGCAAATAAATCCTCCTGTGTACTTAGGAGCGGTTGTATTGTGTCAAGGTGCCGATGATCCGGTTGTTAAGTTGTCAATCGTGGAAGCAATATCGAAAATTACAGGCTTAAGTGCCAATCAAATATGTGTATTAAAAATGGATTAGTGGGGGAGTTCTTATGAAAAAATGGAAGAAAAATCTGATCGCCGGTGCATTGCTTTGCTGTGTTTTAGGCGGCATCTATGTAAACTGGGTGTATTCCGATCAGGAAAGCGTAATGTCCTTAAATGATGTTTTGGATGAGGAGAAAATTCTTTCCGACAAGCTTGTAATGGGGGATGGGGTCTCTTTGGACAATCCGGAAAATACCGGTTCGGCTTATTTTGCCGCAGTTCGCCTTTCCCGTCAGCAGGCAAGAGACAGTGCCGTAAGTCTTTTACAGGAGGCAATGTCTTATACTGACACTGTGAATTCGGAAGAAGCTAACAAGCAGTTGGAAGAAATTGTACAAACCGCTTTGTGTGAAGCGCAAATCGAAAGCCTGGTGATTGCCAAGGGGTATGCTGATTGTGTTGCTTATATGAGTGAAAACGGCATCAGCATCGCCGTTGCAGCGCCGGAAGGCGGATTGAAGCAGGAGGATGCGTCCTTGATATCCGACATTGTGCTGTCTCAGTCCTCATTCACGCTAAATGATATTCGCGTTGTGGAAGTAAAATAGTATCATACCCGCTGTACTCGATTGTACAGCGGGTAATTTCCTTATGAGGGCTAAGAAAATAGTTGTATTTTTCAGGAAATGTGATACAATATATGAAAGTATACACTAAAAACAGCGCACATTACAGGAGGTTGTATCTATGGCAGAGAATAAGCAGTATATTACCCGTGCTCAGAAAGACGGCGCAATTATGATTTCTGAGGATGTGATCGGTACCATTGTTGCCCACGCCCTGGCGGAAGTTGACGGCGTTGCCGGGCTTAATAATAAGCTGATCCCTGAAATCGCTGATTTCATCGGTGCAGGTAACTGGGCAAAGGGTGTGCGAATTAAGGTAGAGGATGAGAATGAGGTTTCCATCGACTGCAATATTATCGTAACCTATGGCAGTTGTATCGTGAATGTGGCTAAAGCTGCCCAAGAAGCAATTGCAAGCGCTGTAGAGTCTTTTTCTGCCGTAAAGGTATCTGCTGTCAATGTAAATGTTTGCGGCATTGTGCGCAAGTGAGGAGTTCATATGTCAAGAGCAAGTGCCAGAGAACTGGCAGTACATTTGATTTATGCCCGTGAATTTACCGGTGAGGAACCATCCCGGGTTATAAATACACGGCTTGATAAAGAATATTTCACGAATCTGTCTGAGGTTTGTGAACTCTATACCCAGCGACCCAACGGCTTGGAGCGTGGCTATATCGATAAGGTCGTCAGTGGCGTATCCAATCGTGTTGATGAGCTGAATGAAATTATCAGCAAGTTTTCCATCAGTTGGGATGTAAGCCGCATTTCCAGACTGACTCGCGCAGTTCTGCAGTTGGCAATTTTTGAGATTCTCTATATGGAAGATGTTCCGGAAGGCGTAGCCATTTCCGAGGCTGTTCGCATTGCCAAGCTATACGATGGCGATGATACCGGCGCATTTGTAAACGGAATCCTGGGTACTTTTGTCAGAAATAAAAACTGTGAGGTTAAGTAATGCGTGTCGTTGGATTTGACACCAGTAATTACACCACATCTATAGCTTATTACGACGGGAAATCCGGCACAAACTGCTCCAAGCTTCTTCCTGTGAAGGAAGGCGCCTTGGGGCTTCGCCAAAGCGATGCTGTATTTCATCATACGCAAAGCCTGCCGGAATTGTCCGGCAGGTTATTTTCTGATTTGGATGTTGGTAGTATTAAAGCCGTTGGTGTCAGTACGCGGCCTCGTGCCGTTGAAGGTAGCTATATGCCGTGCTTTACAGTGGGCTATTCCCACGGTAAGTTATTGGCTGACGCTCTAAATATTCCTTTGTTTTCCTTTTCTCATCAACAGGGGCATATTGCAGCCAGTCTATGGAGTGCCGGTCGTCTTGACTTGATGCAGAAACCACATCTTGCCTGGCACTTGTCTGGTGGTACAACTGAGCTGCTGCTCGTTTCACCGGACGGAAAGAAAGTTTCTTGTGAGAAAATCGGGGGAACCTCAGATATTTCTGCCGGTCAATTGATAGATCGTACCGGTCAGCTACTGGGGTTGCCTTTCCCTTCGGGAAAACATTTGGACAGAATGAGCTGCTTGTGTGAAAATTCAGACTTTTTCCCTGTTAAATGTCCGGATACAACCTTTTCTTTGTCTGGTGTACAGAACAAAGTAACGGATTATTTTAAAACACATACACCTGAGCAAACAGCTTCTTATGCCGTCTGCTCCATTGCGCAAACAGTGCTAAAGGCTACAGAAAATGCTTTAAAACGCCACCCTGGATTGCCTGTAGTTTTTTCCGGAGGCGTAGCCTCAAATACTGTTCTGCGCTGCGTTATGGAGCCGGTAAAGCCTATTTTCAGTGAACCGCAATTTGCAACTGACAATGCAATGGGCATTGCTGTATTAACTTATCTGGCCATGGAGGGTTAGGATGCAAAAAACACTGTCTGTTACCGAGGTGAATACTTATATTCAGGAGAAAATGGACCGTGATGTATTTCTTTCTTCTGTAGCCGTGAAAGGCGAGATCAGTAACTATAAGCTATATCCTTCCGGACATCATTACTTTACCTTAAAAGACGAAAATAGCGCATTAAAATGCGTGATGTTTAAAGGGAATGCTTTTCGCCTGCGTTTCAGACCTGAGAACGGAACAAAGGTCATTGCATTAGGGAAGATATCCGTATTTCCTCGGGATGGGGCTTATCAGCTTTACTGCAGTGCAATGGCACTTGACGGTATTGGCGATCTGCATGTTGCCTTTGAGGAGCTCAAAAAGAAGCTTTTAAGAGAAGGCCTCTTTGATCAGGACCATAAAAAACCTATACCGAAATTTCCCGGTACGATTGGTATTGTGACAAGTGCCGCAGGAGCTGCTGTCCACGATATGCTCCGTATTCTTGCAAAAAGGTATCCTCTCTCCAATGTGCGTATTTTTCCCGTTCGGGTGCAGGGTGTTGAAGCCCCCGGAGAAATTTGTGCAGCAATTGAATACGCAAATCAGCATATGCTCGCGGACCTATTGATAGTTGGTCGGGGAGGTGGCTCTATTGAGGATCTTTGGGCCTTTAACGATGAGAGACTGGCAAGGGTTATTTACGATTCAAAGATTCCTATCATTTCTGCAGTTGGCCATGAGCCTGATATAACAATATCTGATTATGTTGCAGATCTTCGCGCCGCCACACCATCCAATGGAGCTGAGCTTGCTGTTCCTGACAGTCAGTCGCTGCTACAGCACCTGGACGGACAACAAGACAGGCTGAACATTGCTATCACCAAGCAGATCCGAATGGCAAGACTCCATTTGAAATCTCTGTCGTCCACAAGTGGTATGCAGGGACCTGCAATGTATATTTCCCAAAAGAGGAAGTCGCTTGAAGTCCTGAGCGGGCGTATGACCGCCGTTCAGGAAAGATATCTTTACGGTCACAAGCAAAGATTTATGTCCTTAGCAGCCAAACTGGACGCCATGAGTCCCCTTAAGGTGCTCACACGCGGCTACAGTTTAACAACAACGCCGAATGGCCAAGTGATGCATAGCGTGAAGATGGCCCAGCCGGGGCAGCAGGTTAAAGTGCGTTTAACTGACGGAGCGTTGTCTGCCGTTATTTCTGATGTGGAGGAGATTGCGAATGAACCAAAAGAACAAATCATTTGAAGAAAATATGGAACGACTTGAGCAGATCGTTCGTGCTATGGAAAAGGGTGACGTTGCTCTTGAAGAGTCCCTTAAACTGTTTCAGGAAGGCACTAGCCTTGTACGCTCGTGTACAAAACTGTTGGATGAGGCAGAGCTTCAGGTGAGCAAAATTACCGCTGGAGCCAATGGAGAGCCTTTGGAGGAGCCTTTTGATGTTGAAATTTGATGAACAGTTAAGCACTTATCAGAATATGATTGAGGGGTATTTGGATAGAAATTGCAGCGTTTTCCCTCAAGAGCCCCAGCAAACACTATTTTCCTCTATGCGTTACAGCCTGCTGGCAGGCGGCAAGCGCCTACGGCCTGTACTTGTGTTTGACTTTTGCAGGATGTGCGGTGGAGAATGGGAAAAAGCAGCTCCATTTGCCGCTGCATTGGAAGCCATCCACACATCAAGTTTGATACACGATGATCTGCCCTGTATGGATAATGATGATTACCGCAGAGGCAGGTTGACCAACCATAAAGTTTATGGAGAAGATGTTGCCGTTCTTGCCGGAGATGCACTTTTGATAGCTGCTTTCTCCTATATTTCTAAGGCGGACTATCCTGCAGATGTCCGAATTCGGGCTGTCGAGGTTCTGGCGGACTGTGTTGGCGAGCTTGGCATGGTTGGTGGTCAAATGCTTGACATTCAAAGTGAGCAAAGACAATGTACAGAGCAGGAGGTTTTGGATATTCAAAGCCGAAAAACTGGTGCGCTCATTCGGGCTGCGGCTGTTCTTGGTGTGCTTGCCGGTCGTGGATCAGAGGAGCAGGTGAGGGCTGCATCGGAATTTGCCGATCACATTGGACTTGCGTTCCAAATTCGGGATGATATGCTTGACCAAATCGGCGATGCTGAGGTTTTAGGAAAAGCCGTGCATACCGATGCTGTGAAGAATACCTTTGTGCAGATCTATGGGCTCGAAGGATGCGATCAACTGGTAAAAAAGCACACGGAGCTTGCCAAGGTAGCATTGTCTGCGTTTGACGACAATACATTTATGGGTAGCCTTGCCGATTGGCTTATTGGCAGATGGAAATAACTAAGATAGCAGCAGTATATAATGATTTTGTTATCAGCATATACCTGCGAATGCCAACCTTAATAAGTAATCGACTCTCTTAAACCTAAGAGAGTCGATTCTTTTGTTATTTACAGATCAAAGCCAGGGTTCATGCAGTAAACATTTTTTTGATTTAACTTCTCACGAAGAAGCTGGACTGCTTCCCCAAATCGTTGAAAATGAACGATTTCCCGTTCGCGTAGAAATTTTATAACATTGTTCACATCCGGATCGTCACTGAGCCGAAGAATATTATCATAAGTGACTCTTGCTTTCTGTTCAGCAGCAAGGTCTTCCACAAGGTCTGCCATTGGGTCACCCTTTACTTGCATAGATGCAGCAGACCAAGGGAAACCGGATGCGCTTGTGGGATATACACCTGTTGTATGATCTACAAAATATGGCGCAAACGCAGAATCCTGAATTTGGCTATCCTTCAGATTACGGGTAAGCTGCTGTACGATAGCACCGACCATTTCGAGGTGTCCTAATTCTTCTGTGCCTATATCCGTCAGCAGCCCCTTCAGCTCATCGAAGGGCATACTGTATCTTTGGGAAAGGTAACGCAGAGATGCGCCCAACTCGCCGTCCGGACCACCATATTGGGATATAATAACAGAAGCCAATCTGGGGTTCGGTTTATCAATTTTTACGGGATATTGCAATTTCTTGTCATAGATAAACATACTTAAACCTCCCGATTCGCGGCATATTCCCAGGGCCAGGGATCATCAAGCCATCTATATTCGCCCTCAGTCATAGACATATGATTCAAGGGACCATACATCTTTTCATATTTTTCTTTGCCTTGGTGATAGAGTTTTTGCAGACTTCTGTATAGTTCCAGTGCTTCCGTATCATTTCGATGGGTGTCTAAATACAGAGCGATCTCGTGTATGGCAAATCCTAAGGTTTGCAATTCTGTTAATGGGGTGACAGGCTGCTCGTCCTTATTAACCATCCCCATGAAGGGAAGGTCCAAGCCGGGGAATAATGTGCCTCGCACAAAGCCCTTTCTTGGCTCATATTTCGGTGGATTATCCAGCTGAAACGGAACATAAGGGTTGGCAAGTGGCGCGGTGGCAGGGAGTCGGCCTTCTGTTCCGCAATTATTGGGCCGTTGCATATCCAAAGCATTTCCTCCTTGATTATATTCAGAACTTTGTCGTTCCGGCTCATTCTATGACGAATTCAGATACCGTGTGCATTGATTTTTTGAATTTGACATAGATTGTACGGAGGTGTTGTCTATGGTTATGAAACGTAACATTTTCTATTGGTTGTTTGTGTATTTGGTCGTTGTAGGAGGCATTGGCGCGATCTGCATTTGGGGAAGCAATGCTGTAACGGCGATGAATCAGGAGGATCTGTTTAACGGCAGAAAATGCATAATAGTTGATGCCGGTCACGGTGGTGTTGATGGAGGTACAACATCCTGCACTGGAGTAAAGGAGAGTAATCTTAACCTTGAAATCGCAACCCGATTAAATGATTTTCTTCACTTCATAGGGATCGACACGAAAATGATTCGAACGACGGATTGTTCCGTATATACCAGCGGTGAAACAATTGCCGCAAAGAAAATTTCTGACTTAAAAGAAAGAGTGCGCATCGTAGAATCAACTGGCAATAGTGTTTTAGTAAGTATTCACCAAAACTTTTTCTCACAAAGCATTTATTCCGGCGCACAGGTTTTCTTCGGTTGGAATGCAGACAGCATGAGACTGGCAAAGGCATTACAGCAGAATTTGATTGCAAATGTGAATCCTCAGTCAAACAGAAGTGCTAAAAAAGCGGACGGCATTTATTTGATGGAGCGGGTGAGTTGTCCCGCGATTCTGATTGAATGTGGTTTCCTGTCTAATCCCCATGAAGAAGCGTTATTAAGAAGTGAAGAATATCAAAAACTTCTATGCTGTATTATTGGAAATACTTTGTCGGAATTCATCAATTCTCCGCCTACCATAACTTGACCAGTGACTGATTCACTGCTATAATATATACGAGGTGATATGATGGCAAAGGCTAAGTCTGTATTCTATTGCACAGTTTGCGGCAATGAAACGCCTAAATGGCAAGGGAAATGTGCCGCTTGCGGTGCTTGGAATTCTATTGAAGAGCATATTGAAAAGCCTGTTGCCGGCGGAAGGTCCCGCATATCGCCTTCCGGCGGAACAAGAGCAGCTCAGAGGCTCAACGAGCTCACCTGCGATGCTGAAATCCGCTTTTTCACGGGAATGGGTGAACTTGACCGTGTACTTGGCGGCGGTGCTGTAGAAGGTTCCCTGGTCCTTGTAGGCGGTGCACCTGGTATTGGTAAGTCTACATTGCTTCTGCAAATCTGCCAAAACCTGTGCCTTGATAAAAAAGTTCTCTATGTTACAGGCGAAGAAAGTCTGCGCCAGGTTTCTATGCGCGCCCAAAGACTGGGGGTTCTCTCAGATGACCTGTATATTCTATCTGAAACACACCTTTCTGATATGCTCGATGCCGTTACCAATACTGCACCGGATATATTGATTGTTGATTCTATTCAAACGATGTACAACGAAGAAAACGATTCCTCTCCGGGCAGTGTTTCCCAGGTTAAGGACTGTACGATGGCATTAATGCAGCTGTCCAAAATGGAGGGTATTACAGTCTTTGTAGTCGGTCATATAAATAAGGACGGCGCCATTGCAGGTCCCAAGGTACTCGAGCATATGGTGGACTGTGTTTTGTATTTTGAAGGAGATCCGAATTCTTCATATAGACTCCTTCGCGCTGCAAAGAATCGATTTGGTTCTACGAATGAGATTGGTGTATTCGAGATGTGCGATAAAGGGCTTGTGGAAATTCCGAATCCCTCCCAAATGCTTTTACAGGGCCGTCCAGAAGGCGCATGTGGCACCTGTGTTGCCTGTGTTATGGAAGGTACAAGACCGGTCCTTGCTGAGGTACAGGCTCTGGTTGCGAAAACAACCTTTAATGTACCGCGCAGGACCGCTGACGGTTTTGATTTTAATAGGGCTGTTCTATTGTTAGCTGTAGCGGAAAAACGAGCAAATATGCGCCTGAGTGCCTTTGACGCCTATATAAACATCATTGGTGGACTGCAATTGAATGAGCCGGGCGCTGATCTGCCTGTTGTTTTAGCCCTGGCATCGTCATACCGTGATGTGCCTGTTCCCGATGACCTTGTGGCAATTGGTGAAGTAGGATTGACCGGCGAGATCCGCAGCGTTTCCAATATGGGTCAAAGGCTTACAGAAGTTGCGAGATTAGGGTTTCATAAGTGTATAATCCCCAAATCCGGCACTGAAAAATTAGAAATTCCCGAAGGCTTGACTGTCTATCGAGTCAGAAACCTTCGGGAAGCAATTGAGATTGCGATGTAAAACGGGGTAGGGGAGTCAGGACTTTTCATCAGATTCCGTAAAGTCTAGTTTAGATAAGGGATTAGCTTCCGCTGCTATTTTAAGTTCTGTGTTTTCAATATGTGTGTAGATCTGGGTTGTATTCAGGTTTTCATGGCCCAATACTTCCTGTACGGTCTTTACATCAACGCCCCCTGAAAGCATCATTGTTGCAGCAGTGTGCCGCAATTTATGTGCTGAATATTGGCTGGCATCCAACCCCGCCTGCAATAAAGCTTTTTTAACCAGCCGATGAACAGCAGTGACACTGATTCGATTGCTGTCACGGGATCCAAACAATGCCCGATTATCAGACAGCACCTGCTTATGTCGAATTGGCAAATAAGCATCGATTGCTTTTCTGCAGGCACTTCCAAAATATACAAATCGCTCCTTATTTCCTTTACCCAGAACTCTGATTCGATCCTCATATACATCAGTCAGATTGAGGCCAACCAGCTCACTGCGACGAATGCCACAATTTAAAAATAGCATCAATATTGCATAATCCCGCTTTTGGTTTTGCCCGGAAACAGCCTGGAGCAGCGCAGAGGATTGTGAGAATGTCAAGTATTTCGGAAGACTTTTTCTCAGTTTTGGATACTCCAAATCCGCCACTGGATTCTCAGTCAATTGTTTTGTTCTCACCGTTAAGTACTTATAAAAGGACTTAATTGCGGATAGCTTCCTTGCTCTTGCTGACGGCTCAATACCGTAATCCGGGGCAGGGGAGTCTGGATTTATCGCTCTGTCATTTGCAAGATAGGACAAAAAATCAAAGATTTCGGATGTGTTGATGGTTTCTATGAATTTTAAGTCAACATCCTTGATAGGTATGTCTTCCAGTGGTGTATTTAATGGCATATCATTGCGCATTAATCGTATGAAGCGAAGAAACATTCGTAAATCAAGATAGTATTCAGAAATCGTCCTGGGAGATTGACCCTTTATATTTTCGTGATAGGTTAGGAAATCTCTTAATATCTGAGGGCAATCCGTGTATTTTTTCATTTATTTACACTCCTTTCAAAAAGCGAACAAATGTTTATGTGTAATACTATTTATTTGACAAAAATGACGAGGACAATAGCAGAGCAGTATTTTAAGGACTTTACTATTGATCCGGCAGTATTCTTGGACAACCAAACGATATATGAATTTAAGTATAGCAGTAACTGGCTTACCGAATATCTTGGGCGTTACACGAATTGTGAACACCTGGCCGTGATGCTTCAGAACGAGCCAATCGGAGAAATACTGTTTAAGCGCATTAACTATACAGATAGATCAGCTGTATTCAGTATACATCTTAAGAATGATTCTGTAAAAGGAAAAGGCTACGGAACGCAAGCACAGCGAATGGCTCTTCAATACGCGTTTAATATTTTGAAGCTAAATACGATCTACGCAGATGCAGTAAAGAAAAATCACAGAAGCATTCATGTTCTTGAAATGGTTGGATTCAGATTTCTAAAAGAAGACAATGACTTTGCATACTATGTGATACACAGGCCCGAGGCTTAAGACGCAGCTAAATTTGTGGGGAAATAGAGCGCTGAACGGCCCTGTGTCTATATTATAGCATAAAAGCTGTGCGAACGCAACAAAATTTTTATTTTGTTGCGTTCGTTTCAAGGCAACTTATAATTAGCAAGAAACAAATACTTTCTCCCCCGGTCAATATTACATAACAATATAAGGAGTATTTTTAATGAAAAAGAGAATTTCACCAATTATCTTAGCTTGTCTTCTTTTAATTATAGAGGCACTGCCTCTTGGCGCCGCACTGCATATTGCTACTGCTGATGGCACCCACACGGTGCAGTACTGTTCTTATTTTGATCTGATGCCATTTGGTAACGGAAATTTTGCGCCGCTTATTGTTGCGATCCTCTCTATAGTTCTTCTTGTGCTGTTGATCCTGTTTTATTTTCGTCCGGGAAAGAAGCTTAAAAAGACAATCTTCTTTATTGCCTGCGGCACAATGCTCTTGGCCTTTTGTCCCCTATTCTACTGCATGCAGTGCTATTCTCTGATGGATTGTGCCGTTGTTTTGATTCTGTTCATTGAGACAATGATGTTTGTTGAACAGGCAAAATAATGTAAATTACTTTACTTTTTTGTTTAATTTCGTTAGAATATAGAAAAACCTATCTGGAGGCTAAATTTATGGCGGTTAAAAGAATTGGTGTTCTTACAAGCGGCGGTGACGCACCCGGTATGAATGCATGCGTACGCAGTGTTGTTCGTACTGCACTATACCACGGCATCGAGTGTTATGGGATCCGCAGAGGCTGGAACGGTCTTATCAGCGGAGATGTCCTGCGTTTAGATGAGAAGAAGATTTCTCATATTATCAATCGCGGCGGCACCATCCTCTACACCGCCCGCAGTAAGGAATTCCTGACGGAGGAAGGCCAAAAGAAGGCTGTTTCCACCTGCAAATTTCTTGGCTTAGATGGTATCGTTGCCATTGGCGGTGATGGTACATTCCGTGGCGCTCGTGCGCTTTCCAAGCACGGTGTTAATGTGGTTTGTATTCCTGCTACTATTGATAACGATATCAGCTGCACAAACTACTCCATCGGCTTTGACACTGCTGCAAACACCGCTATTGAATGCATCGACAAGCTGCGTGATACGATGCAGTCCCATGAACGCTGCTCTGTCGTTGAGGTTATGGGACGTAATGCCGGATATCTTGCTATGTATGTAGGCCTTGCAGTTGGCGCAACCGCAGTTCTGGTGCCTGAGGAGCACATCGACTTTGAAAGAGATGTGGTAGAGAAAATACGCCAAGCTCGCTTTAACGGTTTCACGCACTATATGATAGTTGTGGCTGAAGGTGCCGGCTCTGCCGCGGAAATTTCTGCGAAAATTAAAGATTCTTTGGATCTTGATCCCCGCGTAACTGTTCTGGGTCATATCCAAAGAGGCGGTGTTCCTACCGGACGTGATCGTGTAAACGCAACCAAAATGGGCTTCCTGGCTGTTGAAATGCTTCTTGCCGGAAAGACAAATAGAATTATTTGCACTAAGAACGGCAGCTTCACAGATGTGGATATCGATGAAGGCCTTTCCTTAACAAGAAAAATTCAGAAAATGGAAGTTGAAGTCCTGGCAGCGATGACAGGTATTTGACCCCACTCCCCTCTTAATAAAAACCCCTCGACATCTGTCGAGGGGTAAGTTTTATGCTTTGGGATGGCATTTCTTATACACTGATTTAATTTTTTGATTTACCATTTGTGTATACATCTGCGTGGAAGAAATATCACAGTGTCCCATTAATTCCTGCAAAGAATCTATATCTGCACCATTTTCCAACAGGTGTACTGCAAAGCTGTGACGAAGCGTATGGGGCGTAATTTCTTTATCGATGCCGGCTGTTTGCTGATAATGTTTCAGTATTTTCCAAAAACCCTGGCGGCTCATACGGACTCCGTTTACATTAACAAACAGCGCCTGCTCTTCAGGATCCGCAAGCATACCGCTACGAATATCCTTCAAGTACACTTTAAGTGCCTTAAGTGCGGCAGGATACAGAGGAATAACTCTCCCCTTTTTCGCATTCGAACACTTAATAACACCAACTTCGATATTTACATCGTCCAGATTTAGCTCAATTAGCTCACTGACACGAATGCCCGTTGCATACATAAGCTCAAGCATTGCCTTGTCACGATAGCCTTTTTCATCAACACAGGCCGGTTGTGCCAAAAGTAATTCGATTTCTTTATTTGTAAGAATTTGCGGCAGTTTCTTTTCTCCGCGCTCAACGTGAATCTCAATAACAGGCGTTGATTCCACAAAGCCTGCAGACATCAAATAGGCGTAGAAATTCTTGAGACTAGCCATAGAGCGGGAGATCGTAGCGTCAGATTTCCCTAAAACCTTTAGATAATCAAGGTAGCTACGAATATTCAATTGTGTGACATCCACCAAGCCAACATTGCTTGTCTGTGCCCAATCGGAAAACTGTCGAACGTCCCGGATATAGGAAGACACAGTGTTGCTGGACGCCTTCTTTACCTTGCAAAGGTAATTCTCGTAGGCCTTAATAAAATCTAACATTAAAATACTATCTCCAATAATCTATGTTTAGAAAATGCTGTTTAAAAACGGTGTAAGACAAAACGAATCAAAAAAGCAAGCGAAAACTATGGATACAATTGAAAATGCTGCCGCTCCCCTAATGCCTTTTCGGACAATGCTAAAAGTTAAGCTTACCCACAAAAGGAGAAACGACCTAATAGAATCCGTAAACAGGAAGAGAAACCTTCCCAGCCAGGCACCAGATCCGAAACGATCAAAAACCAGGGATACGGAAAACCCCAAAAAGATCGATCGCATAAAACACAGAAAAGGCAAGAAAAACAATTTTCCTTTTCTAATGAAATAAAAAGTTAGCAGCAGTGGAAGAACTGAAAACAGCAGCAAAAGGGGAAAACTCCCCCTCTGATCCACCCCAGTTGTCATATACCAACTTGTGGCTGAGATCATATTCGGAATGATATGTAAACCCAGCAGTAAGCCGGTGCACCAAGCCAAAATTATGTAAAACTGAATATTTACCTCTGAAAAAATTTTTCTAACCAGCTGTGTCTTGGTGTACAAATGGATAACCTCCCATAAAATACGAGTAAAAACTGTACAATAGTGGGGGCAATCCGCATAATTAATGCCTGTTTTAAAAAAGGGTGAGCCTCACTAATATACAATAAAAGCTGTTCAAATTCAAGGATAATTGTGATTGAAAAATCGTTTTTGTACATAATGCCAATATTTATGTAAACATCGTTATGTAAACCACCCGCTTTTTTGATACCGACAGCTATATAAAGCAACACAAAAATCAAGATGTTGACAGGTTACAATCACAAAGACACAACATATCGTTATGCAAGATTTCCTGCATAATCTAAGTTAGCGGTAAATAAAATTTACCGCAATTGTGATTTTGTACAAATTAACGAGAACGGACTTTTGCTCTATACTTTTTCTTTTGACCAAGTCTGCTTTTTATCAAGACAGCAATCACTCCGCCAACCAACATACTTACTAATCCAGCAGCAACTCCTTCGAATCCTGCCGAAAAGAATAGCATATTGACACATATCTGCATAAGGAAATAGGAGGCCGTTACAGTGCCTGCAACAACAGCTATCCTCCCCTTCTGTCCAGTCAGTGATAACATAGATCCGGCAAATACGCTGATCGCGTGAATGCACAGTGCCGCAATTGTAACCATTGTGGAAGAAACGGCTTCGTTTTCTACCAGAACCGTCAATAAGACAGACAGTAAAAGCATACACAGTACTGAAACTGCTGTACCAATTGCAATACTGAAGATCGTCCCTTTTTCCTTATTAGCCTTAGGTTGTATTTTCTTCATTAGAGCACTCCCCTTCCTGTTTAACTTTATGCGCCGCAGACAAAAAAATAACCAAGACACCACATCAGTGATGTCTTGGTTATAGCCGAAGTATTATTGTGCCATTTGCGCCTTCATTTTTTCAAGAAGCTCGTTAGCTTCGTAAACTGTATGTGCAACTGCGGTGTAATAGAACTTAACCTTAGGCTCGGTGCCGGAAGGACGGGCGATCACACTGCCGCTGTCCCCCAAGATAAATTCCAGAACATTAGATTTTGGAAGCAGGATAGGCGTTACAGCACCGGATTGCAAGTCCTTCTGTTCTCTGGCAAGATAGTCCTTTACGCAAGTGACTATTGCGCCGCCAATCGTTGCAGGAATATTGCCGCGCAGGTCTGCCATCAGTTTTGCTGCTTTTTCCATAGCATCCGCACCGGTCAGTTCCAAACTCTGGACATAGGCAAGATAAATACCATAGGTGTCATAAACATCTTTTAAGGCATCCAAAATCGTCCGGCCTTCCTTTTTCAAAGAAGCTGCAAGCTCACAAACCAGCATAGAGGCAACGATTGCGTCCTTGTCACGGGCATAGGTGCCCTTCAGATAACCGCAGCTTTCTTCGAACCCGAAGATATACTTGCTTTCTTCGCCCTTTTCCTCCAGTGCAAGGATTTCGCCACCGATGTATTTAAAACCGGTGAGAACAGCCTTCATCGTCACTCCGTAACCGGCTGCGATTTTATCTGCCAAAGGAGAGGATACAATGCTGCGGACAGCAATTGCGCCTTCCGGAATATCGTTCTTTGCCTTGCGTGCTTTGAGAATATAGTCAAGCAGCAAGCAACCCAGTTCATTACCGCTAAGCTTTTTAAACCCATCGCCGTCAGGCACTGCAATAGCAACTCTGTCAGCATCCGGGTCAGTTCCCAATATAACATCACAGGGAACCTGCTTTGCTACTTTGTAGCTTTCATTCAATGCAGCATCCGTCTCGGGATTGGGATATTCGCAGGTTTTAAAGTCACCATCAGGCTTCTCCTGGCAGGAAACAACGTGCACATTCACATTCAAGTCTTTCAGAATGTGGCGCACAGGCTCATTACCTGTACCGCATAGGGGCGTGTAGACAACATGCAGATCAGCCTTACGAACCATATCAGGGTCAACCGCCTCATTAAGGACGGTGCGGTAGTAGCTATCCCAAACAGATTGGGGAATGTAATGAATCAAGCCATCATTCAAATAGGTCTTAAAATCCTTTTCTTCGGGCACAAAGAAGGGGATCTTTTCAATCATAGCTGTAACAACAGCTGCAGGCTCATCCGTCATTTGGCAGCCGTCAGGGCCATAGCACTTCACACCGTTATAGATACCACTGTTATGGCTGGCAGAGATCACAATGCCACAGCCGCATTTCAGTTCTCTTACGGCATAAGAAAGCATTGGTGTTGGTGCCAGGCGGTCATATAGGTGTGTTTCAATGCCTGCCTCTGCAAACGCAACGGCGCAAACTTCAGCAAACAGCTGAGAATTATGCCGGGAGTCGTAGCCAATAGCCGCTTTCTTGGGAAGGTCAGTGGTATTGAGCCACGCGGCCATTCCCTGCGCCGCTCTGCGAACAGTGTATCTGTTCAGACGGTTGCTGCCTGCACCCATAACGCCACGCATACCGGCAGTGCCAAACTGCAAGTCGCTGCCAAAGCGTCCCTTCAATTCTTCCTCATTATCCGAAATACTCTTAAGCTCCGCCATAACATCATCAGGCAGACCTGCATTGCACCAAAAATTATAACGATCAATATAGTTCATACAATTGCCTCCAATTCTTAAAAAGACAGCTCAAAATGCATTTGAGCTGTCTTTCTTTGCATTACGCTTCTTCGCTCTCAGCTGCAGCGGCAGCACGCTTTTCCTGTGCTTCAACCAGTGCAACGAACTTACTGCGAGTCTGCTTCACATCTTCCAGAGAAGCAGCGATTGCATCCTCAGTCTTCTGAAGTGCATCGATCATATAGTCGTTGCTGACCTTGCGCAGATCTGCCATGCGGGCATAAGTCTGGGCAACCATCTCCTGGCACTGACGCTTTGCCTCAACATAGATAGCCTCTTCTGTAACAAGCTGAGCTGCCTTTTCCTGTGCCTGGCGGATCAAACCTTCTGCCTCGCGGCGGGCCTGGCCGATCAGTTCGTTGCGAGACTCAACAATGGTCCGGGCCTGCTTTAGTTCAACAGGCAGCTGACCGATAATTTCATCCAGCATATCCAAAACCTTGTCTCTTTCCACGATGCACTTGTCGGCACCCAGGGGCAGACCACGGGCATCCTGGACCATATCATATAATGCGGAAATAATCTGCTCAATGTTTTGCTCATTCATTTTCTGTTTCCTCCTTGACTTATATCAGCAATCCGCTGCTTAAATACTGGAACAATTTCCCGAGGTAAAAAATCGGAAAGATCTACATCATAGTTGCCTAATTCCTTAACGGTACTGGAGCTCAGATACATATACTGATGTTCAGCTGTCAGGAACATTGTATCCAATGTGGGGTTGATTTTATGATTGATCAACGCCATTTGAAATTCATTTTCAAAATCAGAACCGGCTCTAAGGCCCTTAACGATAACGCAGCTGCCTCTCCTTTTGGCATACTCAGCCAGCAACTCATCAGAGGAATCAACCTCAACGTTCGGGATATCTCCCACTACCTGACGAATCATATTCACACGTTCTTCCCGGGTGAACATCGGCTTCTTCGCACCGTTTACCATTACGCAAACGATCAGCTTATCGAAAATACTGGCTGCCCTGCGAATAATATTCAAATGGCCACTGGTTATCGGGTCAAAGCTGCCCGGATAGATGGCAATCTTCATGGCCCCTCCCCTTCTTTACGCGTTTTTACGGAAAAGCGTAATCAAAGTTTTGCCATATCTGTAATCTTTAGAACGAGTATACCCTGGAAAATCCCACAAAAGTGGCTTTTCTACAGGTCGCTCAGTAACTATTATACCACCAGATTGTAAAATGTCAATTTGTGTTATTAAATTTAACGAATTTTCTAAAAAAACTTCTGCATATGGCGGATCAAGAAGGATAATATCGAATTTCAGAGAAGTGGTTTTTAAAAAAGCACTGTAGTCAGAGCGAAATACACTGCCCTGTGCTTCCAGCTTTGTTCTGCGCAGATTTTCCTTTATGAGTTTGCAGGCATCGTCCCGCTCATCCACAAACACAGCGTTCTTGGCTCCGCGACTCAGCGCTTCAATTCCAAGCTGCCCAGTCCCTCCAAACAAATCGAGAACAGCGGCTCCTGGAATATCGAACTGAATTATACTGAACACAGCCTCCTTCACCCGATCCGCTGTAGGCCGTGTAGCCAAACCGGTAGGCGTTTTTAAATTAATACCTCGTGCTTTTCCACTGATAACTCGCATAGGTTACTCCTTGTTGTGAAAATGTTGATAGATTGCGTCAGCAACAGGTCTTGGCACAATCCGCTCCAGCTCCAAAACGGTTGCTTCAGAAATCGCCTTAATGGAAGAGAACTGTTTCAACAAATCCTGCTTTCTTTTTGGCCCTACGCCGGGAATATCATCAAGCTGCGAATATTTCAATCGTTTGCTCCGCAAAGAACGATGATATGTGATGGCAAACCTATGAGTTTCTTCCTGAATATTGCCGACAAAAGAGAATATACTCTGATTATTGTCAATGCGGATCTCTTGTCCTTCTGCGGTGATCAGGGCCCTTGTACGGTGGCGATCATCTTTAACCATACCGAACACAGGAATTGACAGAGAAGCTTCAGCAAGAGCCTCCTGCGCCACCACAGCATGGTTTTGTCCGCCATCTATCAACAAAAGATCAGGCAGCCTTGAAAAGCCTTGATCTTTAGCAATATAATGACGAAAACGCCGCTGCAGTACCTGCTTCATTGCACCATAATCATCCTGGTTTTCCATATTCTCCAGCTTAAAACGCTTATATTCTGAGCGTTTTGCTTTACCGTCAGCGAATACGACCATAGATGCAACAATATCCGAGCCGGAAATATGAGATATATCATAGGATTCAATTCTGCCGGGGGTTGGAATGGATAGCATTTTCCCCAGCAAAACAACACTGCCTTTTGCCCGTTCTTCCTTGTCTGTGATTCTTTCTGCTTCTTCCCGGGCATTTTTAACCGCAAGGGAAACAAGCTGCGCATTGTCTCCTCTTTGCGGCACAAGCAGTTGCACCTTCTTGTTATTTTCCCGGGAAATATATGCTTCCAGCACTTGTCTGTCATCAAAGGAAAATGGCAGCAGAATTCGCTTTGGTGCATATCCTCGGGACTGATAATATTGATTAAGCAGTGTACTTACCGCAGCTTCTTTGTCTTCAGGCAGTGACAACACCTGATAATCCTTATCCAGCAAATTCCCTTGCAAAAAGTGAAGAACAGCGAAGCAAGCATGTGTTTCTGTTTCTGCATAGCCCACAACATCAGTATCTGCAGGCTTTCCTGCTGTCACAAGCTGCTTTTGTCCCAGGGCCATAATGGCCTTGTATCTGTCACGAAGCTGGGCAGCCAGTTCAAAATTAAGGTTATCAGAGCACTCCGTCATTTGCTTTTTAATGTCTTCAGAAACTTTACTGTAATTACCGGAGAGAAGCTCCCTTGCTTGGTCCATTCGCTTAGCGAATTCCGCTTGACAAGTCTTATCTTGGCACCAGCCGTCACATTGATTCATATGATAATGCAGGCACACTCTATCCTTTCCAATGTCACGGGGAAACTTCTTTCCACAGCTTGGCAGGTGTAAAATACGGCGAATACTCTCAAGCAAATTTTGCGTAACGCCTCGGCTGCCAAAAGGGCCATAATATTGCGCACCGTCGCTGGCGATTTTGTTAACCATAGTCAGTTCAGGAAACGCGTCCCTGGAACTTAAGCGAACATAAGGATACCCTTTATCATCCTTTAAAAGAATATTGTATTTTGGGCTGTGCCGTTTGATCAGCGAACACTCCAGCACCAACGCTTCAAATTCACTGGCAGCGACAATTACATCAAAATCGTCAACAGTGCCTACCATTTTCCTTGTCTTAGGTGAGTGGGAGGCAGTATCCTGGAAATACTGAGAAACTCTGTTTTTAAGCTTCTTTGCTTTACCGACATAAATAACCTGTCCGGATTTGTCCTTCATCAGATAAACACCCGGACTATATGGCAGTCGGAGTGCTTTTTGTTTTAGTTTTTCAATACTCATAAATCTAACCAAAAACCGCCTCAATGCGCATTCGTTGCATTGAGGCGGTAAATCCTACAGATTAGTATACATCACGAAGAAGCAAAGCCTCAAGGGATTTAATTGCATCCTGGGCATCATTGCCATCGGCACTCAATGTAACAGTGGCACCGGTGATGATCCCAAGAGACATAATGCCCAACAAGCTTTTTGCGTTCATCTTTCGGTTCTCGGATTCCAGGTAGATGCTGCTGTCGAACTCATTTGCTTTTTGAACAAAGTAAGTTGCCTGCTTGTTGTGCAGACCGGATTCACATCTTACCACAATTTCCTTACTAATCATAATTAACTCCTTAAATTCGATGCCCAAGGGCATATGTCATTCTATTTAGTATGATACCAAAAATGTGGAAAATGTCAACCAATTTCCCAGAAAATTCCAAGGAAACAATTACTTAAATTCAGCAATAGTTACACCATCCTCACCTTCGCCGTAAAGTCCCAGACGGAAAGACTTCACATACTTGTTTCGTTTGAGGCTTTGGTGAACAGCTGCGCGCAGTGTGCCGGTTCCCTTCCCGTGGATAATGCGAACTGTAGGTAAATTCCCTCGCATCGCTTCATCCATATATCGTTCAAGAACAGCAATAGCTTCAATGCTGTCCATTCCACGAAGGTCAACCTCTTGGCTCATTGCCTGCATCTTCATTTCGCGGCCGGAGTGTGCCGGTCTGCCTGACTTCTTCAGTGAAGTATTTTTCTCTTCCAGCAAGTAGATCTCATCGGCCTTTGCTGTCATTTTCAGAATTCCGGCCTGCAATTCATATGTGCCGTCTTTCTTGATCGCAATGACGCTGGCTTTTGTGCCAAGTTTCAGCAGTTCAACCGTATCACCAATTATTATTTCACGACTTGGCGTGGGACGTTCCTTGGGCTTTTGGGTTGCAAGGAGCTGATCTTCGGCATCATTCAAGCTCTTTCGTAATGCGCTTTGCCTTTGGTTAATTCCCTGGACATCAGCATTATCCGCCAATTGCTTGCGTATTGCCTTAATCTCCTCTGTTGCGGCATTGGCTGTCCGCCGAGCTTGTTCGATAATGCGCAGTGCTTCTTCCCTTGCCTTCTGCAGTGCAATTTCCTTTTCATTTTGCAGCTGCAGAGCATATTGCTCCGATTGCTCCTTCGCTCTCTGGGTTTCTGCCTGTAATCGCTGCGCCTCTAATTTCGCCGCTTCCATTTGCTGCCGCTGCTGCTCTAACTGGGTAAGAACATCCTCAAAATCCTTATCATTTTGGTTGACAAGGTCCGCAGCCTTCTTCAAAATATCTTCAGACAAGCCCAATTTACGGGAAATGGCAAACGCATTGGATTTCCCCGGGATACCAATGAGCAATTTGTAGGTGGGCTGTAGTGTTTCCACATCAAATTCGCAGCTGGCATTGATCACGCCGGGTGTGCGCATTGCATACAACTTCAGCTCTGCGTAGTGTGTAGTAGCCATAACGGTCGCGCCCATTGTTCTGCAAAACTCAATCAAAGAAATAGCCAGAGCGGCACCTTCAGCAGGATCTGTTCCGGCACCTAACTCATCAAACAGGATCAGGGTGCGGTTATCGCATTGGGTCGTCACATCCACAATGGTTCGCATATGGCTGGAGAAGGTAGATAAGCTCTGCGCAATGGATTGTTCATCACCAATATCTGCCAAAATAGCATCAAAGGTTGAGAGCTCACTGCCATCACCGGCAGGAATATGCAAGCCGCACTCTGCCATAAGGGTCAAAAGACCAACTGTCTTGAGCGTGACTGTTTTACCGCCGGTGTTTGGACCGGTAATGATCATCGTGTCGAATTCTGTGCCTAAGCGAAGGGAAATAGGGACAACCTTTGCTGGGTCAATCAAGGGGTGCTTTGCGTTACGCAGCACAACTCTCCCCTCTTCGTTCATCAATGGTGCATGGGCTCCCATTCTGTATGCAAGTTTTGCTTTCGCAAAAAGAACATCCAATTTGACCAAAAGCAGATAATTGAGGTTAAGTTCCTCTCTGTAGGCAGCCACATCCGATGAAAGCTCTGCCAGGATACGCTCAATTTCTTCCTTTTCCTTGATCTCCAGTTCTTTAAGCGCGTTATTCGCATTGACTGCGGACATAGGTTCCACAAAATAGGTGGATCCCGTGGCAGACACATCATGGACGAGTCCGGGAACATCATTCTTGCATTCGCTCTTTACCGGTACAACATATCTGCCCTGCCGAATCGTAATAATAGGCTCCCTAAGGAATTTGGAATATGACGGAGAAGAAATGACCTTCTGAAGGGAATCCTTGATCTTCGCGCTTTGAATTCGCATATGGCGACGAATATCTGACAGGGTCGGACTTGCATTGTCAGCAATTTCTTCCTCAGAAAGGATCGCCCCTAATATTTTATCTTCCAAGAATTTATTTGGTGTCACCGCTCTGAACAATGGGTCAAGAATTGTTTCCCGATCATCGTCAGAGATATATCCACGCACATTCCTGGCTATTCGCAGCAGGCTGCCGACTGCCAGCAGTTCTTTTGGATGCAATGATCCACCTTTATTCGCTCTATCAAGTGAAGCGGTAATGTCGCTGATCCCCGAAAAGTGCGGGTATCCCTTTCGGGCGCTGAGATCCCATGCAGCAGAAGTTTCGTCCAGTAAGGTCTTTACATCCTCCAGATCAGAAACCGGCATCAGTGCCAGACAAGCTGCCTTTCCGTCTACAGAACCGGCGCAATCGGCAAGCTGGGAAAGAATTTGATTCAGTTCCAGTTTTAATAGAGATTTTTCGTATAGTGTGGACATACCTGTCTCCTGTGTTCGTTAAATTAACAAAGTTTTATAGAAATCTAATGTAGAAAAGCCTCGTTCTAATTGTGTAACAAGGTAGCCCTCTGTAACCTGAGAAAGCTGCTCCAGTGTTTCTGCGCCAAGGGAAAACGAAAAGAGCTTTTTGCCATTACAGCAGCAAATATATCGCATTGCATCAAGTGTACCAGGTAGTATGGGAAGGCGGATCCCGTCCTGGCTGCCTCCGCAATGGCTGCATTCCAGGTGTCCCTGCGTTAAGTTAAAGCGGTCCGGGTTCTCCTTCTGACAATAAAAGCAGGCCTGCAGATCAGGTTCATAACCGCCCAAAACAGCAATTCGCATTTCAAAAACAGCCTTGACCTGCGATTCAGGAACAGGAAGCCTGCACAAAGCATACATACAATTCAAAAGCAGTGACAGCAGCTGCGGATTTGGCATATCCTCCTGTGACATAACGTCTGCTACCTGTGCAAAATATGTAGCAAGCGAAAGCTTTTGCAGATCTTTGCGCAGCGGGTGGAATAGCTCTATAACGGAGGCTTCATTGATTGTAAAATACCCCTTGTTCTCAAAGAGAGTAAAGCTTGAATAACCAAGAAGCTGACAGGAAGCAGTAAGGGGGCTGTTCTTTCGACGCAGCCCCCGTGCCTTAAGCGTCATTTTCCCTCTGTCCTGGGTTAACACGGTAAGCAACGCGTCTGTATCATTATAAGTGGTGACACGTAGTATAAGTCCCTGAATCGTCAGATACATAATCGTCCTCCGCTTGCCTCGCCTTACTGTACAATAGATATAATTCCGGCGCTCCGGTATCCAGAAACGCCCGCCAAAGCTCTCTAGATCTCATATTCATCCCTCCAATGGTAGGATTTGCAGAGGGAAAATAAATTAATCTTGGTAATTATTCTCTGTAACCAAAATTCCGTACAAGGAAATCACTGTCACGCCAGTTTTCCTTGACACGCACCCAGGTCGTCAAGTAAACCTTGGTCCCCATAAAACGCTCGCAGTCAGCCCTTGCCATACTGGAGATCTTCTTCAGCATTTCGCCTTTTTTTCCGATAATAATGCCTTTATGGCTGGCTTTTTCACAGTAAATAGTGGCATCAATATCAATAATACCGTTTTCTCTTTCGGAAAATTTTGTGATCTCGACGGCTGTGCCGTGAGGCACTTCCCGATCCAGAGTCCACAAAAGCTTTTCACGGATAATTTCTGCCATCACCTGGCGCTCCGGCTGATCCGTCGTTATATCGTCTTCATAAAGGAACGGACCTTCCACAGCATACTTCTCGCAGACAGAAAGCAGCTGCTCTACTCCATCACCGGTTTTGGCGCTGATGGGAATAATGGCCTCGAAATCACCGACCTTTGCATAGGTATCTATCACGGTCAGCAGGTTCTCTTTTTCAATGCTGTCAATCTTATTGATAACCAAAACAACAGGGCAATTTTTCGCACTCAGCTGAGAAATCAGGCTTTCTTCCTGTGGTCCAACAGAGGCAATTGGCTCAACCATCAAAATCGTCATATCCACGTCGGCAATAGAATCCTTCGTAACGCCAACCATATAGTCTCCCAGCTTTGTTCTGGGTTTGTGGAAACCGGGAGTGTCAATAAAGACAAACTGGGTATTTTCTCTTGTGACGATACCGCAAATTCGGTTGCGAGTGGTTTGAGGCTTGTTGGAAACGATTGCAATTTTCTCTCCAACAAGATAGTTCGTCAGTGTGGACTTGCCCACATTGGGCCGTCCTGCAATGGTAATCATAGCGGTCTTTGTTGCCATAATCTAATCCTCTCTTATGTGCGTTCCATTCCGGATATGGTTTTGGCGATTGCTTCCTCTCTTGCACGCATCTGGGCTTTTTGCGGACCTTCATCAAGGTGATCATACCCCAAAAGATGCAACATGGAATGGATCGTCAGGTAACCAACCTCTCTTTTGAGACTATGCCCAAAGGATGCCGCCTGTTCCCTGGCCCGCTCTAAAGAAATCGCCATATCTCCAAGGGGACATAGCCCCGTATCTGGGTCAAGATACTCTGTCCAATCCATCGGAGGGTTTCCGGCAGATAAATCAAACATCGGAAAACTCAGAACATCCGTCGCACGATCAATATTGCGACTGGCGGCATTGATTGCGCGGATGTTTTGATCATCTGTTACAAGCACGTTGATTTCAAAAGGTGCATTTATCCCCTCTTCGCGGAAGGTGGCGCGGATACACTTGCGAATAATAGAAGCAACAGCAATTCTTTGCAGTGTCCGGCACTGAAATGTGAGGTTAATTTTTATGTTGTTCATATGTTTTTTTCCTCTGGTAGCGGCCACTTACGGCACGGATAGGCTTCTTTTCATCTTTCTTATCAGCAGCTTCATATGCATTAATGATTTTCTGGACCAATGCGTGCCGAACCACATCAGCAGAAGTAAGCCTGCAAATAGCAATATCGTCAACATTCTGCAGAACACGGATCGCATCCTTTAATCCGGAGGTTTTATCGGCAGGTAGATCTATCTGCGTTACATCACCGGTGATAACGATCTTGGAGCCAAAGCCCAACCGTGTAAGAAACATTTTCATTTGTTCCTTCGTGGTATTTTGCGCCTCGTCCAGGATAATAAAGCTGTCATCCAAAGTGCGGCCGCGCATATATGCCAGGGGCGCTACTTCGATAGAGCCCCTTTCCTGATACTTTTGGAAGGTTTCAGGACCGAGCATATCGTAAAGGGCATCATATAGGGGGCGCAGATAGGGATCAACTTTATTCTGCAGGTCGCCGGGAAGAAAGCCAAGTCGTTCGCCGGCTTCAACAGCAGGTCGTGTAAGAATGATCCGATTGACTGTCCGTTCACGAAAGGCAGCTACAGCCGCGGCTACAGCGAGATAAGTTTTGCCGGTACCGGCAGGGCCAACGCCAATGGTTACAGTGTTTTTGGAAATAGCCCGCATATAATTCTGCTGCCCCACCGTTTTGGCCTTGATTGGCTTCCCTTTTGCGGTAATACACACAACATCCTTCGCAATCTGCTGGACCTGGGATTCATTTCCCTCCTGCACAAGTGTGATAAGGTAGCGCACGCGCTGCTCATCGATTTCTTCGCCCTTAGACGCCAGCGAGAGCAAGCCTTCCAGTGTATGCACTGCCTTCTGTGCAGCTTCCTCATCACCGCACACCTTCAGATCTGTTCCTCTGTTTGCAATGGTAACGCCAAATGCTTCCTCAATATGGCGAATATTCTCATCGAATGAACCAAAGACAGTGATCAGGTCCTCGATTCGTTCTGCATTTACACTTCTCTCAATCGTTTTCCCCATACTTATCTGTTATCCCCTTGTATTCGTAATCAGCAATCATTTCGCGACAATTATACACTCCGCGAATAAGATACACTTCCTCTGTAAAATCCTCAGTAATACTTTCTGACAGAATGCTGCCGGCAATCATTTCATTCTCAAGATAGTTCCGGGTATATGCTTTAAGCCATACGCAATCCTCTGCGCTGAAAGTAATTTGTTCTGTTTCATATAAGGTGATCGTTTCTGTAACAAAAGAAACGGGCAACGCAAAGCCGCCGGGCAATACACATTCCTTTACCTCATACATTTTAACACAACTACCATCCAAAATTCCACTGTCTTTATTAAAATTTATTGTTTTTTTCCCAATAATCACATAGAAATTTTTGCTCGTTGAAATAATGCGTGTCCTTTTGTAGCCTTTAAGCAGTGCATTTGCCTGAATATTTCGTTTTGTGTCACCATAAACCTCACCGCTGGCACCTGTAAATTCGAGAATTTGACCGTTATCCCGGTAGCTGGATATTAGTGCCTGTCCCCTTTTGACTGCTTGGCCAGGTTGGCAAAGTGGCGTGCCGGAATGTACGATTATCTCTCTTACCACCGCATCCTGCATTGCCAATATGTCAGATAAAGAAATCTGATCTGTCGCCTTGTTTTCCGTATTCTTCTCCTGTACGCAGACCGTAGCAACACACCCAGCCGTGTTTACTCCTGCCCAGCCAAGTTCAGGGATCTTTGATAACAGTGCGTTTTTTACACTCTCACTTCGAACATCTTTGGAGGATGCGCCCATTTGAATCCCACAGTCTGCTGCGCACTCCAAAATATATGTATCTGTCAACCTTTCAGCCCCGGATACCCTAACAAAAAGGATTCGCGTTGGCAGCCAAAGAGCCAGGCACAACCATACGAGTACTCCAACAAGAATCAACGGCCTTCTCAGGATGTTGCGCATATAGCAGATAAGTCCCGTAATGCCTTCTATGTCTACCCTGTCGCCGCGCTTTTCGCAAAGTTTTATGATCGTACGAATGTCCTTCCTGCTTGCTGTAAATTGAATTGAGAAAGCATCCAATGATACCACATCATATATGCAAACGCCGGTCTGCTGAATTTTTTGTAACACACCGGCAGGGTCTGCTGATGTGATTTTAAGATAAGCTAAACCATCAAATTTATCCATACACGCCCTTAACCTCTGATTAATTCCACACAGTTTATATTCCCTGTGATCACAAGGCTCTCTTTGGACATTCGTGCCAGTTTTAAGCAGCCTCCACGGATAACAATTTTTCCAAAGTGTACACCAATGTGGATCTCCATATCACTATAATCATAAATCCCAAGATGTCGTTCAATGTACAGCCGAGTATCACTGCACAGCTCTATGATCGGACGATTTGGCAGGCTTTCTCTGATGAGCTCATCGGATAATAGCCTCCGTACGGTTTTCGGCAACCTGCCCATATTGCCACCTCCTTAATGAAAGTGTATGTAAAGGGGTGCTGAAATTGCCTTCCATAACATAGATTCTTATGAGGTGCAAATATGAAAACTGGAATATTGTATGTGATGCTCTTTGTGTATGCGCTGATGGACGCACAAACTGTAGTGAACGGAGCCATTGATGGCCTGCATCTTGCTATTACAGTGGTTATCCCATCCCTTTTCCCATTCATTTTTCTTTGTACATTATGCAGCAATCACATTCTGGGAACGGAAAGTCCTGTTCTGCATCCGCTGGAAAAGCTTTGCGGCATGCCAAAAGGGAGCGGCAATTTGCTTATTCTCGGATTGTGCGGCGGGTATCCCGTCGGTGCGCAATGTGTCGCTTCGGCACATAAACAGGGTGCGATTTCAAAGCAGGATGCTGAACGGCTGTTAGGATTTTGTAACAATGCGGGTCCAAGCTTTATCTTTGGGATGATCGGCAGCATATTAAAGGATATTCGGCTTTGCTGGCTTTTGTGGTTGAGTCAAATAATATCTTCCATTCTTGTAGGCATCACACTACCCAATAAAAGCAAAGCAAGCTGTTCCCTGCAACGCAGAAAAAGCAACAGCATCACAGAGGCGATGGATAACACGATCCATATCTGCAGTAAAATTGCGGGATGGGTAATTCTCTTTCGCGCAGTTCTGTCTGTTCTGGATAAATGGTTTTTAAGCAGTTTGCCAGAACACAATGGTACCGTTATAGCAGGCTTGCTTGAACTCTCTAACGGCTGCGTCCGTCTGCAGTATGTAAATATGCCGATGCTTCAGTTTATTTTGTGTGGCACGATATTGACCTTTGGAGGCATATGTGTACATTTACAAACAAAATCCGTAACAAATTCCTTATCTGCAAGATACTATTTGCTCGGTAAAATACTGCAAACACTGTTCGTGTTACCAATTTTATTCATTCTTTGGAAAATTTCAGTAGCATTCTAAGATAAACTGTAGTATAATCCAATCAGAAAGGGGCGATTCTATGCTTTTTCGGAAGAAAATGCCGCGTGCATGCAGCTACTGCCAATATGCAACCAAGATAAATGAAGACCAGATTCTTTGTATGAAGAAAGGCGTTCGCCCCGCATACAGTTCCTGCAGAAAGTTCTCCTATGACCCATGTAAGAGAATTCCGCCAAGGGCCAAAGCAATTGATTTTTCTAAATACAACGAGGACGATTTCACGCTATAAAAAACCGGAAAGCACTGCTGTGCTTTCCGGTTTATATTATTGAATTTTTGCAAGGAATTCTTCCTCAGACAGGATTGGAATCCCAAGCTCTCTTGCTTTTCTCTCCTTGGAACCGGCATTTTCACCAACCACCACAAAGCTTGTTTTCTTCGAAACAGAACCGGCTACCTTGCCACCAAATAACTCAATTTTTTCTGTTGCTTCGTCCCGGGTGAACATACTTAAAGCACCGGTCAGAACAAATGTCATACCGGTAAATCGTGTGTCTGTAACCGCCCGCAGCGACTGGAAGTTTACTCCGGCCTCCCTGAGTCTCTCGATCATATGCCGGGACTGAGGAGCCTCAAACCATTGGGCAATAAAACCGGCAGTAATCTGCCCCACATCAGGTACTTCCATCAGCTGCTCAGCAGTTGCATTCATCAAGGCGTCCATATTACCAAAGACAGATGCCAAGACCTTGCCTGTCTTTTCTCCAACCTGTCTGATTCCAAGAGCATAAATGAGCTTGGCAAGGTCTCGTCCCTTACTTTCTTCGATGGCAGACAGAAGCTTTTTAGCGGCAATCTCTCCGCTTTGCCAAAGACCCTTAATATCATCAAGTGTAAGATAATAGATATCTGCCGGAGAGCGTAAATGCCCTTTTTCAATAAGGCTTTCCACTATGGCACTGCCCAATCCGTCCACATCCATAGCATCACGGCTGACAAAGTGAGAAATGTTGCGTGAAAGCTGTGCAGGACATTCTGCACCGGTGCATCTTAGGAATGCACCGTCCTCGTCTTTTTGCGTCTGTGCCCCACAAACAGGACACACATCAGGCAAAAAATAAGGAATAGTTTCGCTTGGCCGCTTCGTAATATCTACTTCCAGGATCTCCGGGATGATCTCTCCGGCCTTGCGAATCAGCACAGTGTCACCAATGCGGATATCTCGCTCGCTAATAAAATCCTGATTATGGAGGGTAGCATTTGTAACCGTTGTTCCTGCAAGGCGAACAGGCCTCACAACCGCTTTCGGTGTCAGCACACCGGTTCTGCCAACCTGCACAACGATATCTTCGACGATCGTAGGCTTAATTTCCGGAGGATATTTATAAGCCGCTGCCCAACGGGGAAATTTAGCTGTGGATCCCAAGCTCTCGCGCAGCTGCAGATCATCAACCTTGATCACAGCGCCGTCAATGTCACAGGGAAGCTTCTCCCTGTTCTCATTAATAGATGTCACCTCCTGCTCAATTTCCTCTTTAGAACTGAGCAACGCAAACGGAACAACTTTAAATTTTAAATCCTTCAGGAATCTCAGGGATTGGCTATGGCTTGTAAAGTCTATCCCCTCTGCCATTTGGACATTAAAGATAAGAATATCCAGCCCTCTTTGTGCCACAATTTGAGGATTTAGCTGCCTTAGAGAGCCTGCAGCGGCATTTCTGGGGTTCGCAAACAGGGGCTTTCCTTCTTCCTCTTGCTTGGCATTGAGCTTTTCAAAGCTCTTTTTGGGCATATAAACCTCGCCGCGAACAATCAAACGAGCAGGTGCACCCACCAGCTTCATTGGGATAGAACGAATGGTCTTGAGATTTTCCGTAACATCCTCACCAACCACACCGTCACCGCGGGTAGCGCCACGGACAAAGACGCCGTTCTCGTATTCCAGTGCAACAGACAGTCCGTCTATCTTCGGCTCAACCGTAAAGGCAATGCCAGGGTGGGCAGTATGAATTTTCTCCAGAAATTCATCCAACTCATCCACAGAAAACACATCCTGCAGGCTCATTAGAGGCACAGGGTGATTAACCTTTTCAAACTTACTCAGCGCTTGCCCACCGACCCGCAAGGTTGGCGAGTCCGGCTGCACAAACTGAGGATATTCTGCCTCCAGGTTTTCCAATTCCCGTAATAACCGGTCATATTCAAAGTCAGGCATATCCGGATCATCCAGCACATAGTACTTATAATTAGCCTGATTCAAAATCCGGGTAAGCTCTATGATTCTATCTTTCATTTCAATAGGTTCCTCCGTTTTGAAAGTATGTATCCGGTACATTTCCTACAATAATCGTTTGAGCAACAACGACCTGACTGGAAACAGTAAAGCTGTTGGTCTGCCCTAAAACAAGGACGGTAACGTCTACGCTGATCTGCATGATCAGTTGATGCAGTGTCTGATTGATGCCCGCCTGTGTAAAACTGCTTGAAAAGGTGGCTTCTGAATTACGGATAGATAAAATGGAAACAGGAATTTGCGGTCCGCGACCTGACAAAAACTCCGGCAGGAAGATACTGCCAAAGGGTATTCCCAGATCAGTGGAATCCAAAGCAAGGATATCATCATTTATGATGTTGATCACATCGGTCTTCAGTCGGTTTACCTCACTCATATTGGTTTTCAGTGCGGTAATGCGACCATTGACATCCTTTTCAAAGTAGACCATCCGGTCATATTGGATATTGCCTGTTTCGATCTGCCGGCCAATGGCATCATTGATCAGATCCGAAGTGCTGTTTTTCACCTGCGTCTCCGACAGGGCACAAATCGCCTCCTGGTAGGTTGCGCGAAAGTAAAAAAAGCCAGCTGTCAAAACTGCAAAAACCAGAATGATAACGATAATGATCCTGCGAATGGATCTTTTCATAAAATCCCCCCGCAGGAGTATATGTGCAGGACGAAATCTTATGACAGCTTTTTCAAATGAGATGCTGCCGCATTTAGCATCAACTTTTTTGTCCCAATCTTGTCAAAAGCGATTTCCAGCATGGCATCGCCGCCCATTTTCAGCACACTAAGCACCATTCCTTTGCCAAATGCGGTATGCTGCACCATATCGCCCTTATTGAGTAATATGGCAGGGGCTTTCGGTGCCGCTGCACTGCTCGGCGCCGGTATTTTGGGTACATAGCCCACCTGTTTAGGTGGCGAATATCCATAATTGTCAGAATAACTGTACCGGGGAGCGGCAGAGTAAGCAGCGACAAAGCTCCCCTTCTTCACCGTCAGGTCTTCCGGAATTTCCTTCAAAAATCTGGACTGTATACCGGGAGTTGTCCGCCCATAAAGCATTCTCTGACGAGCATAAGAAATGGTGAGGTTTTTCTTTGCACGGGTAATGGCAACATAGCAAAGCCTCCGCTCCTCTTCCATTTCATCCCGATCGCCAATGGCTCTTGTTCCGGGAAACAAGCCGTCTTCAAAGCCAACCAGGAAAACATTTGGGAATTCCAAGCCCTTTGCTGAATGCATTGTCATCATAACGACCGCATCGTCAGAATCGTTATATTGCTCAATGTCCGTATAAAGAGCGATTTCTTCCAGGAAACCGGCAAGAGAAGGAACTTCAGCGTTCTGCAAATAGGACGCAATGCTTGATTTCAGTTCCTTCACATTCTCCAGCCGGGTTTTATTTTCTTCCGTCGGCTTGCTTTCCAGCATTTCAGCATAACCGGAACGAACAAGAACCCGGTCATAAAATTCGGTGAGGGACATTCCCTCTTCCAAAAGTGCAGCCAATTCCTCAATGATTGCAGTGAATGCAAGAAATTTTCCTGCAGTTTTCTCTAATGGGCCATATGAGTAAGGATCGTTAATTACTTTATAAAGGCCACAGCCCTCCGCCTGTGCCATTCTCTGCGCCGTTTCCAATGCTTTCGGCCCAATTCCTCGGGGCGGATTGTTAATAATTCTCGTCAGCCGAAGGTCATCGTTTCGGTTATTGATAACACATAAATATGCCAGCATATCCTTCACTTCTGCCCGGTCAAAGAAGCGGGTGCCACCGATCACACGGTATGGAATACCGTTTCGTTTTAAGGCATATTCCAAAGCATTTGATTGAGCGTTGGTCCTATAGAGGATTGCGTTTGCTTTAAAGCCATTTTTTCCGTGACCGCGCAGAATTTCGCCGGCAATATAATTTGCTTCTGCGCCTTCATCTGCAGCCTCGTAGACGGTAATCGGGCTTCCAACGCCATTGTTCGTCCAGAGGCTCTTCCCTTTTCTTCCAATATTGTGGGAAATAACTTCATTGGCAGCATTCAAAATTGATTGTGTAGAACGGTAGTTTTGCTCCAGGCGAATAACCTTTGCGCCACGGTACTGCTTTTCGAAGTCCAAAATATTTTCTATAGTGGCACCACGGAAGCGATAAATGCTCTGATCATCGTCGCCTACTACACAGATGTTTTCGTGGTAGCCGGCCAGCATAGAGGTGAGCAAATACTGCATATGATTGGTGTCCTGGTACTCATCCACCAAAACATAGCGGAACTTTCTTTGATAAAAATGAAGGACATCTTCATGGGTTTGGAATAACTCAACTGTTTTAAAGATGATGTCGTCAAAATCCAAGGCATCATTTTCTTTGAGCTTCATCTGATAACGCTTGTAAGCCCGTGCCACATGGTAAAGACGCATATCATGGGTCGTCTTGATGTTATCCATCATTTCATCAGGGCCAACCATACGGTCCTTTTCCCTGCTGATTATAGAAAGGGCCATTTTGGCGGGGAATGTTTTGTCATCCAGGCCCATATCCTTGATGATCTCCTTCATGATACGCTCACTGTCTGCGGTATCGTAAATCGTAAAGGATGTGGAATAACCGAGCTTATCGATATCCCTGCGAAGGATCCGGCAGCAGGCGCTGTGGAAGGTCATTGCCCAAACATTTTGCCCCTCATCCCCCAAGATACTGCAAAGCCGCTCCTTCAATTCATTGGCGGCTTTATTCGTAAAGGTAATGGCAATTATGTTCCAGGGGGCTACAGGCTCCACACCGCATAGATAATCAGCCCTGGCTTTTTCGCTGGATGCCGCACCCGCGCTGATTCCTTCCAGGAACAAAACGTCCTCTTCCGTCACGGTATCCGGCACGAGCATACTGTCGCTGCCGCTGCCAAAACGGATCAAATTTGCAATTCTATTTATAAGGACAGTTGTCTTTCCGCTACCGGCGCCTGCCAGTAGCAGCAACGGTCCATCCGTGGTCATAACTGCCTTGCGCTGCTCAGGATTCAGGTTTTGAAACTGGCTTTCTATGTAGCGCCGTCTTGCAGCAATGAATCGGTTAATCCAAGTATCTGTCATAGTGCACCTACTGTATAATTGATACTTTTATTTTAACCGATTTTCTTCCAAAGGTAAAGGGCTAATATCCGGAATTTAAGGATTCTTTTAATCGTGTCAAAGCCTTCTTCTCGATGCGCGATACCTGAACCTGACTGACCTTTAACACCGATGCAATTTGCGCCTGTGTAAGTCCGTGATAATAACGCATCTTAATAACGATCCCCTCTCGTTCAGGTAAGCAATTGACAGCATCCTGTAAGGAAATCTGCTCAAGCAGTACATCCTCTGTTTTAGGGTCAGCCAGCACTTTTTCAAGGGTAAAACCATCTTCTCCAATTATTCCCTGCATAGATTCTGTTGCAGCTGTAGCATTTTCAGCCTCTGCAATGTCCTCCGGTGCAATGCCTGTAATTTCTGCAATCTCTGAAATTGATGGTTCGCGGCCCAATAAGCCGATCAACTTGTTTCTGGCAGCGCTAACGGTAAATGCGCGTTCCTTCAAAACCCGTGATACTTTTATGCTGCCGTCGTCCCGCAAAAAGCGTCTTATTTCACCTGAGATCTTAGGTACGGCATATGTTGAAAACTGTGTTCCGTATGATACGTCAAATCCGTCAACAGCCTTCAAAAAGCCAAGGCAGCCAAGCTGATACAAGTCATCTGTGTCCGTTCCTCTGCCAAAATACCTTTTGGCAATCGACCAAATTAGGCCTGCGTTTTCTGTAAGTAGCTGCTCTTTAGCTGACTGGTCACCGGCCTGCGCCATTCGTATCAATTCTTCCGTTTGATTCATTTTTTGCGTTGGATCCTGCGGCGCATATGTACTGTGGTTCCCTTACCGACCTTGGAGGTTACCTGGAACTCAGTCATAAAGCTTTCCATAATCGTAAAGCCCATACCGCTTCTTTCGTCACCGCCGGTAGTATAGGTCGGTCTTTTAGCCTGCTCAAGATCTTCAATCCCAATTCCCTTATCTTTAATAACGATATCTAAAACACCGTCCTTTAAAATTCGGCAGCGCATCGTAATAGTGCCGTACCCCTGCGGATAGGCGTGAACAATACAATTTGTTACAGCTTCGGAAACAGCAGTGCGTATATCACCCATCTCCTCCAAGGTTGGATCCAATTGGGCAGCGAAGGCCGCGACCGCGCTCCGAGCGAATCCTTCGTTTGTACTTTTGCTTGGAAATTCCAAGATCATATAGTTATCAAATTTCATAAAACCTTCTCCTTCATTTCCACTAATTTATCAAGCCCAGCCGTACGAAATACCTTTCGTGGCTGATTCTGTATCCCCGCTAATATTAACTTACCTTCAATTTTGTTCATTTGCCGCAAAGCATTGATCACAACCGCAATACCCGAGGAATCCATAAAGGTTACATCCTCAAAATCCAACACACAGATATGAGGGTTGTACGCCTCTATTTTCGCTGAAACGGTCTGTATATACTGCTTTGCTTTGTGGTGGTCTATTTCTCCTTTCAGGATGATCGTTAATCTTTCATCCTGGAGAAAACTTGTTAATTGCATCTTTGCTCCTCCTTTCGTATTTGCAATATTAGTATAAAAAACATGAGTTACACTTTGCTGTCGTAATGAGTAACAAAAATAGCGTGCAAACGAAATCGTTTGCACGCTATTCTGATCATTAGGATTTACAGCTTTCGAAGAGCGTCTGCGCTCTCTTCCAATTGGATGATCAAATCTTTTGCTTTTGCAGCTTTTTCTCTCTCTGCATCAACAACAGCCTGGGGCGCTCTTGCAACAAAGTTCTCATTGGAGAGCTTGCCTTCCAGCATGGCAAGATTCTTTCTTGCCTTCTCCAGTTCCTTGTCAATGCGTTCCAGTTCCTTTGTAACATCAACAAGCTCACCCATAGGGATATAGAGCTTTGCATCTGCAGTAGTACAGCAGACCATGCCATCGATATTCTCAGGTTCCTTTTCGAGAATGGTCACACTTTCCGCATAGGCAAGCCGCTGAATAAAGCCTTCGCCTTCCTTATACATATGGGCTTTAGAAGACAGTACAAAGAGGGCAGCCTTTTTGGAAGGCGGTACGTTCATTTCCGCTCTTCTATTCCGGATCGCACGAATGGCATCCATAACAGACTCCATTTCAGCTTCTTCCTTGCCAAACTGGAGTTCCTCCTTGAATTCCGGCCACTTTGCCACGATCAGTGCTTCCTCATCGTGGGGCAGACTCTGCCAAATTTCCTCTGTAATAAAGGGCATAAAGGGATGCAGCAGACGAAGTGTCTGATCCAGCACATACACCAGTACCTGAAGAGCAGTATTCTTCTGTGCTTCATCATCACTGTACAGTCTTGCCTTGGTCAGCTCGATATACCAGTCACAATAGGTATCCCACAGGAAGTCGTAGATCTTCGAAATGGCAACACCCAATTCGTACTTATCCAGGTTGTCAGTAACCTCCCGAATGAGGTTATTGAGCTTGGAGAGGACCCACTTGTCTGCAGCAGTCAGAAGATTTGCGGCAGGAAGTGCATTGATAGCATCTTCCTTCAGATTCATCAGTACATAACGGCTTGCATTCCAGAGTTTATTGGCAAAGTTCCGCATTGCCTCACACCGTTCCACATAGAAGCGCATATCGTTTCCGGGAGAGTTGCCTGTGATCATATTCATACGAAGGGCATCGCAGCCGTATTTTTCGATCATTTCCAGAGGATCAATGCCGTTGCCCAGGCTCTTGGACATCTTCCGGCCCTTGTCATCACGGACAAGTCCGTGGATCAGGACAGTGTGGAAGGGCGTCTTTTTCATATGCTCACAACCGGAGAAAATCATTCTGGCGACCCAGAAGAAAATGATGTCATAACCGGTAACAAGCACATCCGTGGGATAGAAATACTCCAAATCCTCGGTGTCTTCAGGCCAGCCGAGAGTCTCAAAGGGCCACAGTGCAGAAGAGAACCAGGTATCAAGCACATCGGGATCTCTTTCAATATTGGTGCTTCCACACTTTTCACAGCAGGTTGCATCCTCTCTGGAAACAGTCAGGTGTCCGCAATCTGCACAGGTCCAGGCGGGAATCTGGTGGCCCCACCAAAGCTGACGGGAAATACACCAGTCACGGACATTTTCCATCCAGTTCAGATATGTCTTGCTAAAGCGCTCGGGAACGAATTTGGTTTCCCATTCCTTAACGACACGGATGGCTTCTTCCGCAAGAGGCTTCATCTTAACAAACCATTGGGCAGAAATGATAGGTTCCACATCGTTATGGCAGCGATAGCAGGTACCGACATTATGGCCGTGCTCCTCGACCTTTACAAGATACCCCTGTGCTTCCAGGTCGGAAACGATCTGCTTTCTGGCTTCATTGCGGTCCAATCCTTCATACTTTCCGCCGTAGGAATTTACAACACCATTATCGTCGAGCACACGAATGACTTCCAGATTATGGCGCAGGCCCACTTCAAAGTCGTTGGGGTCATGGGCAGGGGTCATCTTAACACAACCGGTGCCGAAATCCATTTCTGCGTAACTGTCAGGAACAACGGGAATTTCTTTATTTACCAGGGGAAGAATAACCTTCTTGCCTACAATATGGGTGTAGCGGGTATCCTCCGGATTAACGCAAACGCCGGTATCGCCCAGCATCGTTTCAGGCCGGGTGGTTGCAACCACCACTTCCCCACTGCCGTCTGCTAAGGGGTAGCGGATATGCCACAGATGGCCGGGCTTATCCACATACTCGACCTCCGCATCGGAAAGTGCTGTAACACAATTAGGACACCAGTTGATAATACGGCTTCCCTTATAAATCAGATCCTTTTCATAGAGAGAGACGAACACTTCCCTGACTGCTTTGGAGCAACCCTCGTCCATCGTAAACCGGGCACGGTCCCAATCACAGGAAGCGCCTAATTTCTTCTGCTGCTGCACGATGCGGTTTCCGTACTTATGCTTCCAGCCCCAAACACGCTCAAGGAATTTCTCACGGCCCAAATCGTAGCGGGTCAGCCCTTCCTTGCGAAGCTCCTCCTCTACCTTGATTTGAGTAGCGATGCCTGCGTGGTCAACACCGGGAAGCCAGAGAGCATTATAGCCCTGCATACGCTTATAGCGAATCAAAGTATCCTGCAAGGTTGCATCCATTGCGTGGCCCATATGCAGCTGTCCGGTTACATTGGGAGGGGGCATTACAATGGTAAAAGGCTTGGCATCCCGACCCTTTTTGGGCTTAAAGTGACCGCCTTTTTCCCACATTTCATAAATTTCCTGTTCTACCTGTTGAGGTTCATACACCTTAGGAAGTTCCTTTAACATATGAAGATCTCCTTTCCAAAATAAAAAACGCCCCGAGCATAAGCTCAGGGCGGAATATACACTCCGTGGTACCACCTGAATTCCCAAAATGGGCACTCAAAAGCTGTAACGGGCATACCCGAGCCTTCCTACTGCTTTCAAAAGACCTGCTCCGGGGCGACAATTTACCTCAATCCTGTATGCTTGCACCAACCGCATACTCTCTGAAAGGAACAGATAGGTAAAAACTCCCCTTCTGCGCATTTAACGTACTAAAAGTATCACAAATTGTCTATAATGTCAACAAAATTCTAATCATGATCCCATCTTGACTATACAAAAAAACATTATATAATATACGAAAGAACAGGAGGTATTCGCGAATGAAACTTTCCTTGGTTGTACCCTGCTACAATGAAGCAGAAAATGTCAGTCCCTTTCAGGAAGCGGTAATCGAAGCATTTTCCGATTGCGGCTATACTTACGAAATTGTATTCGTTGACGACGGCAGCCGCGATGCTACGCTCCACAACCTTAAAAAGCTTTATAAAGCACAGCTGTGCCCTGTTAGAATCATTAGCTTATCCCGAAACTTTGGCAAAGAATCCGCTATTTATGCCGGATTGCAGAATACAAAGGGTGACTATGTTTGCGTTATTGATGGCGACCTGCAGCAAAGGCCGGAGATTGTCCGCCAAATGGTTTCCATTTTGGAAGAAAAACCTGAATATGATGTGGTAGCTGCCTATCAGGACGGCAGAAAAGAAAACAAGCTGATTTCGTTCTTTAAAAAGAGCTTTTACCGTATAATAAACCGTCTTGCAAGCGTTGATCTGAAGCACGATGCCAGTGATTTTCGCACTATGCGCCGCAGTGTTGTTGAAAGCATACTGTCACTGGGCGAATTTCACCGATTTTCTAAGGGTCTCTTTGCCTGGGTCGGCTTTGACACCTGCTTTATCCCCTATCAAGTCTGCAAACGAAACGCCGGAAAAAGCAAATGGGGTTTCCGCAAGCTTATGAACTATGCCATTGACGGAATGATCGGTTATACAACAAAGCCGTTGAAAATGGCCACATTCTTTGGTATTATGACCGCATTTGCAGCGCTTGCGTACCTTGTTTTCGTTGTGCTTCAGAAGTTGATCGCCGGAATCGCAATACCCGGTTATGCAACAATTATTGTTCTCATCCTGTTTCTTGGCGGAATGCAGCTTCTATGTATCGGTGTCATCGGTGAGTATGTTGGCCGGACATTTGAACAAACGAAGCAGCGCCCTATTTATATTGCAAAGGAAGTTCTTGATTACGAATAATAAGAGGATGGCAAAGGCCATCCTCTTGTTTTATAATTTCGCATGAACTTCCTTTAATTTCTTCCGAATCGACAAAAGATCCTCAAAGGTATCCGGCCGCTTGTAGACATCCCGTAAAAGTGCTGACGGATGAAACATAGCCATATGCCACACTCCGTCGATGCACATCCAGTCGCCGTGAGTCAATGTGATCTTAATATTGGGATCCATAATCCGCTTCGCTGCTATTCGTCCAAGACAAACAACGATCTTTGGGTTGATAATGCGGATCTGTTCACGCAGATACCCGATACAAGCATCCTGTTCATCTTCTTCCGGATCTCTGTTCATTGGTGGGCGGCATTTTACGATATTTGCAATATAAACCTTGCTTCTGTCCAAGTCAATGATAGAAAGCATATCGTCCAACAGCTTCCCCGCAGCCCCAACAAAGGGCTGACCCTGCAGATCCTCTTGTTCACCCGGTCCCTCGCCGATAAACATAATGTCTGCATCAGGCTTGCCAACGCCGAACACAAGGTTCGTGCGGCTATGGCAAAGCCTGCACTTATTACAGGAAGTGCATTTCTTCTCCAGTTCCTGCAGGTCCATTATACTCGTCTCCTCCTGCGCCGTTTTCTTCCTACAATTTTTCTGAATGTTCTGCTATATCGAAGAAGGAGCAGCACCACAATGAACACTGCAGCAAATATTGCCAAAATAACACCGGCACGCACACCGTCTTTGGGTTCATCTTCTCTGTCAGCAATTACATCCTCTTCCAGAACGCCAACTTTATTAAGAGCATAAATAGGGGCGCTGACAACGCAGTTCGAACCGTAATATACATTCACGATGCCATAAGGGGTATCCATCTCAACAGGGGCAGCCAGCGCACCGGTTTCCTGGAAGATGTAGCGAAGATCGTCAGCACCAATGTTGTTGGGCAAAACAGTTTTGTAGGACTCTTTCACACCGATAAACAGATCTGCATCTGCATTTGCCAGAGGATACTGCTTTAAAACCTGACCAGGATAGAACACCTGGACGGATCGAAGGGATTGAAAGCCCTTGTCCAGCAAAGCAGATGTTTCGGGGAATCCGCCGAATTTACTGATCGAGCCGTTGGAATCGCGGCTGTCTTTACAGCCCATTACAACGCTGATCAGGTTCATTTGTCCTTTTTGCGCTGTTGCTGCAACACAGCGTCTGTTGTCATTGTCAACGCCTGTTCGTCCGCCCGTTACTCTTGAATCATAATATATGCTCATTACAGAACGGCTTATCAGATGATTGTTGGTTTTAAGACTCCTGGCGCTTCTGATATTTGTTTCAGGCACTGTGTATTCCTTGGCTTCAATAAGCATTCTGAATGTTTCATTCTTAATGGCATAATTGAGAACCTTGGCGGCATCTCTGGCGGTTGTGTATTGGTTCTTGTCGTGCAAGCCGTGAGGGTTCGTAAAATTAGTGGATGTACAGCCAATAGAGGCCGCAAACGCATTCATTCGTTGAACAAACTTTTCAATCGAGCCATCGATATGAACGGCAATTACGGCGGATGCATCATTGCCGGAGCCAACAAGCATGCAGTAAAGAAGATCTAAAAGGGTCATTTCCTCATCAGCCTGGATTCCCACAGAAACAGCATCCCAAGGAATGGTGCTCAGCGCGCCTTCGTCAGCTACCACAATTTCCTCCAGATCACCTTGTTCAATCGCAATAATGGCCGTAACAAGTTTTGTAAGGCTGGAGGGAGACATCATAAGGTCGGGATTCCAGGCAAACAACAAGGTATCACTATTGGTTTCATATAAAATTGCAGATTCCGTGTTGTCGAATGCTCCGGAACCCAAAAGCGGATTAGCGCCATCGAGAGTATGACAACCGTTTGTCACAGAATAGTCATCTGCCTGATCCGCAAAAACAATGGCAGGACTGCACAGCAGTATAGCAGCAAGCAGCAAGCAAAGCCATTTGCCAAAGCCTTTCATATTTTTCATATTTCCACTCCAAATAAAACGGTAACACTTGTACAAAAGAAAAACATCGTGTATAATCAGAGTGTATTATATCATTCTTTGGAACGGTAGTCAATCCGGGAGGTGGTCTCTTTGAAAAAATCTCCACACCCAATCATAATTCTAACAATCGTATTTATAAGCCTTGTTGCAGGCGTATTCATTGGCAGAAGCACCGCCGGGGTAAATGTTACTCTAACACCTTCGTCGGACAACGATCCCGGAACTACTGTCCAATCACAAGGCAGTGATGAGATCGGCAAAGTCAACATCAACACTGCTGATATAAACGAGCTTACTCTTCTGCCCGGCATCGGTCAAACAAAGGCTGAGAGTATTATTATATTCCGGGAAAACTATGGAAGATTTACACGCATCGAAGACTTAATCTATGTGGATGGCTTTAGCTACACAACCATTGAAGAACTAAGACCCTATATTACAACTGGAGGCTAATATGAAGATTTTAGTTGTTGATGACGAAATTTTGCTTGTAAAGGGCATACGGTTGAACTTGCAAAACGAAGGATATGAGGTAATTACCGGCAGTAATGGTATTGAAGCCGTTCAAGCAGCTCAGACCCAATCTCCGGATTTGATCATTCTGGATGTTATGATGCCTGAAATGGACGGTCTGGAAGCATGCACCCGTATTCGGGAATTCTCCCAGGTGCCTATCATTATGCTCACAGCCAAAGCCGAAGATATGGATAAATTAATGGGTTTTGAACACGGAGCTGATGATTACTTAACAAAACCTTTCAATATTCTGGAACTGAAAGCTCGTGTCCGGGCCCTCCTCAGGCGTAGCCAGGCTCAGGCTGCTGCACAAACACAGCACTTCCAAATCGGTGCCATAAGCCTTGATCCCGACGGCAGAAACGCCTACAAAAATAACGAGCTGGTTGAACTGACTGCCAAAGAATTTGATGTAATTGAATTCCTTATGAGAAATGCCAATCGGGTCTACTCCCGGGAGGCCCTGCTTGATGCCCTTTGGGCCTATGAATATCGCAGCGATATCCGCACTGTCGATGTGCACATTCGCAGATTGCGTGAAAAACTGGAAGAAAATCCTGCCGATCCACAATACATTATGACGAAATGGGGCGTTGGCTATTACTTCAAAAAATAGTATTAAAAAGATATTTCGCTACACGGGTTCCCATTTTCGCTATGCAATTTTATATATTGCGCTAACCTTTGTAGCACTTTTATTTCTGAACATCTATTCTTCTAAAACGAACCAATCTATCTTCTATAGCGGAAAAGAATCCTATATGCTTGAACGCTGCCAAATGGTTGCTGTGGAGATCTCAGAATTGGATGTTCTGAATCACACAACTGTTTCCAAGGCGATAAATTCCCTGGGGAACCTGCGCATAAGCAGAATTATCGTTACTGACAGAGCGGGAATGGGCATTTACGATTCTCTGCCTCAAATGGAAGCCATTGGCAAATATATCTTGCTGCCGGAGGTTGTGGATGCATTGCGGGGAAACGATGTATTCACCTGGAAATATCAGGATGCTTCTATGCTTTCCAAGGCTGCCTGTCCGATTGTCAACGGCAACACGATCGCCGGCTGTGTTTACATTGTTGAGTACGATATCCAGCAGGGATCTGTTATGCAGTACCAGCAACGCAGCACTCTTACTATCACAATTATTCTGGAAGCACTCCTTATTATTTTCTCGTTGGCTTTCTCTAAGGCCTATAGCAGAAGAATGCGGAAATTGACGGATTCTATTGGCACGATCCGAACCGGCGACTATACAACCAAGGTTTCCCTTGGCGGCAACGACGAACTAACTGTGCTTGGCGATGAATTCAATGGACTTGTTGAAATGCTGCATACATCCGAAGAAACAAGACGGCAATTCGTATCCGACGCATCACATGAGCTGAAAACTCCCCTTGCCTCCATCAAGCTTTTGTCTGATTCCATTCTGCAAAACGACCTTGATGTAGATACTGTAAAAGAGTTCGTTGGCGATATCGGAAATGAAGCTGACCGACTTACACGCATGACCCAAAAACTTTTATCCTTAACCAGGGCTGAAGACGACAATAGAAATGACCATGTAATCACCTGGATCGGTCCTACGATAGAGAAAGTTGCCCGTATGGTCTCTGCAATTGCCGGCGAAAAAGGTATTGATGTCAATGTCATTATCGAGCACGACTGCAGCATTCTTATCATCGAGGATGACCTGTATCAAATTCTCTTTAACTTAGCCGAAAATGGTGTAAAGTACAATAGAGTTGGCGGTTCCCTTACATTAAAGCTGTCCCGCAATGGTGATGATGCTGTTCTGCAGGTAGCTGACACAGGTGTAGGAATTCCTGACAATGCTGTTGAAAGAGTGTTTGAGCGTTTTTACCGTGTGGACAAGGCCCGTTCCCGACAGTCCGGCGGAAGTGGCTTGGGTCTTTCCATTGTTAAATCAATGGTAGAACGAAATGACGGCACTATTTCAGTATCCAGCAAAGAAAATGTCGGAACAACATTTACGGTCACCTTCCCTGTTTTCGATATGGAGGTATAAGCAAAATGAAATTATTATCCATACTAATTTGCATATTGCTTGTCCTTTTTCTGTTTGGATGTACCAATGTTGATAAATTCCAAACATCTGTATCATTCTACTATTGTGTTAAGGATATTGACCACAAAAACGGATCGAGTGTATTCTATGCTGAAACCCGGGAAGGTGCTGCCTTTGAAGACGATCTCATTGGGCTTCTTAATGTATATTTTGCAGGTCCTGAGAACGATGATCTTTACAATCCCTTTCCCACCGGCAGCAGCATTACAGCATCAAAACGGGAAGGAAATGTATTGACATTGCATTTAAGTGAGGAATTCGACAAGCTTTCCCTGAACAAGCTCACCCTCGCAATTGCCTGCCTTGCCCAAACGACCTTCAGCTATACATCTGTACCTGTTTTGCTGCTGATCCCCCATGGTACCTTCATTGACGGCAGCACATACAAAACCTTTACTGCTGACAGTTTTTTATACTCTGATCAAAACATAACCTACAACGCACCACAATGAGGTATCCTATGAAATTTATCAGTTGGAACGTGAATGGACTGCGCGCATGTGTGCAGAAGGGCTTTCTTGACTATTTTAAGACTGCGGATGCAGACTTTTTCTGTCTGCAGGAAACAAAACTTCAGGCAGATCAAATATCCCTTGATCTGCCTGGTTATCACCAATATTGGAATTATGCTGAGAAAAAAGGGTATTCCGGTACAGCTGTTTTTTGTAAGGAGCAGCCTCTGCAGGTTTCCTATGGAATTGGATTTGAGGAAATGGACACAGAGGGCCGCGTCATTACTCTAGAGTACGATGACTTCTATCTTGTTACCTGTTATACGCCAAATTCACAAAGAGAATTAACTCGGCTCCCCTACCGCCTGCGCTGGGAAAAAGCCTTTGCGGACTACCTCACAGAATTGGATCGCAGGAAACCTGTTATTATTTGCGGTGACTTGAATGTTGCTCATAAAGAAATCGATCTTAAAAATCCTTCCTCCAATCGGCAAAGTGCCGGATTTACAGAGGAAGAACGAGCCGCTTTCGGAAACCTCTTAAGCAGGGGCTTTACTGATACCTTCCGCTATTTGTACCCTGATTTGACCGGTGCCTATTCCTGGTGGAGCTATATGTTTCAGGCACGCAAGAATAACGCCGGCTGGCGTATTGATTATTTTCTGGTTTCCGACCGCATCCGCGAAAAGATCACTGAGGCTGCCATCCATTCTGAAATACACGGCTCTGACCACTGCCCTGTATCTTTGGAGCTTACTCGCTAAAAACAATTCCAATCTCATTATTTCTTCGAGCCATTCTTGCCATGTCAAGTCTTTCAAAATGAGGAAAGGGTGCATTGGGATCAATCGCAATGAAGTCTTGCGCAGACTCCGTGTATTTGGGGCATATTGAAAATCGAAGATCTTTTTCGTCAATATATTTGACAGGGAGCTTTGTGTCAATTTTATATATCCCGCCTGTTCTTATACATGTTCCAAGATTATATGTTTTACCGGCTGTTTCCATGTAGACTTTACAAAGTGCATCTGTAGGAATTTTGCAAGTGCAGGATATCTTAAAATACAAACCTGATCTTATAAGATTAGCTCTGCCGTATTCATTACCGTCGTAATATATTGGAAACATAACAGCACCTCCATAGCGCATTCTATGCACTATGAAGGTGCTGAATTCATATAGACCGTCCTCCGTTAAGGCCAAAGCTCACCAAAATGGCATCATCGACAAGAGCCATTGTGCCATCGTCCAATTTACCCATATGCTCACGCAAACGGCGCTTATCAATCGTCCGTACCTGCTCAAGCAAAATAATCGAATCCTTACTTAAGCCTACACTTCCACCGGAAATATTAATATGGGTCGGAAGGCGTGCTTTTCCTGTTTGGCTGGTAATTGCTGCCGCAATCACTGTTGGAGAATGCCTGTTACCGGTATCATTTTGAATAATCAACACAGGCCGCGTGCCGCCCTGTTCACTACCAACAACCGGGGATAGGTCTGCATAGAATATATCTCCCCGTCTGACTGATCCTTCCATCTTTTCACACTCCGCAGAAATCATTGCTCACGCTACAACCTCTTCTATGTAACGCGGTGCAAATAGTATTCCACGCACATAGAGTTTTATACGGTATGCATAGCATTGTATTCTATGGAGAAAACGACGGATTGTTACAGATAATTAAAGGACATAATCAACATCGACAAAATCTTTCTGCCTTTCCAAATAAACTCGCAGCTTATGGGTTTCTCCTGTTCATCAAACTGGATCTGCATCAAAATGCTGTCTTCTTCATATGTATCTGCTATTGTCAGTGACATTCTACCCCGATTTATATCACAGGTGCGGATGTATCCGCTTCTTAATCCATTCATAAGCAGCCACGGGGCGCTTAAGGGCGTGGGAAGCCCTTCCGACAGAAGTGGGAATCCAAGCACATTTTCGTCAAAAATAACTTTACCAACTGCATCAGATATTGTTCCGGTAATTCCGGATATGGAAGCCGGAGCCGAGACCGTAAATGATACATTTCCTTTATTGTCCGCTTCACATTCGAGGCCAAACTGATACAATATCTCCCCATAGTCTGCAGTCACATTACAGGAAAATTGACATCCATTTACATTTAACAGGTTTTGCCTAAACGCCAGTGCTCTGTCCATATCCTCCTGTGCAGAATTGCATCCTGCAAACAAAATAATTACCAAAATGAATGCCGCATATAATCGCTTCATATGAATCCTCCCGAAAAATCCTATCTCACAATAATTTATGGTGGTGCTCCATAAATATGTTTAAATTCTTCTAACCGCATAACAGTACGTTTTTCTGTAAAAGCACAAAAAAGACTTGCAAAATACCACAAACCATGTTATGATTTTGTGGATATGAAAAGGCTGTGAACGAGCCGTCTTGTATGGGCAACATCCTTATCAGCGAATGTGGGACAGTGGGAGCCACTTGGATGCCATATTGGGCTTTCTCTCGGGAGCCGCAACTTGAACTAAAGTAGAGTGTGCCGCGTGACTGCGTTAAAAGTCTTAGGTGTGTTTGCACCAAAAGTGCGCTTTTTGGCGAATCGTGGGTGGTACCGCGGAGGAAATCCTTCGTCCCTTTATGGACGGGGATTATTTTTTTGTAATTTTAACCGAGAGGTGTATGAAATGAAAGAAAAGTTAGAACAAATCAAAGTACAGGCCCTTACTGAACTGGATCAAGCACAAGATCTTGCCGTTTTGGAAGAGCTTCGCGTTCGTCTTTTGGGCAAGAAGGGTGAACTGACTGCCGTTCTTAAAATGATGGGTGGCCTGTCTGCCGAAGAACGCCCTGTTATGGGACAGCTGGCAAACAGCGTTCGCGCAGCCATTGAGGAAAAATTGGAGCTTCGAAAGAAAGAGCTGAATGCAGCTGCGCTGGAAGCAAAACTGGCTGCTGAAGCCATCGATGTTACCATCCCCGGTAACGATGTTGTTATGGGCCACGAGCACCCGATGAATCAGGTTCTGCAGGAAATCAAAGACCTGTTTGTGGGTATGGGCTACCAGATCGTTGACGGCCCTGAAGTAGAATATGCGGACTATAACTTTACACGGCTGAACATTGAAGAAGGCCATCCTTCCCGTGACCGTTCCGACACCTTCTACTTTACCGATGATGACACTGTTCTTCTTCGTACACAGACCAGCCCAATGCAGATCCGTGTTATGGAGAACACCAAGCCCCCTATCTGCATCCTGGCACCCGGTCGTGTCTACAGAAAGGACGAGGCAGATGCGACCCACTCCCCTATGTTCCACCAGATCGAAGGTCTCGTAATTGACGAACACATCACAATGGGCGACCTGAAGGGTGCCCTTGTCAATCTGATGAAAAAGCTTTACGGTGAAGATGCGGTTATGCGCTTCCGTCCCCACCACTTCCCATTCACTGAGCCCAGCTGTGAGATGGATATGCAGTGCCACAAGTGCCACGGAACCGGCGAAGTAGACGGTGCAACCTGCTCCACCTGCCACGGTGAAGGTTGGATCGAACTTCTAGGTGCCGGTATGGTTCACCCTGCTGTTCTGGAAGGCTGTGGCATCGACCCTGAAAAGTATTCCGGCTTTGCCTTTGGTATGGGTCTGGAGCGTATGGCAATGCGCCGCCGCAGAATCAACGACCTGCGCCTCATTTTCGACAACGATGTACGGTTCCTGGGCCAGTTTTAAGGAGGTATCCCAATGAAATTGAACAGAAAATGGCTTCATGAGGAATTTGTTGACCTTTCCTCTGTGAGCGACAAAGAATATGTAGAAAAATTAACGATCTTCGGCCAGAAGGTTGAGACATATGAAAGAATGGACAGCGAAATAAAGAATGTTGTCGTAGGTAAAGTTCTTTCTATTGTTCGTCATGAGAATTCCGACCATATGTGGGTTTGCCAGGTAGATGTGGGTCAGGCAGATCCTGTTCAGATCGTTACAGGTGCTCAAAATGTTAAGGAAGGCGACCTGGTTCCTGCGGCATTGCACAACTCATTCTTGCCGGGTGGAATCCACATTACCAAGGGCAAGCTGCGCGGTGAAGTATCCAACGGCATGCTTTGCAGCTTAAAGGAGCTGGATCTCACACTTGGTGATTTTCCCTATGCGATCGAAGACGGTATTTGGATCATTGAAGAAGATTGCAAACCCGGTGATGATATCAATACTATCATCGGTAATGATGATACGGTTGTTGACTTTGAAATCACCAACAACCGTCCCGATTGTTACTCCATCATTGGCCTTGCAAGAGAATCCGCTGCCGCATTTGGCCTGCCTATGAAGCATCATGAGCCTTGTGTTAAAGGCAGTGAGGCTGGCTCCATGTACGAATATTTGGATGTGGAAGTGCCCGCAGAGGACCTGTGTAACCGCTACAGCGCCCGGATGGTTGCCAATGTAAAGATTGGTCCTTCTCCCAAATGGATGCGGCAAAGACTCCGTGCCAATGGTGTTCGTCCCATTAATAACATTGTGGACATTACCAACTATGTAATGCTGGAGTACGGCCAGCCAATGCATGCTTTTGATTATCGCTATGTCGCTTCCGGTAAGATCATTGTTCGTGAGGCTGTGGAGGGAGAAACTCTCACAACGCTTGATGGCAATATCAGAAACCTGAAGCCCGGTATGCTGGTAATTGCTGACGAGAATAAGCCCATTGGCCTTGCCGGTATTATGGGCGGTGAAAACTCCGAGATCCTGCCGGACACCACTACTGTTGTGTTTGAGTCTGCCAACTTCAACGGCACATCCATTCGCCAGACCGCTCTTGCATTGGGTATGCGTACAGAATCCTCCGGCAAGTTTGAAAAGAATCTCGACCCCATGATGACCGTTCCTGCTGTACAAAGAGCCTGTGAGCTGGTTGAAATGCTTGGCTGCGGCGATGTAATGGACGGAATTGTTGACATTGTTAACTATGTACCGCAGCCCAAAACTGTAAAGCTGGAGCCTGATAAAATCAACGCACTGCTCGGCACCAATATTGATAAGGAAACAATGGTTTCCTATCTGAACAATTTGGAGATCCCTGTTGAAGGTGATGATATTCTCGTCCCCTCATTCCGTCCCGATCTGAATCTTATGGCAGATATTGCCGAAGAAGTAGGCCGCAGCTTTGGTTACAATGAGATTCCTATTACCGAATTCAAGAATTCTACCCAGGGCGGATACAGCCCCATTATGAAGCTGGAAAGCAAGGCTGGCAGTGTTTGCCGTTCCCTTGGCTACAGTGAGATCATCACCTACTCTTTCGTCTCCCCCACAATTTTTGATCAGATCCGCCTTCCCAAGGATAGCCCCTTACGCAATGCCTTAAAGATTCAAAATCCCTTGGGTGAAGATACTTCTATTATGCGCACCACAGCGCTGCCCTCTATGCTGGATATCCTTTCCCGCAACAGTGCATATCACAATAAGGCTGCAAAGCTTTATGAGCTTGCAAAGATTTATCTTCCCCAGGAGGCCGGCTTACCTGCAGAACCAAAGATCCTCGTTCTGGGTTCCTACGGTGCAGGAGAAAACTTCTTCTCCCTCAAGGGGGAGCTGGAGGCTGTCTTCACTGGTCTTCGGATCCAGAAGGCAACATATACCGCCGTGAGCGACAATCCCAGTTATCACCCCGGTCGTTGCGCAAAGGTCACAATCTCCGGTGTGGATGTCGGCTACATTGGCCAGGTCCACCCGCTCGTTGCGGCAAACTACGATATGGATATGGAAGTTTACTGCGCCGAGATCGATTTTGAAAAGCTGTTCTCCTTACAGTTACCTGAACCTACCTACACACCTCTGCCCAAGTATCCTGCTGTAACGCGCGATATCGCCATCGTTTGCGATGAAACTGTTACTGTGGGACAGGCACAGGATGTGATCGTAAAAGCTGGCGGTAAGCTTCTGCGTAATGTCCGTCTTTTTGATATTTACAGAGGTGCAAACCTGGGTGAAAACAAGAAGAGCCTTGCATTCTCTTTAACGCTTCGGGCTGACGACAGGACACTGACTGATGATGATTCCGAGGGCACGATCAGCAAGATACTCAGTGCCTTAGGCAGCACTTTAGGCGCAGCTCTTCGTTGATCGTAAATTTTTCAAAAAACACTTTACACAATTTAAGAAATAGGATATAATAATCCCATAATTCGGAAGGAGGTCGTTTCCATGACGGACAATACCAGTAATACCATCAAATTCAAAGTACCCTGTGACGAAACAGAGAATATGCGTCAAATTCTCCGCTGTGTTTTCGACGCTCTTAACGAAAAGGGATATAATCCCATCAATCAAATCGTCGGCTACCTTCTTACAGAGGATCCCACCTATATTACCAATTACAATAATGCCCGCAGCATTATTTGTAAGATCGACCGGGACGAACTGATGAAGGCTTTGGTGCAGAACTATTTGTTCAAGTGTTAATATTTCGTCGGGAGGCACTGCCTCCCGACACATTTACGGGAGGATAATATGGCTGAACTTCTAACATATAAGGGACACCCGCTAATGCGGAAGGATAATTTGATCTACTACGGTTCAATGGCTGATTCTCACATCGTAATGCTGCAGATTTTGGAAACAAAAAAAGTAAACGATGTGGATGTCGCAACAAAGGTTTCTGTACAGTTGCAGCTGACAGATCCTACTGCCAAGAGCCGCGACAGAGTTGTGAAGAAGAGCGAAAAGGCAGGTCTTTACACTGCACTGGACTTTGGCTGTGTTTGGCTTGAAAGAGCCCTTGCAGGCAAGTAAAATTCACCGCCCAATGGAAGCACTCCATTGGGCGGTTTCTTATTATATTTTTTTATCTTTGTAGCATACTAAATTCAAAAGGAGGCAGAAATTATGAAGAATCAAAAGGTAGGAAAGCACAGTTTCCGGCTGTTATCGCCTCCGATAATTAAAGCTTGGGCAAGTGTAACCGGTAAAAAAGAGGCATTGGGGCCTCTTGGAACAACCTTTGATGTAACTTGTGAGGACTCCTACTACGGTCAAAAAACCTGGGAGCAAGCAGAAAAAAGAATGCAGCAGCTTGCGTTACAAACATTAGCTAAAAAAGCTTGTGTAAAGCAGAATGATTTTCAGCTTGTATTTTCCGGAGATCTTTTGAATCAGTGTATCGGCTCCTCTTTTCCTTTGAGAAACACTGACATTCCTCACATCGGTTTGTACGGAGCCTGCTCTACGATGGCTGAAAGCCTCATGATGGCATCCATGGCTGTTGGTGGCGGCTTCACCGAAAACGCTGTTGCTATGACTTCCTCACACTTTGCTTCCTCTGAACGGCAGTATCGTTTCCCATTGGGATATGGCGGTCAACGCACACCTACAGCCCAATGGACAGTAACGGGCTCCGGTGCGGTGTTACTTTGCAATTGCGGTGAAGGACCAAGTATTACCGGTTGTACGATTGGCACTGTAACAGACTTGGGAATAAAGGATGCGAACAATATGGGAGCGGCGATGGCCCCGGCAGCAATGCAAACGATTGTAACCCACTTTGAGGATTTTTCCACGTGTCCTGAGGAATACGATTTAATTGTGACCGGTGATTTGGGTCAGCTTGGAAGAGAAATGTTAATTTCACTTTTGGAAAATAAAGGAATTCGTGCTGCCGAAATGATCACTGATTGCGGATGCCTTGTTTTTGACAATACAAGTCAGGATGTGCACGCAGGTGGATCAGGGTGCGGCTGCAGCGCGATCACTTTATGCGGCTATCTGTTAAATAAGCTTAAAATCGGCAGTATGAAGAAAATTCTGTTTTGCGGGACCGGCGCCCTGCTATCGCCAACCTCTGTTCAGCAAGGTCTGCCGATCCCCGGTGTCTGTCATGCAGTTGTAATCACAGGGGGAAAGCAATGAACTATCTATATGCATTTATGATCGGTGGATTATTTTGTGTGATCGGGCAGATCCTCATTGATAAAACAAAGCTGACACCGGCAAGAATTCTGGTAAGTTATGTTGTGATAGGCGTAATTCTGGGTGGTATTGGCATCTATAAACCACTGGTGGACTTTGCCGGTGCCGGCGCAACTGTTCCTTTAACGGGCTTTGGATATACACTTGCAAAGGGTGTAAAAGACGCGGTAGATGAAAGCGGCTTCATTGGAATTCTAACCGGAGGCTTAAAAGCAGCCGCCGGTGGCATTGCTGCAGCTGTGTTTGTGGGGTTGCTTGTGAGTTTACTGTTTAGGGCAAAGGATAAATCCTGAATTTTGGGGTAACCTAACTTGGGGATCACCCATAAAATTTGGAGGTAGGAATATGAACAACCAGAACAAGAATCAAAACCAAAATCAGAACAACAACCAGAATAACAGCAAGAACCAGAACAGCAACCAGAATCAGAACAATCAGAATCAGAACAGCCAGAACAGATATCAGAACCAGAGCAACAACCAGAATAACCGCTAAAAAACGCCGCCGAAAGAACCATCTTTCGGCGGTGCTTTTTATTTGACTTCAATAAACTGTCCTGTACGGAAAAAGTATAATAGTGCTTGCTTCACATTTTTGCGATAAATATCCTCCAATGCCCTGCTGTAAGCACGAACCTGCGGGAAATACCCTTTTGCTACCGTGTTAATGGTTTCTTCGGTAACATAATCTGTTTTGAAGTCAACAACAGTTATGCCATCGTCTTCAAAAACAGCAAGGTCAACGACGCCTTGCAACAGGATCTTGTCATCAGAGGCATCCTTGAAGTAGGTGCTTGCATCCTGCATGACTGTAAACTTAAATTCGCGCAGAACCTCCGACGAAAGTGCCTTCTGTCCAACTGCTGTTTTAAAAAAGGCCACGATGCTTGGGATATCCACCGCATCCGCCTGTTCCTGAGAAATAAACCGTTCAGAAACCAGCCGCTGTAGCTCGGCGCCTGCACGATCAATGGAAGTACAAGCCTCATAGCGGATAAATTGCATAACAGCGTGTAATGCGTTACCGTAGGCTGCGCCATACTTTAAAGAGTCCGACGGCTTGCGCCAGTAGGTGCGCCTTGCATTAGACGCTGCGGCATTCTGCGCGATTTCTTCGTCAAGATGCCTTCCTTTTAGGGCTGTTGCTGTTAGCTTAGACGGAATCGTTGTTGCACTTTTATATGGGTAGTTAAACGATAAAGACTTTTCTATTCGATCGACCGCACCGGCAGGTAGCTTCTCAATTGGTCGCTCCAATGAGGTTACAGCCATTGTAAGATCCCCACCGTTTACCACTTCCACATTCCATGGGATTTCACTCACCGTTCTGGATTTCGGGTACCCTCCCAACTTGAATAGCGCCCCGGATTCGCTTCTGTGAAGTGCAGCAAAAAGCACCCAATCACCTGGACATTTTGCATCACCTGTGAGAAGAAGAGGATCAGAAAGGTCCATTCGGTTTACGGTTTCAGCAATTTGTCCTTCCAAATTACTGACAGCATAAGTCATGATCAGGCGATCCCGAGCCCGGGTCATTGCCACATAAAGAACAAGCATCTCCTGGCTCAAATTATCACATAGAATACGCTTCGAAATAGCTTTTTTAGCAATTGTGGGAAAGCGAATTCTCTTTTTCTTGTCTACATAAGAAAGACCCAATCCCAAATGCTTATGGCGAAGCAGCTGTTCATAGGCATCTGTGGTGTTGAAATTTCTGGAAAGACCACTTAAAAAAACGACAGGATACTCAAGACCTTTAGACTTATGAACGCTGAGAATCTCAACTGCGCCGCTTGGTTTTGCCCCTTCGTTCGATGAAATACCTCTCTCCTCCAAAGCGCCCAAATAGGAAAGCAGCTGATCCAGCGTGCGGTGTCCCGTCGCTTCATAGGAGGACAGAAGCTTACAAAATGTCTGCAGGTTTTCCATTCGTTCAATGCCAAATTTATCCGCTGCAAATATGCTGTCAAAACTGCAAACCCTGAATATTTCCAATATAAGCTCAGAAAGAGAGTTCATTCTGGCGTACTGCCGCAAATAATTCAGCTTTTCTACGAACGACACAGCTTTAGGAAGTTCAGATGTGCATAAAGAATCAAAAAAGCTCTGCAGCCTGTTCCCCACTCGAATTTCAGCCAGCTCCTCAGCACTGAAAGAGAACACTCTGCTTGTCAGCACTGCCAAAAGAGGAATGTCCAGCTGTGGATTGTTGATCGTTTGTAATAAGGATCGAAGAGTTGCAACCTCTTCTGCCATTAACAAATTGGCACCTTTTCCAATATAGGAAGGAATTCCATGGGCCTGCAAAGCAGAAACAAAGTCCATTCCCACGCTGCCTGGAGAACGCAGAATAATTGCAATATCATCCAATGTAATGGGCCGCTTGCCGTCATTTTCAGAAATATAATGACTTCCGTCTGTCAGCTCGAGAATTTTCTTTGCTACAAAAGCCGCTTCCTCCCGATAAGTGTCCTCCTGAACGTCAATACCATAAAAGGACACCTCAGGCTCACCGCAATCTATTGTATTTCTTCCCGCATAAAGGCGCTCCCGTTCCGTATATTCAATTCCGCCAACCTGCGAAGACATGCAAGTATTGCAAACATAGTTGACAGCCTCAATAACACCTGGTGCGGAGCGGAAGTTTTTGCTTAAAAGGACCTTCCTCCCTTCCCCATCCTTCGCTATTTCAGCATCAGGGAAAGCCAAGAACTTTTCAAGAAAAATTTCGGGGTCAGCAAGACGAAACTGATAAATCGATTGCTTCACATCCCCTACCATAAAGCAATTATGCTTTTGACATGTCAAGCTATGGAAGATTCCGTCCTGTACTTCATTGGAGTCCTGGAATTCATCTACCATGATCTCCCGAAATCTGACAGACAGCTCATTTGCCAACGCAGTTGGCGCAGCGTGGTTTTTTCCCATCAGCAAATCAAGAGTTTTGTGCTCCAAATCGGAATAATCCATAAGCCGGAGCTGTCTTTTTTTCTTTGAAAATGCCTCAGAAAACCCTTCAACCAGATCAATTAACCCTTTTGCGGCAGGGAGTATGGCAACCAGTTGCGCAATGAGCTCCTTACTGGATTGACCAAACCGCTCCAGTCTGCCAAGCACGCCCTTTTTGCAGGCAGATCGTATATCCTTCATCTGCTCTTTAAGGCTGGCATCGCCAAATTTTTGGGTAAAAGTCAATTTTTCAAAGGTGTGCTCCTTGGCGCTAACAACCTCATCCCAGGTTTCACAGGAGAGGAGTCTGTTTAGCCACGCGATGTCACTTTCGAAAACAGAAATCGGACGAACAGAAGCTTCCACACCTCTTGCCCTATCCACGCATTTGGTCATCGCATCAAGCTGCAAGGAAAGATGCTCTTTCAGGTCATCAAACAAGTATCTTCCCCAAATAGTTTCCAGGCAATCACTTTTTGAAGAGGCGTCCAAATTCGTCAAACAGGATTGCAGCCAGGCAGATGGCTCTTTGTGACAAATTGCGCTGTCATAGAGATCAAGGATGATTTTTGAAAGATTATCGTCACTTCTTCCCATTTCCTGGCTATCAATAAATGCTTGGAAATTTTCATCAAGAATTTCAGCGCTATACGCTTCATCCAACACCTTCTTAAGCACCTGTTGTCGCAAAATTTGACATTCTTCTTCCTCAGCGATCCGAAAGTCAGCAGGAATATCCAGGCGGTAAGCCTGCTCTTTCAACAGATCGCCACAAAAAGAGTGAACAGTTGAGATTTTTGCAAGATATAATCTTTGGAGCTGGTTGCGAAGGTGCCGGCTTTCCGGATTTTTAGCGATGCGTTCATTCAGTTCATCTGCAATTTTGCTGCGAAGTTCCGCAGCAGCAGCCCTGGTGTAGGTAATGATCAGGAAATCATCAATATTCGCGGGATTATCAGGGGCTGAAAGGTATAGCATCAGCCGCTCCACCAGGACCTTTGTTTTGCCGGAACCGGCAGCTGCAGAAACAAGAAGATCGCCGCCACGATTTGTTGCAGCCAAAGCTTGTTGCTCAGTTAATGCCATAGCGGTCGACCTCCCTGTCAATATCTTTCCAAAACCGTTCTGCCTTCACTGTCTCATAGTTCCGCAGACCGGGGATCTCCATTTGCGCACAGATATTTGTATACGGACAGTAGATGCAGGCGCCGGAATTTCTACCCCGCATATATGGGTTGGGCGCTACATTTCCCTCCGACAAATCATCCAGCAGTGCTGACAAAAATCGGTAAATATACATTTTCAGTTTCACCAGCTGGGCTCTGTCAGCAATGTCACCCACAATATCTCCATTTTTATTTTGCTTGCAGGGAAGCCTTTTGAAAGGCAGCTCGGGCTCCATGGCCAGAAGTACCAGCTCATCATTTAAAAGAAGACCGTTTCTCTTCCAAGCTGAAATACGGCTTTCCCTTGCTTCCTCCTCACAAATATCCTCTTTTGTGGAAATGATAGGTGCTTTTGCGGAGAAATACTGGACACCGGCTGGTATACGGGATCCACCCAACACTTGACCGCCCTCATCCTCCAGTGCGAACAGGTAGAGAAGCATCTGTAGACCAATACCGTTGAAAACCTCACAATAGTCAAACTTTTTACCGCCGGTTTTATAGTCCACGACCCTGAAATACCGGGTGCCGTCCTTCTCCCAGGCATCGATCCGGTCAACTCTGCCACCCAATTCGGCATCCATTGACTTACCGCTAATATGAACTGCTTTCATCGGGCCATCATAGCCGAAGCCCAGCTCCACAGCAATTGGCGCAAATTGTCCGGTACTTAATTCCTCGTATATTTCTTCAAGAATATAGGAAATCTGTTGGCTGTTTCGTTCAAACAAATAGGTGATTCGTTTGGAATCCAATTGACTAAAATGTGCTTTTGTGTAATGCTCTGCAGACGCCTTTGCAAGGTCAGCGACCGTATCAAATGTCACATTTTTGAAACCGCCAAGTTCCATTACTTTGCGAACGACATCCTCCAAAACACCGTGGACAAAGTTACCGTACTCAAGCGGATCAATTGTTGCTTCCTTCCGCTCTCTTGCCCGAAGGCCATATTCAAAGAAGTATGATAGTCTGCATTTTGCTAATTTATCAATTTGACTGGCCGACCAACGGAGAGTTTGACCATAAAGCTTTGAGACCGTTTCTCGGTTTAGCTTACCGATATCCCGATCCTGCGCCGAGATAACCTTCCCGTACGCATCCTGTAAGCCAAGCCGTGTTGCAGCATCAGCAGCCTGCCAGCGGGCAAAGTAAGCCCCAGCCTCCTCCCGGTTTGCCCTGGTGCCTCCGTAAAGCTCAGGCATAGGAGAAACGCCACCGGCCATCAAGCTCAAACGCTTAAACACATAGGATGCCTGTCCTCCGGGGCAGGATACAAGAATGCTCTTTTTTGCTCCGCAAAAGGTTGCAAAAATCTCCGAAAAAGAGATCTGCAATCCGTCCATTGCTCCACCGCTAAGAGGCACACCCAATTGACGAAGTGACGTCCTGTCCTGGTCACTTAACACGCCGGATGATTGTGCAAATTTTGGCAAATTGCCTTCTTCAGCACCCAATAATATCAAGTGATCCGCAGTCTGACACCGCGTTGTTGCAACATCACCCATTGATACAGCATCCAACGTTGATGGAATCGTTCCAACGCTATACTGGCCCAAAAGAAGCTTCAGGAGTCTGACAAAGGTTTCCTCTTCCCAGACAGTTTCCCCAAGCATATCCTCAAGCTGTTTAAAAGCCTTTAGCAGGATCTCCCAAAGCTGATTTAGTATCTGACTGCCACGATAAAGCCCATCGTTTTCCATCTTATCCGCTAACTGTTCCAGCCGCTCAGCTACGTGTATATCATCAAGGAATTCATACACACCTTCGATCATATCCTGCAGTCGATTGGCATTATGCACCGCATCATACAGATGCTTCAACGGTGTAATAAAGGCATTGCGAATAGAATTCAGTTCAAATAATTCGTTATCTGTTTGCTCCGTCCAGCGGGCAGAAAGTCCCTGTGGATGCTTATCCCAGGTGCTCAGCCACTGTTTACCGTTAACAGACCAAATGTAGGCATAATTTTCAATGCGATCCGTGTCAGCAAGTGAAACCGGAGACAAAGAAGACTTCAAATAGCACAAAATATCTTTTTGCTCAAAACCACCCGTAACCGCATCCAGTGCAGATAGAACTGTATGGACAACAGATTGGCTTAATATATCATCCTTTCCGGATACATATACCGGAATATTGCATCTGCGAAACACAAACTCGACACTGGACTTGTAACCTGCAAGATCAGGGCAAACCAGACGAATGTCTTTAAACCGCGCACCGCCCTCGATCAGATCCAGCACCCTGTCCGCAGCTAAAAGACATTCTTCGTGTACTGACTGCGGGGTGTAAGTCTGCACACAAGAGCTGGCCGGTGCGGGACCCTGGAGAAGATTTTGCCAAACACTGTTTGTGGGCTCCTCAAGAGGCTTCAAATCTACGATTTCAAATGGCACGCCGTTACGCTTTGCGATCTGCAAAATAGTGTGGGCGGTCTGTCCCGCCTTCTCAAAAGCGATCTTTTCAGAAGCGGGCTGGTCGCAGTGAATACTGACTGTTACATCGGGACAATTGCATATGAGATGGGATAATATCTGCATATGCTGGACTGTAAAATCAGGAAAACCATCTATAAAAAAAGAATGATTCTCGGCGTAACTACTATCGGAAAGCTCACTGAGCAGCCAATCCATCTGGTCTCTCGGGTCCCGTTTTCCACGAGAGGTTATGGTATTGTACATTTCAAACAACAGGGAAAGCTCTTCTAATTTTTGTGCCAGACTTCCGCTTGTTTGCAAGGAAGCTGTCATAAGGTCGCTGGGACTGATACAGCATCTTTTAAACTCATCCACAGCGTCCAGCATCCCCAAAAGAAATTCCGGCTTTGTCTCCACCGCGGCATAAGCCTTCAGCTTGCTGTGCAGCTGCTTTGCGGCACTTGCCATAGCCACAAGTCGCCCACCGTCGTCTAAGCAGGCCGGAGCGCCATGACCCACAGCCTCAGCCACACGGCTGGCAAGTCTTGTAAATGACAGGACCTGTGCATATCTGCTTGCGCTGTTTCCTGCATACTGACAAAGCTTCCGTTCCGTTTCAAAGCTGATTAATTCAGGCACTATCAGAATTTGGTTACCCTGTCCGGCATTGACTCTGCCTGAGATTCGACGCATGATCTCAATACTGTTTGCCTTCCAGTCAGTACCGACCAATAATGTAAGCACAATGATCACCTCCGTGATAAGAGGATATAATAAATTCCGTGTAATAAATCGTACAGTAACAAATCAGACAGGCTTGCAAATGTATACATTAGGGTAATTTTCCTTGAGCATATTACAAATGACTGCAGCATACTCAAAACTCTCAGTTAACGCAAAAACTGCAGAACCGGAGCCGGTCATCTGGTGAGCAAATGCACCGTAACTGTTAAAAATGGACTTAATGTAATTCAGTTCCAAATGCTCCTTTGTTACTACAGGATCAAAAACATTCCAAATGTTCTGTGCGATCATTCCAAGATCTCCGGCATAAAGTGCTGACTCCATAGCCTTATTATCAGGCCGCTTTGCAATTGCTGCCCGGTCCAACTCTGCATACAACTCAGCTGTGGAGCAGGAAAAATCCGGCTTGCATACAACAATAAAGCACTCCGGCATATCCGGTAGCTTGCGCAACCGCTCTCCCCTACCTTCCACCATCACAGTACCGCCCAGCACACAGAAGGGCACATCGCTTCCGATCTGTGCGCCTAATTCGGCAAGAGCAAGTATGGAAAAAGGAGAATCGTAATGGCGATTCAGCGCCCGCAAAACAGCAGCTGCATCAGCACTGCCTCCGCCAAGTCCGGCCTGGCTTGGAATCCTCTTAGTAATGCGAATTTCCAGACCGTTGGGGTCTTTATCTACTGTCTTATAAAATAACTCTGCTGCCTTCCACGCAAGATTTCTTTCATCTGTCGGAATATCCTCCTTGTCGCAAAGAAGGTTCCAGGACTTTCCGGTACCCAGGTCGATCTCAATATCATCCCGGATGGACACTGTCTGCATAATGCTTTGCAAATCATGGTAGCCATCGTCCCGCTTGCCAAGCACATCCAAAGTTAAATTGATTTTTGCGAATGCACATTCTTGTAAAGTTATCATTGTTATTTACCTCGCACTTTATATTTATGCTAATTATATCGGAATATCGGAAATTTTGCAATGGTCCTTTTGCGTATAAATCCGGTTAAAACGGGAATGATATGCACAGCCAAGAAATCAAATCGGAGGTGTATACACTTGGATACTATCGCATTGCTTCTTTCCATTATCGGCTCACTAAACTGGGGCCTTGTAGGTATTTTTCAGTTTGACCTTGTTGCCTGGCTGTTTGGCGGTCAGGACGCCCTCATAAGCCGTATCGTTTATACCCTTGTGGGGCTTGCCGGTCTGTGGTGCATTACAATGCTTTTCCGCAGAAACAGAGCCAAGTTCGGTGCAGAAAAGTAAAAACTGCGGCATCTATGTGATGCCGCAGTTTCATTTTAAATACTAATTAACGCACACGGATCTTACAACGATAAGTCTTTCCCTCATATTCAGTGCTGACAGTAATATAGTTATTCTTTAAGGACTTGAGACCCTTAACCGTATTACCGGACACACTGACATACGCATTTTCGTTGCAGGTCCAGTCTAACACGATGCGTGTTCCCTTGCTGTTGCCAAGGAAAAGCTTGATCTCTTCACCGGCATCGATCGTCGTATCATCGGTGTAATACAAAGGACCGTAAGAATCACAGATAACCAGAGTATCGGACCCATCCTCAGCGCCGTCCTCACCGGTGTTACCACCGTCTTCAGTAATTCCACCACTGGTACCGGCAGGTTCAATATCGCAAAGTACTTCACAAGTAGCTGTCTTACCCATATAGGTAGCGGTAATGATAGCCGGACCAGAGGCGTTTGCTGTTACAACGCCGTTGGAAACAGACGCAATATACTCATTGTCGCTGGTCCAGGTAATTTCAGTCACATCGATCGGGCCGTCATAGATCAGCTTCGTTTCGCCGACAGTTGTGAAGGTAACCGTATCGCAATTTAGAACAAGCTCCACAGGGAAAATGCCATCGCCAACAACGATCTCACAGCTTTCCGTCACGCCGCCACAGGTAATAATAATATTGGTTGTACCGTTCTGAACTGCAGTCACCTTACCGTTTCCGTCAACCGTTGCAATTTCTTCGTTTTCAGAAACATAGGTAACAATGTCCGTGGAGTTCGTAGGAAGCTTTCTGCAATCAATCAACGCACTGTCGCCGATCTGCGCAAGCGTGTATTGCTTTATCGTAACTGTAATGGACTCACAGGGAATATCTGGCGGCAATGTAGGCTCTGTGGGAGCAGGTGTTGTTGCAGGCGCGCCCTCGCCGGGAGCAAAGATATCCAAAATACCGGTCGCCCACAAGATCGCACCAAGAGCAATGACACCAACGAGGATAATAACGATCAGAAGAATGACAGCCCCCTTCTTTCCGCCGTCAGACTTCTTAGGTTCTTTCTTCTTGGGCGCAGCATCTTCTGCAGAGCGCTTCTTAACGTTCGCTTTTGAAAAGCGGCCACCTTTTACATATGTGTAGACACCGCTGTTTTCCTTATTCTTTGTATCAGGCTCAGCAACAGGCTGGGGTTGTGCAGGGCGAACACATCCGCAAATGGGACACTGTGTTGCAGTATCGGCATAAGAAGTTCCGCAAATATCGCATATAATTTTACTCATAAAGGGCCTCCGTTCCGGTGTTAAAAGAAACACCTTTTAATTTTTGATATTATAGCATTTCTTGCTGAATAAAACAACTACAAACCTGTTGCTTTTTTTGTAAATTTATTTTATCATATACATAACAAGACAAGGAGGCGATTTTATGTCAGCACCCAGACTGATTTCTCCATTATTAGACAATTTTGTTATGGGCGAGCCCATTTATGATCGAGGCGGAATCCGTATTCTTCCTGCTATGGAGCAGGAAAAAGAGGAAAAATACATAGTTAAAATTATTTCCATTCCGGCAAATCAATCTCAGGTAGATGCTCTGCTTATTACAGGTGCCTACAACAATGCCGATGCTGTAAATAGCTACTTTGCAGAATTGGCCGATGGGATTATTCGGGAGGCGGGCATTTTAAAGCAGCTTTCTACCTCCGGTGGATTCGACGGATATGAAAATATGCAGATCGTGCCCATGGACGACGGAAACGGTTATGATGTATATTTGCTTGCTCCCTATCGACCCACATGGGACCGACTTGTTCAGCAAAAGAATGTTACACAGCTGGAAGGCTACAACCTGGCTCTTGATCTGTGCGCCGCACTGTCTGTTGCCAGAAGAAACGGCCACCTGTACGCAAACCTGAGGCCTGAAAGTATAAGCATCGCACCTTCAGGGAGCTATCACATTTGTGATCTCGGTTTCATCAGCCTGGACTATCTGCAGTACAGCAGCCTTCCCACAAACTATTTTAGCCCTTATACTGCCCCTGAGGTTTCTGACGCCTACTCCTCTATTAACAGCACATTGGATGTATACGCTCTCGGTATGCTTCTTTACAGCTTGTTTAACGGTGGTCTGCCTTTTGAGGGCAACCGTGCCGCCTCAGTTGAATATCCGTTACCTGCCTACGCGGAAGAAGAATTTGGGCAGATTATTCTGAAGGCGATCCATCCTGACCCGGAGTCTCGCTGGCAGGATCCGACCGAAATGGGTCAGGCAATTGTCAGCGTTATGCAACGAAAAGGCATCAGTGATGCGCCCATCATCCCTGTGGTTGAGCTACCGGAAGAACTGCCTGAGGAGGCAGCTCCCGGTGTGGATGATGCTGAAACAGCGCCCCTTTCCACGGAAGATATTGATTCTACAGAAGAAGCACAGGTCACAGATGAAACTGATCCCATGCTCCTTGTGTTGGAGGAAGCACCTTTAGAGGACGAAATTACAATAGACGAAGCTTCTGCCGAAGCTGTTGATGAAGGCGTGGAAACAGCTACCGAAGATTCATCGGATACCAATGCTGAGATTACGGAAGAGGCAAACGAACAACCCGCTGAGGTAAGTAATGAAGCGGGGGCGCCTGTCGTTGTTGATGAAGATGCAGTACCCATAGATGAACCGATGGGTATTGAGGAAAATCCCCCTGTTGAGGGATCTTTGGAAGCCGACTTGCCTGCCGGTGACGCCGAAGATCTTGACAATGTTCTTTTGGAAGCGGACAAGCTGATCGCAGATCTGCAGATCGATGAAAACGATGTCCTCAGTGAGGAAGAATATGAGCAGCTTATGATTGAGGACACCTCAGAAGAAGCATCCGAGTCTGCTGATGCTGAAAACGCTCCTTCTGATTCTTTGGAAACACCGGAGGAAGCTGCACCCAAAAAGCCCCGCAAGCGCAAAGCCTTGCTTATTTGTACATGCGTTCTTGCCGTGTTGCTGATCATTGGCGGGCTTTTCTTCTATCGCCATGTCTACCTGCAGGAAATCGACATTTTATCTGTTAAAGGCACGGCTGATACCGTCAGCGTCTCTGTCGTTTCTGATGTTGACAGCAGTAAGCTGACCGTCATTTGCGCAGATAGCAGTGGAAACAGTTATGAAGCCAGTCTTGACGATTATAACGCAACGATTACAGGGCTTACCCCAAATACAACCTACACCGTTACATTGAAGATAGATGGTTTTCATAAATTGTTCGGTCAGACAGAAGCGGCCTATACTACAGCAGAAAAGACCGTTCTTTCAGATCTTACCGTTCTAAACGGAACAGAGGAAGGATCCGCTGAAGTATCCTTTGCGATAACCGGCCCCAGCGGTGGCAACTGGACAGTTAGCTTTAAAGCTTCCGGCGAAGAAGAAATAAGCGCCTCTGCTCTTGACGGAAAGGCTACTATCTCCGGTCTAACATCCGGTAAAACATACACAGTAACCGTCTCTAACAGCGGCTCTCTTTATCTGTTTGGAGAATTGGAAACTACATTCACCTCCGGTCCTGTTATCAAAGCAATCAATCCCAGCGTTATTTCTTGCACGAATGGAAAATTGGTTGTGCAGTGGGATGTAACAGACGACAATGCGAATGCCTCCTGGATCGTCCGTTGTTTTAACGATAGCGGCTTCGAACAGTTGATTACCGTCAATGAACCTACAGCCACAATCAATGTTCCCGATGATCGGAAAGCATACTCTATCGAAATTGTTGCTGAAGGACAATCCGCGAAGGAAATCCTTGATATAGGTGAGAATTCCATCACACTATTTGATTTCAACATGGATACCTCCCGCCCCGGCACGATTACGCTGACCTGGTCATCCAACACAGACATCCCGGAGGAAGGCTATCTGATTTCCTGCGTAGTTGGTGATGTGAAAATGGAGAATGTGCTGAAAACAAACAGCAATTCGTTTACTATGACATTTGCAGTTCCGAATGTTGCCCATATTTTCACTATTACTGCTGCAAACGGTCAGAGCGTCCTGTGTGAACCGGTTTCAGTAACGGCAAGCGGCAAGCAAAGCTTCAGCGATTTTGGCGTTAAAAGCAGCAATCTTCGCTTCGATCTTTGCCCTCGTCCCTCTAAAACTAACTGGAAATACAGTGACGTGAATTCCTCCGCCTATACAACGACCTTTACCGCAGGTCAAAGGGTCGGTGTTGTTGGCAGAATACTTTCAAGATATTATACCTCCTCCGATATGGTAACTACACTTTATGTCTTCAAAAATACTGAAGGTATTGTAGTACACACCTGCCACACCGATGAAAAATGGGGCAATATGTGGAGCGGTGGATATGGTAATTTTGATATTCCCAGCCTACCGGAAAATCCCGGTACATATACTATGGATATGTACTTTAACGGCGGACTTGTGCACCACACCAACATTACAATTAAATAAGAAAAAAGGCAGGAAATTTCCTGCCTTTTTTTGACTTTTTTATGCAATTGACTCTTGAAAAACCTTTTCTGCAGTGTTATACTAGCATAAAGCTGTTACCGGAGGCCAAGTATGACTGTTATCACCGTAAATGCATACTCCTACTTTGGCTACTATTACTTTTTTACTCACGAAAAGTAATAGCGATTTGTGTTGCCGGAAAACAGGCAAAGGCGTATAAATAATTGCCGCACAGAATCGCTTTCTGTGCGGTATTTCTTTTGGGAGATGACAATATGATCGCAATACTGAAAAGAGGAACAACCAAGGAGCAAAAGGAGCATCTGATCTCTTGGCTTCGCAATATGAACCTGGATGTCCACATTTCTGACGGTGAACAAGTGACCGTGCTTGGCCTTGTTGGTGACACCAGTAGAGTCGATATCGATTTATTGACAAGTCTTGAAATTGTGGATTCCGTACGAAGAGTATCCGAGCCCTTCAAGCAGGCAAACAGAAAGTTTCACCCAAATGATACCATTGTTGAAGTAAATGGCATTAAGATCGGCGGTGGATACTATGTGACCATAGCCGGTCCCTGTTCTATTGAATCTGAAGAACAAATTATCGGCATTGCCAAGGATGTTAAGCAGGCCGGTGCCCACATTTTAAGAGGCGGTGCCTTTAAACCCCGCACCTCCCCCTACGCATTCCAGGGATTAAAGGATGCGGGCATCAGAATGCTCTTAGAAGCAAAGCAGGAAACCGGAATGCCCATCATCACTGAAATTATGAACATTCGTGCTCTCGATTTGTTCGAGGATGTGGATATTATCCAGGTCGGAGCCAGAAATATGCAAAATTTCGACCTGTTACAGGAACTTGGCAGAACCAACAAGCCCATACTGCTGAAAAGAGGCCTGGCAAATACATTGCAAGAGCTGCTGATGAGTGCAGAATATATTATGAGTGAGGGTAATGAAAATATCATCTTGTGTGAACGGGGTATCAGAACCTACGAAACCTACACAAGAAACACCCTTGATCTCTCCGCCATTCCTGTTTTACACCAGCTTTCCCATTTGCCTGTTATTGTAGATCCCAGTCACGCAACAGGAAAAGCAGCCCTTGTTCCTTCAATGGCTATGGCTGCAACCGCAGCAGGCGCCGATGGAATTATGGTTGAAGTGCATAATAACCCGGCCTGCGCTTTGTGTGACGGTGCACAATCTCTCACACCGGCGCAATTTACAGAACTCAGCCACAACCTCAAAAAGATCCGGGAGGTCATTCAATGACTGTTGGTATATTGGGTCTGGGCCTTATTGGCGGTTCTCTTGCAAGAGCTTACGCCAAGGCTGGCCACACTGTCCTCTGCCACGATTCCGATGAGAGTATACTGGATTTTGCCATGCTGTCCGGCGTTGTGCATGGGAGGCTTGTACCCGGCAATATCGGCAGCTGCGATTTGATCCTCCTTGCCATATTTGCCCAGGGAAGTGGCAACTGGCTTGAAAACAACGGACAATACATTAGCAAAAATGCACTTGTAATTGACTGTTGCGGTATTAAGGCTGAAATCTGCAACCGTTGTTTTCCTCTTGCGGAAAAGTACGGCTTTACCTTTATCGGCGGACACCCAATGGCCGGCTCCCACAATAGTGGCTTTAAATACAGCCGTTCCAACCTGTTTCAGGGCGCCCCTATGGTTCTTGTACCGCCCAAATTTGACGACCCGGTTCTTTTGCAAAAGGCTGAAGAAGCCCTCTTACCCTGTGGTTTCAAGTCCTTTTCCATCACAACTGCAGAAGAGCACGATGAAATGATTGCATTTACATCGCAGATGCCCCACATTGTGAGCAACGCATTTATTAAATCCCCAACCGCAAAAATGCATAAAGGCTTTTCTGCAGGCAGTTATAAGGATCTGACCCGTGTTGCATGGCTCAATCCCTATATGTGGGCGGAGCTGTTCCTTTCCAACAAAGATAATGTTTTGAAAGAACTGCGCTACTATATTGAAAGCCTTAAAGCATACGAAGAAGCTATCGCATGTGATGATGAAAACACTTTGATAGCCTTGCTTGATGAAGGCAGAAGGCGCAAGGAGGAGGGAGACGGATGAAGACCGTCACTGTCAGCACATCAAAGACCTATCAAATACATATTGGAGAAAACCTGATCTGCAATGTTGGCAAGTTTCTTCCCGGCGTAACCTGCGGAAAGAAGGTTATGATTCTCTCAGACAGCAATGTATGGCCTATATACGGAGAACCAGCCATCAACTCCTTGTTGGAGTGCGGATTCTCTGTCTGCAATTATATTATTCCTGCCGGCGAAACAAGCAAGTCAGGAGAGAACTATCTGAAGATTCTGAATTTCCTGGCTGAAAATCATCTGACAAGGGCAGATAGTATGATTGCTCTTGGCGGCGGTGTTGTAGGCGATCTGGCCGGTTTTGTTGCGGCAACCTACTTGCGTGGCATTGACTATATTCAAATTCCCACTTCCCTTCTGGCAATGGTCGACTCCTCTGTTGGCGGAAAGACAGCCATCGATCTGGCTGCGGGTAAAAATCTGGCAGGTGCCTTCTATCAACCTAATCTTGTTTTATGCGATTTAGCTGCGTTGAAAACGCTTCCGCAGGAAGTCTTCCTCGATGGATGCGCAGAGGTCATAAAATACGGAATTCTTTTTGACAGTGACCTGTTCGCACACCTGGAAGGGTTCGGTGTTGAATTTGATCGGGAGTATGTGATCACAAAATGTGTGGAGCTAAAGCGTGACATTGTCAACCGTGATGAGCGGGACAAAGGAGAGCGTCAGCTTCTTAATCTTGGGCATACGATCGGCCATAGCATTGAAGCAAACAGCGCTTATTCCATCTCCCACGGCAAGGCGGTCGCAATCGGTACAAATCTGATTGCCGCCAGTGCTGTTACCATTGGCTTCTGCGATGCTGCCACACACAGCAGAATTCAATGTATCTTACAAAAATTCCGTTTGCCCATACTGACAAATTACGATGCGCAGTGCCTTGCAGATGTTGCACTTAAGGATAAGAAAAGGGCAAATGACACGATCTGCCTAATTCTCCCAGAGGCGATCGGTTCGTGTGCACTCTACCCCTACCCTATTGACAAACTCCAAACCTTTATAAAGGCTGGTCAAGAATATGCAAATCAGAGTATATCCCGGTAAGCTTTCCGGGAATGTCCAAGCCATATCCAGCAAATCCCAGGCACACAGAATGTTGATCTGTGCAGCCCTCTCAGACAGGCCCTGTCGCATTCATTGTCCAAACACGAATGAAGACATTGATGCAACCGTCTCATGCCTGAATGCTCTTGGCGCAAAAATCAGTCGTGACAATGTGGATTTCGTCGTCACCCCTATTACAACCGTTCCGTCAGAAACGGCGCTTGATTGCCGGGAAAGCGGCTCGACCTTGCGGTTCCTTTTACCTTTGGTTGGTGCATTGGGTATTCGCGCCACTTTTCTTCTTCGAGGAAGGCTGCACAAGCGCCCATTGAGTCCTCTTTGGGAAGAAATGGAGAGAATGGGATGCAAGCTGAGTCGCTCCAGTGAAACCACTGTTCTCTGCACAGGCAAGCTGATCCCCGGTGATTATTCCATTGATGGCAGTGTTTCCAGCCAATTTATTACAGGGCTACTATTTGCACTGTCCATTTTGCCCGGAAGATCAACCCTGCAAATTACCGGTACACTGCAATCAAAGCCCTATGTGGATATAACGAAGAGTGTTTTGAATGCATTTGGCGTTCATACAGATAACGAATGTATTACCGGCAAATTTCCTCTTGCAGGGCCTGAAGAGCTGATTGTTGAGGGTGATTGGAGCAATGCTGCCTTCTACCTTGCGGCAAATGCGCTTGGAAGTAATATCGATGTCGGCAATCTGAATCAAGACAGCTGTCAAGGAGATCGTAAGATCACTACATTGATCCCCACATTGGAACAAATGCAAGAAATCGATGTTTCACAAATTCCCGATTTGATGCCGATATTAAGCGTATTGGCTGCTGCAAAAAACGGTGCTGTTTTTACAAATATCCAGCGGCTTCGGCTAAAGGAATCGGACCGTGTGCAATCCGTTCGGGATATGCTTTCAAATATGGGGATCCATACAGAAGAAACAGAGGACAAGCTGACCGTTTGTCCCGGAAGGATAATGGCATGTACTGTAAATTCCTGTAACGATCATCGCATTGCCATGTCCGCCGCAATCGCAGCCACAGTTTCAACAGGCCCTGTTGAAATCACAAATCCCCATTGTGTTAATAAATCCTACCCAGCATTTTGGCAAGATTTTGCAAAATTAGGAGGACGCTATGAGTACCTGGAAGGGTGAAAACCTGCATTTGTCAATATTCGGTCAATCCCATGGGCCAGCGATTGGTATGACGCTCACGGGAGTGCCTGCCGGCTATGAAGTTAATATGGATTCACTCCAGGCGTTTCTCAATCGCAGAGCCCCCGGTAATGCTTCCTATTCCACAGCAAGAAAGGAAGCGGACAAGCCAGAATTCCTTTCGGGCCTTGTTAATAATCGCACCTGTGGCACACCCATTAATGCTGTGATATACAACACCAATACCCGTTCCGGAGATTACGCTAACCTGATCTCCTGTCCCCGGCCCGGGCACGCAGACTACACTGCCCAGGTAAAATACGGTACAGATCACGATATTTCCGGGGGCGGCCATTTTTCCGGCAGGCTCACTGCCCCTTTGTGCATTGCAGGTGGAATGTGCATCCAATGGTTGGATAACTTGGGTGTAAAGATCACAGGACATATCAGTGCCATTGGGGGTATTGAGGACCGCCCTGTCACGCTCCATGAAGCTTCCCCTCCGGAGAAGGCCTTGGACCCCTGTTTCCCTGTTTACGATCAGGAAAGAGCCGAACAAATGCAGGCAAAAATTGCAAACGCGAAAGCAAGTGCCGACAGTGTTGGCGGTATTATTGAATGTGTTGTCACAGGTCTGCCCTCAGGTATCGGCGGCCCTCTGTTTGAAGGTCTGGAAGGCCGGCTTGCTTATGCGCTCTTCGGTATCCCCGCAGTAAAAGGCGTTGAATTTGGCAGCGGTTTTGAGAGTGCTTCCAAACTTGGAAGCCAAAATAACGATCCATTTATTATCAAGGATGGGAAAATTCAAACCCTAACCAACAATGCCGGCGGCATTTTGGGAGGCATTTCAAACGGAATGCCTGTTACCATTCGTGTAGCGATAAAGCCTACACCTTCTATTGGCAAAAAGCAAAACACGGTTGATCTTGTAGCAATGCAAAACACAGAAATCGAAATCAAAGGGCGTCACGATCCCTGCATTGTACCCAGAGCTGTTCCTGTTGTGGAGGCTACCGTTGCCACCGTCTTATTTGATGCAATCCTTTCCAATATATAAGGAGAATAATTATGAGTATTGACGATCTTCGTAAGGATATAGACCGAATCGACGACGAGCTGGTTCGCCTGTTTGTTGCACGTATGGATGTAGCCAAACAGGTTGCAGAGTATAAAAAGGACAACGATCTCCCTATATTCGTTCCTGCCCGTGAACGAGAAAAACTTCAGGATGTTGCCGCAAAAGCAGGTCCTGAGATGGACGATTATATCCGCTCTTTGTATTCTATGATCTTTGAGATCAGCAGAAGCTATCAGTCAAAGTGCAATCAACAGGAAACGCCCCTTTATAAGCGCATTACCAGCGCAATTGAAAACACCCCAAAGCTTTTTCCTCAAGCTCCAATGGTGGCCTGCCAAGGTGTTGAGGGCGCTTATTCTCAAATTGCTTGTGAGCGGATCTTTAAATCCCCCAACATTATGTACTTCAAGAACTTCGACGGCGTTTTCCAAGCCATTGAAAAAGGTTTATGCCAGTATGGCATTTTGCCGATTGAAAATTCCACTGCCGGCTCTGTGAAAAAGGTATACGATCTGATGATCCATCACAATTTCTCTATTGTCCGCACCTTCCGCCTGAAGATCGACCACAATTTGTTGGCGCTTCCCGGCGTAAAAACGGAGGATATTAAAGAAATATACTCTCATGAGCAAGCAATCAACCAATGCTCAGATTTTCTGAAGACCATGCCCGGTGTAAAAATCATTCCTGTTGAAAATACAGCGATTGCCGCAAGTATGGTTGCCAGCTCCGGCCGCAAGGATATCGCAGCCCTCTCCAGCAAGAACTGTGAAGAGCTGTACGGTCTAAAGTCTCTTGCGGACTCTGTACAGGACAAAGGCAATAATCGCACCCGATTCATTTGTATCAGCAAGAACCTGGAGGTGTATCCCGGCTCCGATAAGACCAGCATTATGATGATCCTGGCCCACAAGCCCGGTGCCCTTTATAAAGTCCTTGCACGGATGTATGTGCTGGGCATCAATGTGATAAAGCTGGAATCCCGCCCTATCCCCGACAGAGATTTTGAGTTTATGTTCTACTTTGATTTGGAAACCTCCATCTATTCAGCAGAGTTTGTTCAATTAATTTGTGAGCTGGACGATATGTGTGAAGAATTTAAGTACTTGGGCAGTTACTGCGAGGTGGTTTAATGCGCTACGGGTTATTGGGGCAAAAGCTGTCCCACAGTTATAGCCCTCAAATCCATAAGGCATTAGCCGGTTACGACTATGATCTGATTCAGGTCGATGAAAGTGCGTTGGATGAATTTATGCGGGCTGCTGATTTTTCCGGCATTAATGTTACCATTCCATACAAAAAGGCAGTTCTCCCCTATTGCACAAGCCTCTCTCCTGAAGCTCAGCGCCTTGGTGCGGTAAATACCATTGTAAAACACCCCGACGGAAGCCTCAGGGGGCACAATACTGATTACTTCGGTTTTCAGGAAATGGTAAAGCTCTCCGGACTGGATATAGCAGGCAAAAAAGTATTGGTACTTGGAAATGGTGGCGCAGGTGTAACCGCCTCTGCTGTGTTATCCGACCTGGGTGCAAATGTCATAATTATCTCCCGGCAAGGCAATAACAATTACGGCAACCTACATTTACATGCAAATGCTTCTGTAATCGTCAATGCAACACCTGTTGGTATGTATCCAAACAACGGCCTTTCGCCAGTTTCTCTTGCTGATTTCCCCAACCTGGAGGGAGTGCTGGACCTTATCTACAATCCTTCCAAGACAGAACTTTTAATGCAGGCAGAGCATCGTGATTTGATTGCGCTTAACGGTCTATATATGTTGGTCGCACAGGCAAAGGAAAGTGCCGAGTACTTCTGCGGCAGGCAAATTCCCAACACTAAGATCGCAGACATCTACAATACACTGAAAGGGCAAATGCAAAACATCGTGCTTATTGGTATGCCCGGCTCCGGAAAATCCACCATCGGCGCGGAATTGGCAAAAAAATTGAACCGCAAATTTGTAGATACAGATCAATTGCTTACGGCGCAATTCGGTTGTTCCATTCCGCAATATATGGAGAAATTTGGATTGGAGCAGTTCAGAAAAGCCGAAACGAATGTAATTCGGCAGATCTGTAAGGAGTCGGGGCTGGTCATTGCCACCGGCGGGGGGTGTGTTACCATTGAATCCAATTACAGGCCCATTCGCCAAAACGCAACTGTGCTTTGGGTAAAACGGGATTTGGATGATCTTCCAACAGAAGGGCGGCCTCTTTCCCAGAAGGGCAATCTCCAGGAAATGTATAAGGCTCGTGAGCCGCTGTACATTCGTTTTTCCGATATTCAGATAGACAACAACGCAACGCCCCAAATGGCCGTAGACGCAGCCCTGAGGGCATTGAAAGGAGAATAAATGAAGCTGCTGATAATTAACGGTCCGAATATAAATATGCTGGGTATTCGTGAGCCTGATGTGTATGGCAGTCAAACCTATCAGTGCTTGCTTGAAACGATCCAGGCATATGCTGACAGTAATAACATTGCTGTTACCTGTTTTCAGTCCAACCACGAAGGTGCAATTGTAGACTGTATCCAGCAGGCATACAATAAGTATGATGGCATCGTAATTAACCCTGCCGCATATACCCACACTTCTGTTGCCATTTTGGACGCACTGAAGGCTGTTTCGATTCCAGCAGTTGAGGTGCATATTTCTGATGTTGACAGCCGGGAGGCCTTTCGTCAAATATCATACGCCGGTCTGGCGTGTGAAATAACAATTAAAGGCAAAGGCTTTGACGGCTACTGTCAGGCAATGGCGTACCTTAAGGAAAAGTATGAAAAATAGCGGTTGCAATGCAACCGCTATTTTTCATACTTTAAGGTTTTACTGTCCGAACGGACACTGCCGTCAAGGTATCTGGCCGAATCCTTCAAAACGCGAAAGCCACATTGTAAGTGCATTCGCATAGATGCGTAATTTTGATTGCTGATGTGGCTGTAAATGGGCATCCATCCGTTGTCTTTACACCGCGCAAGCAGCCCATTTATAAGCTGCATTCCATACCCTTTTCTCCTGCAATCAGGTCTTGTTTCCAGAGCAGTGAGTAGATACCCATCCTCGTATTTCTCAATTCTTGCGGCAGAAATGTACGACCCATTCTCCTCGAGGACACAATATACCGCCCCTTCCTGGTGAAAAAAGGTATTGCGTAAATAATCAGCAAAATCCTGTTCTGCAAGACGGATTTGCGTTGTAGCGGATTCATACGGATAGAACCTATTACCATTTTCCATATTTCCCTCACGATATACCGCCATAAGCTCCTCAAAACACAATTGAGAAAGGCTATCAAACCACAATATCACAGCAATAAATCTCCAATACAAAATGACATAAGCAAACGAAATAAACATCATTTATCGACGAAAAGTTGGGGAATTCGGTTTCCATAATCCACATTTTAGGTAATAAACCACGACTTATTCACATATTCCACAAGGTTATCCACAAGCCAGTCACAGTGAAAGAGTCGTTAATGTTGGAGATACACCGGAAAATGTGCACAAATAGGAAACAAAAAATATCATAAAAAGCAAAATCAATAAGGTAGACATAACATGGTAAAATGTGCCAATGATTTACACCAAAATTGCGCGATTTATTATAAGGCGACAGTAGCGATCAGATCGTCTCACCTATAATTGATTTTGTTGCATACGCATTTAGTTCCATATCGGCGGTATTCCCCGCAAGAAATTCATAATACCCTTGGGCGCCGATCATAGCGGAATTGTCCCCACAAAGGTGCAGCGGTGGCATATACAGCTTAGCCCCCATTTTAGCGGCGGCGGCCTGCATATCTGCCCGAATGGTGGAATTTGCCGCGACACCTCCGGCCACTGCCAAATTCTTATAGCCGGTTTGTTTCAAAGCCATTTCAACGCGAGGTACAAGATTATCCGAAACAGCCTTGCTGAAGCTTGCGCACAGACCGGGGATGTCCAGTTTCTCCCCAATTTGCTCCGCGTGGTGGATCAAATTGAGCGCTGCTGTCTTTAGACCCGAAAAGCTCATATCATAGAGGTTACTTCCCGGCTTTGAGCGCGGCAATAAGTACTTGTTTGGATCACCTGACTGAGCCACCCGATCCAATGCACTGCCGCCGGGATAGGGCATATTCAGCACACGGGCAACTTTGTCAAAGCACTCTCCCGCCGCGTCGTCCAGTGTCGTACCCAGGATCTGCATTTTGGTATAGTCCTGCACATCAACGATCATTGTGTGTCCACCGGACACAACAAGGCACAGAAAAGGCGGCTTTAACTCCGGAAAAGCGATATAATTCGCTGCGATATGCCCTCTTATATGGTGAACCGGAATAAGGGGCTTATTCAACGCCAGAGCTGCGGCCTTAGCAAAGTTCACACCAACAAGAACCGCACCAATCAGCCCGGGGGCATAGGTAACGGCGATGCCATCAATATCCTGCCTTGAAACATTTGCCTTTTCTATCGCCTGTTCGGCTAATCCATAAATGGCTTCGATATGCATTCTGGAAGCAATTTCAGGCACAACGCCACCGTAGATCCGGTGAAGGTCTACCTGTGATGCGATGCAGTCCGCCAATACGGTCCGACCGTCCTGTACAACACTGACGGCAGTTTCATCGCAGGAAGATTCTACTGCAAGAATATTCATTTGGCAAACTCCTTTCGCATAATATACGCATCCTCCCTGGGATTACGATAATACCCGGGCCGTTTACCGGCAACGGCAAAGCCCATCTTTTTATACAGGCCAATAGCTGCTTCATTGGAAACACGCACTTCCAGGCTCAAACTAACTACATCTTTCTTCTTTAGCGCTTCCACAAGCTCCGTAATCAGTGCATACCCTATTCCCCGGTTGCGCCAATCAGGATGAACGGCAATATTCATCATATCTGCACCGTCCAATACGCTCTGAGAACCTATATAGCCAACAACTTTGCCATGTTCCACTGCGACAAGCCAGTAAGAAAGAGCGTTGTGCAGTTCTGTGGCAATAGAATTGACGCTCCAGGGGTCAGAAAAGCACAGCTTCTCCAATTCCGCAATTGCCTCTATATGGCTCTCGTTCATTTTAAGATATTCCATCACTTTGCCTCATACCAACTACTGCCCCATTTTGCTTCCGCAAGGAGGGGTACTGAAAGCTTAGCCGCATTTTCCATCTCATTGCTGATAAGGCCGGCAACCTGGGGAGCAATTTCTTCCGGACATTCTACGATCAGTTCATCATGCACCTGCAAAATAAGCTTTGCATCCGGGTAATGCTCTTGCAGTACCCTATCTACCCGCACCATAGCAAGCTTAATAATATCCGCAGCAGTTCCCTGAATAGGGGTATTCAGCGCAATGCGTTCTGCACCCTGCCGAATATTGAAATTACTGCTCTTCAGCTCCGGGATGCTCCGTTTTCTTCCGTATAGTGTCTGGGTATAGCCAATATTTCTGGCATTTTCAACTACCTCGTGCATATATGCACGCACACCACGGTAGTTATTCAAATAGGACTCAATATACTCCTTCGCCTGATAACGGCTGACACCGATATCGTCTGCAAGGGAAAACTCGGAAATACCGTAAACAATACCGAAATTAACTGCCTTTGCGTGTCTTCTTTGTAAGGAGGTAACATTTTCGGGTGCAACACCGAAGACCTGGGATGCCGTTGCTGTGTGAATATCAAGGCCATCAATGAAGGCCTGACGCATAACCGCATCATTTGCAATATGCGCCAATACACGAAGCTCGATCTGGCTGTAATCCGCATCCACAAGCACATACCCGGGCTTTGGAATAAACATTTTACGAATTTCGGCGCCAAGATCCGTACGGACAGGAATGTTCTGCAGGTTTGGCTCCGTAGAAGAAAGCCGACCGGTGGCAGTGACCAAATTTTGGAAAGTGGTGTGAATACGACCGTCTTGGGCGATAGCTCCGGACAGTCCCTCTGCATAGGTGGAATTCAGCTTTGTCAGCATCCGGTAATCCATAATTGCAGGAATGATAGGGTGCTTGTTTTTAAGTTTTTCCAACACATCTGCATTGGTTGAGTAACCAGTCTTTGTCTTTTTAACAGGTGGCAATCCCAGCTTTTCAAACAGAAGCTGCCCCAATTGCTTCGTAGAATTGATGTTGAAGGGTTCTTCCGAATAGAAATAAATCTGCTTTTCGCAGGCGGAAATCCGCTCAGAAAGCATTTGACCGAACTGCTTAAGCTGCACTGCATCAATAGCAACGCCCTGTTTTTCCATTTTATAAAGCACCGTGCAAAGGGGAAATTCGATCTGCTCATACAGATCTGCCATCCCCTCTTTGCCGAGCGTTTCAATCAGGATGTTCTTAAGGTACCAAACAGCCTCAGCACACGCACAAGGGTCATTGTCGTCCACATTTTTACCTAAAAATGTGGTCGCAAGCTTGGAAACAGGATAATCAGATTGGGATGGGTTTAAGTTATATGCAGCAAGGGCTGTATCAAAAACGAAATTGCCGTGCGGAAGACCGATGCTGTCCAATAAGTGAAGAGTTGCTTTTAGATCATGACAGATCACACTATTTGCATCCTTCAGCACCTGTTCTGCGCCGAAAGCCTCCATAGGTGTAAGGGCGCACACGCCGCTTTCCCAGGCGATACCTATAGACCCATCAGGTGCAATATATAGCGCAATATCCCTTCCTGCGGTGTCTGGGCAGTCCGCAACAGGCAAAGAAGCACACTTGCAAATATTTGCAGGTGATTGCTTAATGGTAACCCCGCGAAGTCCATACTTATCGATCAGCTTTACGAACTCCAGCTTGGTAAAAAGCTCATACAGCGCTTCTTTATTATAGGGTGCAATAATTGCATCCATAGGCGCAAAATCAATTGGCGCGTTTGTGCGTATCGTAGCAAGATCATAGGACAGATAGGCACTGTCTTTGCCCGCTTCAAGCTTTTCCCGCAGCTTTGGGCGAATGGATGGGTCATCTAAATTTTCATAAACGCCATCGAGAGAGCCAAACTTCAGCAAAAGCTCAGAGGCCGTTTTGGGTCCTACGCCCGGAACACCCGGGATATTATCCGAGGAATCCCCCATTAGCGCCTTCAGGTCGATCAGCTTTTTCGGTTCAAAGCCATATTCTTCCCGGAACAGCTTTTCATCATAAATCGTTGCAGTTGTCTGACCCGGTTTGGAAATCACAAGGCGAACATGCACATTGGCATCGATCAGCTGCAGGCTATCACGGTCGCCGGTTGCGATCACGCACTCCCAGTCATTGTTGCTGCAAATAACACCTACGGTACCGATTATATCGTCCGCTTCCCATCCCTGGCACTCATAGATAGGAATGTTCATTGCCCGAAGCACATCCTTCATAATGGGCATCTGCCGGGCAAGCTCCTCCGGCATACCGTGGCGGGTTGCCTTGTAACCGTCATATTGCAGATGACGGAATGTGGGGCCGTGTAAATCAAACGCAACGCAAAGAGCATCCGGCTGAACATCTTTTTCCATCCGGTCCAAAATGTTCAAAAAGCCATAGATCGCATTTGTGTAAAGCCCTTCACGGGTAGTCAAGGGCTTTACGCCGTAGTATGCTCTATTGATGATGCTGTTACCATCCAGAATTAATAATTTCATACTTTTCTCCACTTTGTGCCCTGAGGCGTATCAATAATTTCAACACCCATATTTTTTAACAGGTCACGAATTCTGTCGGCTTCCGCAAAATTCTTTTCTTTCTTTGCCTGGGTACGGGCAAGCACCAGGCCATCAATTTCAGGGTCGGCAGATTCAGCCGCCTCACGAGCTTGCTTGCTGCGAAGCTCCTCTGCCTTCCTCAAAAGGTCAAGGCACAGCACCCGATCGAAGTCAGCAAGCGCAGCCAACTTTGTTGCATCGTTTGTCTTTGCCTTCAGCACATCATACACAGCGGTGACCGCAAGAGATGTATTAAGGTCGCCGTTCAGCGCATTTACAAAGCGTTCCTTCAGCGCTGTAAATTCCGCATCATCCACATCCCCATCGGGCATCAGTGTGGCGATCTTTGCAATCAGCTTTTCGTAAGTCTGTGCGGCATTGTCCAAGTTTTCCCAGCTGAACACAAGATTTCTGCGATAATGGCTCTGCAGGCAGAAAAGTCTGTAGGCCATAGGATCATACCCCTTGCTTTCCAGAAGGCTGACGGTAAGAAATTCGCCCTTGGATTTGGACATTTTTCCGGTGTCCGTATTCAAATGATGGACATGGAACCAGTAACTGCACCACTTATGTCCGAAGTAGCTTTCAGACTGGGCAATTTCATTGGTATGGTGGGGAAACGCATTATCGATACCACCACAATGGATGTCCAGATCCTCACCCAGGTACTTCTGGCAGATAGCAGAACATTCAATGTGCCAGCCAGGGTATCCAACGCCCCAAGGGGATTCCCACTTCAGTGCCTGATCTTCAAACTTCGATTTTGTAAACCACAGCACAAAATCGTTGCGGTTTCGCTTGTTCGTATCCTCTTCTACTCCTTCACGGACACCAACTGCCAAGTCTTCTTCATTGTGGTCATTAAAGACATAGTATTTGTCCAGTTTGGATGTGTCGAAATACACATTTCCACCGGCAACATAGGCAAAGCCCTTATCCACAAGCGTGACAACCATCTGAATAAACTCAGCAACACAACCAGTTGCTGGCTGGATAAATTCAGGCTTTTTGATGTTGAGCTTATCACAATCAGCGAAAAAAGCATTCGTATAATATTGGGCAATCTCCATTACGGTTTTGTTCTCCCGTTTTGCCCCCTTCAGCATCTTGTCTTCACCGGTATCTGCATCGGAAGCCAAATGGCCTACATCCGTAATATTCATTACACGCTTTACATTATACCCAAGATAGTTTAGAGCCTTCTCCAGCACATCCTCCATAATATAGGTACGCAAATTGCCAATGTGCGCATAATGGTACACCGTAGGCCCACAGGTGTACATTTTCACAACATCAGGTGAATTTGGAACAAACAGTTCCTTTTTGTGACTTAATGAATTATAAAGATACATAAAAAACCTCCAAACAGCAAAAAATCCTCTTGCGCCATAGCACAAGAGGCGAATTGAAAACCCGCGGTTCCACTCTCATTTATCACTTAAAACGAATTCACTCCCGGGCGCACTTTCACGAATAATATCTGCCGGATTTGCAGCCAATGACCCGGCTCTCTGAAAGATACCTTCTTCGTTACTCTTCCCATTCACAGTGATATGAACTTGAAAACATTTTACCATTTCATTATGGCTTTTGTCAAGAATTACTGGAAATAATGTTCTGTTTCCCCATTGCGATATGCCGAATTATATGATAAAATCAAGAAAAAAGGAGGCAACCTATATGCGTAGATTCTTAGGAGTCCTGCTGACTGTTTTTATAATATTGTCAATGGCTGCCTGTCAGCCGCCTTCGGAGAACAGCGTGCAATCAACCCCTGCCCCTACCCCACCACCAACAGCTGACACAGGTGCCGTTGATGTTCCCCTGCACATATTCTATGGCATAAGTGTTCCCGGAGAAACAGAGTATCTGCTGCACGAAGATGGGACCGTACTTTTTGAATATGCGTATCAGCATATGCAGCTTCACATCGCCGATCAAAATATTGCCGACAGGATTACTCTTGATTTTCTGACACGTGTGGACAAAACAAGAGCAAATGCAGATATCGTCGCTCAGCAGGCAAAGGATAGTTACGACGGGAACACCGGTTGGTTGCCCTATAAATATCATATCTATTACAGCCCCACTCGCATCGATCACGGCATAGTCAGCTTGTTCGGAACACGCACCACATATACCGGTGGATTGCACCCGGATCAAAGTGGTCTTTCTGTCAGCTACGACATTGCAAATGGCGAGTATCTAACTCTTGGCAGCATCCTCAAGCATGTCGACAATAAGGAAGACATTTGCGAACTTGTTTTGGAAAAGCTTGAATCGCTTGATTTCCAGTATTCCCTATTTGATGGATATGAGGAAGTTGTAAAAGAACGGTTTATGACAGATGAAAGCACAGACGAGGCATTCTACTTCACAAATAACGGTTTGTGCTTTTATTTTGCGCCATATGAGCTTGCTCCATTCTCAACGGGCATTATTTCTGTTGAGCTGCTCTATAGCGAGCTGCCAGGCATATTGAACGACGCCTATTTCCCGGACGAATACCAACCAACTGCCGGCACGCTTCTTGTGAAAAGCACTGATGCTGCAGATATGGAAGGGTTTACACAGCTGATTGATATGGTGCTTCATCCCCAAGGTGAGCAGGTCCTTCTGTATTCTGATAAGACAATTAAAAATCTGTCCATTACCTGCGGCAGTTGGACACCTGACGGATTGTATTTTATGCCCGAATATGTCGTTTTCAATTCCACAGGTGTCAGTGCGGACAAGGCTATTGTGATCAGAATGGAGATTCCGGAAATACTGCCCAATCTAATGGTATCTTACGAAACCGCCAATGGAATGGATAACTATTATATCTCCAAGAACAGGGATGACGGCTCCATCATCCTGCTCCCAATTGAATAACACTCCCCCACGGCATTTCAGCATTTATGCCGTGGGGTTTCCTTTATTCTTTATCATAGATTTGTATTCCTCCGTCAATATGCGCAGTTTAGGTGACAAGCCAATTAATGCTATCAAATTCGGTATTGCCATTAATCCGTTTACAAGCTCCGCAAGAAGCCAAACTGCGCCAGTCCCCATGACCGCCCCAATAATGACCGTCAAGGATTGCAGGCAAGCAAAGGCCTTCCAGGACTTCGGACCAAACAGAAATTTTGCGCAGCAAAGCCCATAATAGCCCCAACCAAATATCGTAGCCACAGCAAAAGCGCACAAACAAATTGCCAGTGGAATACTGATCCAACTGCCGCAAACTGCAGTGAATGCTTCGATGGTTACATAGGGGCCATATTCTGCTCCGTAAGGAATCGAAATGCCGCTTGTTAATATTACCAGGGCAGTCAGTGTACAGATGACTATGGTGTCCAGGAACACTTCCATAATGCCCATAAGCCCCTGTTGACACGGATGACGCACATCAGCACCTGCGTGGGCGATCGCTGCCGTTCCCATACCGGCTTCATTTGTAAATACTCCCCTTGCCGCACCGGTCCGCAACGCAATGAAGAAGGAGCCCACCGCTCCACCTGTGATTGCCTTTGGATCGAATGCGCCCTCCATTATGCTTTTAAATGCATATGGGATATTTTCTCTGCACATAAAAATTAACCACAATGCCAGCAGAATATAAAACAAAGAAGCAAATGGAACGAGATTTTCAGCAAGTTTTCCTATTCTATCCGCTCCGCCAAGCAATGTGCGTGCAACTATCAGACATAGCAGCACCCCAATTATCCAATTCCAGTAAGGCTGCATATTTATGCCGATTGCTTCAGCACCACTTCGTATGCCACCAATAACAGCATTTACCTGTGTGGCATTCCCAACGCCCAATGCCGCAATGACCCCAAAGAAGCAATATACTATACCGAGGAAATGCCATCTTCTATGTAGGCCGTTCAGAATCATATACATCGGGCCACCGCTTCCGTCATGCATACGATAACGCACAGCCAGAGTTGCCTCCGCATACTTTGTCGCCATCCCTAAAAAGGCACTGAGCCACATCCAAAAAACAGCCCCCGGTCCTCCAAGCGTAATGGCGCCTGCCACTCCGGCGATGTTTCCAGTTCCCACCGTTGCCGCCAAAGCGGTACAAAGTGCGCGATAGGACGACCTTCCCTTCTGTTCTTTACCGGGAATACACTTATTGACAAATTCACGGAATGCATCAGGAAACAACGCCACCTGGGGAAACCCATTATGTACTGTCAAGTATATGCCAACACCCAATATCAGCAGAAGCGTTGGCACGCCCCACACAATACGGTTTAATTCCTCCAAAAAAGCCATAATTCACCCCAAGAAAAAAGCAGCTCTCTAACGAGAACTGCTTTCGTAATTATTTCCATGTTTCCCAAATCTCAGGACAATAGCCAACAGTGACCTGCTTTCCGTTTCTAACGATCGGTGTGCGCATCAGCCCCGGATTGTCAAAAACCTTGTCTTCTTTGGCAGCAGGATCGTCCATATACCGCATCAAGGTGATCTGCTCTGATTTATTGCCCCAGTCAATCAGATTATCGATCCCACCAATGCCCCGAAGAACCGCATCGAATTCCTTGCCGGAAAGTCCGTAGCGGAGCAGGTCTACACTTTGAAACGGTATTCTTCGTTCCTTAAAATACCGCTCTGCTTTTTTTGTATCAAAGCATTTGCTCTTACCAAATATCTGAATATTCAATAGGTTACCTCCATCAAGCATAGGCCACAGGCAGGAATCAGAGGGCCTGCAGCCTCCCGCTTGCCTCCAAAAAGCATTGGGATCGTGTCGATATTTCTTTCATTTCGGCCTACCTCAAGCAGTGTGCCCACCATGATCCGTACCATATGGTGCAGAAACCCGTTGCCGGTTACCGTGAAATGAATTTCATCCCCCTGTTTGGCAATTACGAAGGATGAAATATGCCGCTGTGTGGATTTCTTCATATTCTTATTGCCGCAGAAAGCAGAAAAATCATGAGTGCCCACAAACAAGCACGCAGCATTTTGCATTTTTACAATATCCAAGGGTCTGTCATCCACATAAACATACTTTCTGTCAAAAACACAGGGGGTATTGGAATTCCAAAGACGATAGCGGTAGGTTTTCTCCTTTGCATTCAGTCTTGCGTGGAACCGCTCTGAAACCGCTTTACAAGAATATATGCCAATGTCCTCCGGCAAATACCTGCGTAAATGAAACAGAATTTCCTCTGTGGGCATTGGATTGCTGCAGTGGAAATTTGCCACTTGCCCCAGTGCGTGTGTACCTGCGTCCGTTCTGCCGCTTCCGGACACGGTGATCTCTTCATTTAGAATTTTAGAAAGGGTTGTCTCCAATTTGCTCTGAATGGTATTTTCTAAACCCGGCAATCTCTGCCAGCCTTTATAGCGACTGCCATCATAGCAAATATCAAGCCGCAGATTCCTCATACTCTTTTAACTCCTCCCGAACTTCCCGAATGTTATCCGCGGAAAACAGGAAGTTTCCCATAGCATCATAAACATGGATATGCCCTTGAACATAACAAGTTGTAAACATTGCTGTCACCATTCCTTTCGGTAACAGCATACCATGTGTTCGGTACAATAAAACGGACTCGGTTTTAAATAACAGAATCTAAAAATGCCAAAATATCGGCATAAACCGTATCTTTTATATCCTCGTTATGCAATTCATGCCGTTTGCCTTCATATAGCCTACTGGTCACTTTGGCAAGGCCTGCTTTCTGAAATGCGCGAACTGCTTTCATAACACCGTGGCCATAATCGCCCACAGGGTCTTCCGTTCCGGACATAAAATGCACCGGCAAGCTCTTTTCCATTCTTTGCAAGTTCTTTCTTTTCTGAATATAAATAAGTCCGGTGAGCATTTCCCGCAACAGTCCTGCGCTGACAAGGAAGCCACACATTGGATCAGCAATATATTGCTCAACGATCTTACTGTCCGTAGTCAGCCAGTCATACTCCGTTTTGCAATTTGGGATGCGCTTATTATAACCGCTGAACATCAGATCCTGCAAAAAATTGCTTTTTGCGGCATCGCCCTTTCGTCTGCAGTGAAGCACGCAAAGCATCCGTCCTGCGGAAATAACCGCTCCGGGCATCCAGGCCGTTCCGCTTAGAATACAGGCATCCGGCCGGAAGTCTTCATATGTCAGCAGCGTTCTTGCCATAAATGATCCCATAGAATGGCCAAACAAAATATAGGGTTTATCTGGGTATGCGGCACGAAGCTGGCTATATAACGTCTGCGTGTCCTTTACAACGCTGTGCCAGTCACCACCAAAGCATCCCACAGCTCCATCCTGAATGGACAGTCCGTGTCCCATATGATCCTCGGCTGCAACCAAATACCCATTTTGATTCAAAAAGGATGCCAAATCATCATAGCGCCCTATATGCTCTGCAATGCCATGAACGATTTGAACGATCCCTTTCACCTGGCCTGCTGGCTCCCAAATGCAGGCATGTATTTTTCCTGCGCAGCAGGACGGATAGAATATATCCTTTCTCATACGATCACTCCATTACTTCATAACCAGCATCCGTTATTACCTTTACTAACATAGCTTTGTCCGGCGTTCCCGTAACAGTTACTGTTTTAGCCTGCAAGTCGACCTGGACATCTTCACTACCGGGCACATCCCTGCAGACGCTTTCCACCCTTGCTTTACAGTGGCTGCACATCATTCCGTCAACTTTCAAAACAACATTTTCCGGCTCCTTCACAGGCAGTACCTCCTCAACTTCACTTAGCCCCTGATTGATTTTTTTGCTTCTGCCAAAGAAGCGCAACCGAAGGGCATTGGTTACCACGAATACCGAACTAAAGCTCATCGCTGCCGCACCTATCATAGGACTAAGGGCGATTCCAAATGCCGGATACAGCGCACCGGCAGCAAGGGGAATCCCAAGAATATTATAAAAGAAGGCCCAGAACAAGTTACCTTTGATGTTACGAATTGCTGCCTTGCTAAGGTCAATAGCATCCGCAACTCGCATCAGACTATCTCCCATGATCACTACACCGGCGGATTCCATAGCAATATCTGTTCCACTACCCATTGCAATGCCGACATCCGCCTCTGTGAGTGCAGGCGCATCGTTGATGCCATCACCCACCATTGCAACGCATGCGCCACTGCTTCGCATATTCTTAATGTTTCCCGCCTTATGCTGGGGAAGCACATCCGAATAAATATGCTGGATACCGGCGCTTCTACCAATGGCAGTTGCGGTTTTCTGGTTATCCCCCGTGATCATAACCACATTGACCTTCTCATCTTCCAGTCGTTTTACCGCATCTGCTGCGTCCTGCTTGATCACATCCGCCACAAACAGGCAACCAAGATACATACCATCCTCAGAAGCAAAATAGAGAGGTGTCCGTCCGTCGTTTGTATGCGCATCCATATCAGGAACGTGAATGCCAAGGCTTTCCATCAGTTTTCGATTGCCGCCAAAATATTCCGTTCCCCCTAAGATACCGGACACGCCAAATCCTGGGCGTACGGTGAAATTATCAACCCTAAGATACTCTGTATTTGCTGTGTGCTCCGCTACAGCCTTTCCATATAAATGCTCGGAAAACCGCTCCAATGAGCCAGCAACCTGCAAAAGGAAGGTTTCATCCACTTCTCCGGGAATAACACCAACGACCTTGGGCTTTCCAACCGTTAGTGTTCCGGTCTTATCCATCACTACCGTGTCAACTTTATGGAGCAATTCCAGTGCCTGCGCATTACGGAATAGAATGCCCATTGCCGCGCCTCGTCCGGTTGCAACCATAATGGCAACAGGTGTGGCAAGGCCCAATGCACAGGGGCAGGAAATTACCAAAACAGAGATTGCCATATTCAGTGCAAATGTGAGAGAATAGCCAACGATCATCCAGACAGTAAAGGTAATGGCCGAAATCCCCATAACCACGGGAACAAATACACCTGCAACCTTGTCGGCAAGCCTTGCGATGGGCGCTTTCGAGCCACCGGCTTCCTCCACCATGCGAATGATTTGAGATAATGTTGTGTCCTGTCCAACCTTTACCGCCCTATATTTCAGAAAGCCGTGGGTGCAAACAGTAGCCGCCACGATATCGTCCCCGGCATTCTTTTCAACCGGCAGGCTCTCCCCTGTGATCGCACTCTGGTCAATGGATGCACTACCGTCAAGAACAACTCCATCCACCGCCACATATTCGCCGGAACGAAGTGTTAGTATATCTCCAACTCTGATCTCATCGACAGGAATGGTTATTTCCTTCCCATCACGAATACAGTTGGCTGTTTTCGGACGCAACTGCAGAAGCTTCTCTATTGCATCACCGGCCTTACCTTTGGCCCGGCCCTCCAGGAACTTACCCAAAGAAACAAGGGTCAGAATCATAGCCGCAGATTCGAAATACAGGTGGCTTCCTGCTTCGGCGACCGCATCGATGCCGCTGTTGCCTGCAAGATAGGCCATTCTGAAAAGCGTTACGATTCCATGCACGATTGCGGCACCGGAGCCGACAGCAATAAGCGTATCCATATTAGGGCCACCATGGAAGATTGCTTTTATGCCCCTGCTGTAATACCCCCGATAAAGGAATACGACCGGCAGCATCAGAAAGAATTGCAAAAGGCCTGCAACAATAAGGTTTTTTGTTCCAATATACCAGGAAGGCAACGGAAGTCCCAGCATTTTTCCCATAGTAAAATACATAAGGACCAACAAAAACACAAATGATAGAATGAGCGAAAAGGCGGTGTTTCCGGTTTGTTTTTCCTTCTTTTCCTTCACAGCATCCGGATTTTTCGCAACGCCATAACCGGCCTTGATTATGGCTGCCGCAACCAAATCGACTGTACTGTCATTATTTGTATGAAAGGTCAGTGTGCCGGTAAGTAAATTCACCTGTGCATCTTTAACGCCATCGACAGAGCCGGCTGCCTTTTCCACTCTCGCACTGCATGCGGCACAGGTCATTCCCGTCACCTGCATTTTCCTTTCCATATCATCACCCTCATTTGAAAACATTGACATAATATGCCTTTTATGCTATTATTCTACCATATTGAATGTAAAAAACAAGTGTTCAAATTATGTTGACACCCAAAAAAGATATATGAAGGAGCACCCTAAATGAATATCAAAATTTTATCTGACAGCACCTGTGATCTTTCAGAAGAACTGATTAAAAAGTACGATATTGGCATTGTGCCGCTTATCGTGATCAAGGATGGGCAGGCATATTCTGATGGTGTAACCATTACACCCGACGATATCTTCGCCCATGTTGCAGCAGGCGGCAGCCTTTGCTCCACAGCCGCAGTTAATATGGGCGATTACGCAGATATTTTCGCCAATTATGCCCCCCACTACGATGGCGTTGTCCATATTAACATTGGTTCCGGTTTCTCCTCCTGTCATCAAAACGCCTGCCTTGCCGCTGAAGAATTCGACAATGTGGTTTGCATCGACTCCGCTAACCTTTCCACAGGTCAGGGCTTGGTCGTTCTGAAGGCCTGTGAGCTTGCCAAAACCTGTGAAAGCCTTGCGGAAATCAAGGAGAAGCTGGATGCATTCACGCCCAAGGTGGAAGCCAGCTTCCTGCTGGACCGACTGGACTATATGGTTAAGGGTGGTCGCTGCTCTGCCGCAGCGGCTCTGGGCGCAAACCTTCTCGGGCTGAAGCCTTGCATTGAGGTAAAGGACGGCAAGATGGGCGTTGTCAAGAAATACCGCGGCAATTACGCCAAGGCCCTGGCAATGTATGTTAAGGACAGAATTGAAAATCGTGAAAATATCACCCACGAAACCCTGTTTGTCACCCACACACCTGTAAGCGAGGATTGCAAGAAGGCCGTTGCCGAAGCAGTTGCGCAGAGTGATTCTTTTGAGAACACCTATTGGACGACCGCAGGCAGCACTATTTCCTGTCACTGTGGCCCCGGCACTCTCGGTGTTCTGTTCGTTCGCAAGTAAATAAATGCCGCCGATTTTCGGCGGCATTTTTATCTTGTAATTTTACTTGCGTATGCTATACTATTTTCAGTAACACAAAACAAGAGGTCATTTTATGGATTATAATACCTTATTGGATTTGGCATCTGACCTTGGCTACTATCTTGCAATGAGCGGAGCAGAAACCTTCCGTGTTGAGGACACAGTGGGCCGTATTCTTGCTGCATACGGGCAAAGCAGTGACATTTTTGCCATACCAAACTGTTTGATCGTCAGTATGGAAACGGACGACGGACAATCATTTACCCGGATGCGAAGGATCGGATTTCACGGCAACGATTTGGATTCCGTTGAAAAATTCAACAATCTGAGCCGTCGTATTTGCAGTGAAAAACCAGATCCGAAATTAGCAATGCAATGGCTGAAAGAGGTTGCTGACTCCCGCTTACAATATAAGCTGCCCCTCATCCTTATCGGCAGCTTCCTGGGCGCAGCGGGCTTTGGCTTGTTCTTTGGCTGTAATCTGCCGGAAACCATATTCGCAGGCTGCTGTGGCATATTGGTTGGACTTGTTGTTTATTTGTTGGACAGCCTGAAGGTAAATAATTTCTTCACCACACTGTTTGCAGCATTTTTGATGAGTCTTGTTGCTTACTGTGCAGCAGGCGTTGGCATTTTGAAGAATGCTGACGGTGCCAACATAGGCGCATTGATGTTGCTTGTTCCGGGACTTCTATTTACAAACGCCTTGCGCGATATCATATTTGGTGATACAAACTCGGGCGTTAATCGCATCGTACAGGTGGTTTTGATTGCGGTCGCCATTGCACTCGGTACCGGCTTTGCTTTACGGGTAGCCACCAACTTATGCGGCATTATCCCAGAAAGTCCAACTGCTGTTTACCCTGACTGGGTTACCTCACTGGCTTCCTTTGTGGGCTGTGCGGGTTTTGCAATTCTATTCAATGTCCACGGGCGCGGTGGTATCCTGTGCGCTCTGGGCGGCGGGCTTACCTGGGTAACCTACTGCATCGCCTTCCGGTGTACCAATGATGTTGTAATGTCCAACCTGGTTGGCGCTGTATTTGCATCTGCCTATGCAGAAATTATGGCACGAATTCGAAAGTATCCTGCCATTTCTTACCTCGTTGTATCACTGTTCCCCCTGCTCCCCGGAGCCGGTGTCTACTTCACAACAAACAGCTTTGTAAAAGGAGATATGGACACCTTTGCATCAAAGGGCACACAAACCATTGCCATCGCCGGTGCGCTGGCGATCGGTATTCTGATCGTATCGACAACTGTTCGCCTGTGGGGCGTTTGGAAGCAACGAAAGAAAGCATAAAAGAGGAGGCAATTGCCTCCTCTTTTTAAATTGATGCATCTTCTGCTTCGATTTCTGCAAGCAGTTTTTTATCCTTTTTTGATGAAAGATCCAGTTTTTCATACATATCCGGTCTGCGCTCTCTGGTGCGGCGAATGGACTGTTTTCTACGCCACTGAGCCACCTTTTCGTGATTACCGGAAAGA
>JAZQLG010000040.1:0-3090 GCA_045542575.1 Faecousia sp.
GATTCTCATATCACCATAGAAGACCGGTACGAAATCCCAATCGTTTCCTTGAATTCCAAGCGGAAAGCCCAATGCCCCCACGAAATCATCAACAATATGTACCCGGCTATGCAGGAATGTGCTGCCTACCTGAAAAGCAAATCTGTCACCGATGTGGGCTTTGTGGGCGAGAGGCTGACCCAGGGAAAATGCTGTGCTTTTGCCCAGGCGTTAGGCGAGGCAGGCATCGAATTGCCTGCAGAGAATATCAGTACTACGGAAAAGCGGTTTGAAGAGGGCGGCTACGATGCCATGGAAAAGCTCTTTGCGAAAAACCGCATTCCCCGGGCCATTTTGTGCGCCTACGACTATATGGCTATTGGTGTTATCCGGTGCATTTGCCAGCACGGCCTTCGTGTGCCGGAGGATGTTGCGGTTTTGGGCATGGATAATCTGCGGCAGGACGAATTTCTGAATCCGCCTCTGGCATCCATCTCTTCCAAGACCCAAACCCTATGCAATCTGGGCGCAAAGGCCATTTTGGGCCTTGTCAATGGAGAAGCCGTTCCCAACCGCCAGGAGATCGAAAGCACCTTCTACCTTCGCCGCTCTTTTGAAATAGACTAAAAATAGGATGCCGCAGGGCATCCTATTTTTTATAGGCAGAGGGCAGCTTGCCGGCGGCCTGCTTAAAGGTCTTGGTAAAATAGGACATATTGCGGAAGCCGCAAAGGGCGGCGGCTTCGGTGACGGTTCTGCCGGTGGCAAGAAATTCCTTGGCCTTTTCGCAGCGGTAATTGTTCAGGTATTCGATCACCGTCTGCCCGGTCAGCCGCTTGAAGGCCTTGCACATACTGCATTTTTCCATATACACCGCCCGGGCAAGGGCATCCAGCGTGATCTGCTCGCCATAATGCTCCCGCAGATAGCGGATGGCGGCCCGGACACCCTCTGCTGCCGGACTGGGGTGGCGCTTAGGCTGGGTGGAAAGGGTGTGATGCTGGTGAAGAAGGATCAATAGCTTTGCTACCTCAATTTGCAGCTTCGTGACCTGGCAGGGGTCGTCCGGGCCTTGGTAAAGGTCCACCACGGATAAAATGATGGCCTTCATTTCCTCATCCTGAAAGCGGGCATCAAACTGAAATTGCTGGTAGGGCAGATTTGCCATCCGGCAAAAGGCGTCGTCCAAAATCAGGCAGTGGTAGGTAAGGGCGCTGTCTGTGCCGGTGAAATGGACCTGGTTTGAGTTGACAACGATAATATCCCCTTCCCGGAAGGGATGCCGCTCACCGTCGATGAGCACAAAGCCTTCGCCTGCCACGCAAAGCTGGATCTCCGGATTGTCGTGCCAGTTGGTAGCCTGATTGGGGCGGTGAACGCTTCTTTGAATGTGCAAAAAGGGAATACAGGGCATCAGCACGCCGCTGTTATGATATTCCTCGTATCTTGTTTCCATAGCCGCTCCTTGCAAGATTGTGTTAATTTTAGCCAATATACGACCTTGTTTTGGCGAAATACGCAATTATAATTGTAGTATAAAGCGCTGAGAACAATTTGTAAAGTGCTTTTACAATTTTGACTTCAGGAGGACACACAAAATGGGCAACAGAATGAAATTAGAGGGCATCTATATTCCTGTTATTACCCCCTTCAACAAGGATGAGAGCATCAACTTTTCCGCCATCAAGGAGATTGCCAAATATTTAGGCGAAAACGGTGTTACCGGCATCATTCCCTCCGGTTCTACCGGCGAAATGATCGCACTGACCAAAGAAGAGCAGATCGCTGTCAACAAGGCGTATATCGAGGCCGGCCACGATGCAGGCCTGAAAGTGGTTGCCTCCACCGGCGCATACCGCACCGGCGATGTGGTGGAAATGTCTCAGGCTGCTGAGTCTGACGGCGCTGACGGCATTATGGCGGTCACTCCTTGGTATATGGGACCCAACAAGAAAGAACTGTATCAGCACTATAAAACCGTTCACGAAAGCATCAGCATTCCTGTTATGATGTACCATAACCCCTATTACTCTACTGTGCTGATGGATGATGAGTTTATGGCAAAACTCTATAATGACGGCTGCATCGATGCTATTAAGGAGCGGCAAGCAGATGTGTACCGTCAACAGAATCTGCGTCGGCTGACCGACGACAACTTCGGCTTGTTCTACGGTTACGATGTGTGTCCCGTAGAATGCCTGACTTGTTGGTCTGATGGCTGGGTCTGCGGCACCGGCAACTTGTTCCCGGCAGAAAACGCGGAAGTTTACAATCTGGCAAAGGAAAAGAAGACTGCCGAAGCAATGAAGGCCCACGAAGAAAAGATTTGGCCTTACCTGCACCTGTTTGCCCAGCCCGACTCAAATGGCGAAGTGTTGTGGCTTCAGATCATCAAGGAAGGCTTAAAGCTGCGGGGCATCGATGCCGGTTATTGCCGGAAGCCGGTTCTTTCTGAACTGCCGGAAGAGACCATGATCCGCTTGAAGAACACCCTGAAGCATTACGGCTATATCTAAATAACAGACAAACCGGGTCTGCCGACTGTAGACCCGGTTTACCCCTATCAAAGGAGCAAAATATGTGTAATAAGGTATTTTCCAAGGATATTGAAACCACTAAGGAATTGGTGATCACTCCCGGCGCGCCCATTGAAACCGTGGCAAAGACCATTCGGGCGGTCACGGATGGCCCTCTGTATGAAAAGGGCGCAGAATTTGCAAGGGAGATCGAAGAAAAATTCGTTTCTGATTTTGAAAAGCCCGGGGATAAAATGGCCCATGTTTCCACCTTCCTGGTGGTGGGCGATACGGTGTATATGACCTATTATGCCAACACCAAAGAGCCCTCCGAGGACCCCAAAAACCAAACCGCCCGGCTGGTGTATGCCCCGGTGGACGACATTGAAAACAAGACCTTCTTAGACCTGCAGACCACCGGCGACCGGGTGGGCGACAAGACCATTGATATGGTCTACGATACCATTCTGATGCAAAAAGACGAGGACACCCTTTATGTCCTATGGACTGCCCGGACAACGGAAGAAAACTACTACCGCTTCTACTGCCCCTTCACCATTTCCACCAAGACCCTGGGCGCGGTGGGGGTCAACCG
>JAZQLG010000041.1:0-6968 GCA_045542575.1 Faecousia sp.
AACCCGGAGGTCGTTTGAACCACTGCCCATAACCAAAGAAAACACCACCCGAATGGGTGGTGTTTTCTTTGGTTGCGGAGGCAGGACTCGAACCTACGACCTCCGGGTTATGAGCCCGACGAGCTTCCAACTGCTCTACTCCGCGATATATAATTAGTAACATTCCAGTGCAACCCGGAACTGTCTTTTGCGGGCTCTGAGCCCGACGAGCATCCCGTTTGCGGTGCCCGGTGCTCTACTCCGCGATATGGGCACTTCCTGAGTGCCAGTGTATTATAGCACGCCTTCTATGCTTTGTCAACCCATAATTTCTCGTCAAAATTCCGCAGAATATGTCTTCAGTCCGTGATATTGTACCGGAAGGTTTGTATGCTTTATTTGTGGAAAAAAGCCTGTCGAAAAAGTGCGAATTTCTATTGACAAGTACACGATTGAGTACTAAAATGACATTAGTTCTTTATATATGTACCCGACGGGGTACTTCCACTGGAGGAACAACTATGGATAATTTGTACGAAAATATTGTACTTCTTTGTGAAAAGGCAGGCATCCGTCCCGGTCGTCTTTGCGACGAGCTGGGAATCAGCCGGGGGCTGATGACCGATTTGAAGATGGGGCGCAAAAAGGGCGTGAATGCCCAGACCGCCCAAAAAATAGCCGCCCGTTTAGGCGTCAGCGTTGCCACCCTTTTGGGTCAGACCGAAAATGCCGATGTTTTGGATCAGGTGGATGTGGCATTCTACGGTGACTTTAAGGAACTGGACGAGGCCCAAAAGGAGGCCGTTCGGGATATGGTCCGGCTGATGCGGGAAAGGCGGCAGAACCAGTAAGAGGTGTGCTGTGTTTGAACTATGTGATTTTTATAAATACTGTCGGGAAAATCGCGTAGATGTGATCCCCTACATTGGCTGTCCCCAGCCCGGTGCCACCATCCGGGACGGAGGGTATTATGCCATTTTCTTGGACTTTTCCAAAATACGATCTACCCGGCTTTTGCGGGGTGTCTGCTGTCACGAGCTTGGGCATGTGGCAACAGGCGCCCTTCACAAGGTAGACAGCCCCTATGAATTGGCAGAGCGGAGCGAATACCGGGCCAATCGTTGGGCCGTTCGCACCTATTTACCGGAAGAAGCCTTCCGGGAAGCCTTTGCTGCCGGGTACACCGAGCCCTGGCAACTGGCAGAGTACTTTGACCTTCCCCAGCAGGACATTGAAAAAGCGCTGCATTACTGGAAGGAAGCCCAGGGTGTTGATTTTAATAAAAATGGCTGAAGCAATTTTGCTTCAGCCATTTTTTATCAGTGATTCAAGAAAGCCGGGTCGATCAGGATGCCGTCGATCCCGAAGGTGTGTTCCACGCCGTCGATGGTACGCTCCCCTGTAACAGGTGCGCCATTGGCCAGCAGATAGTATACAGCGCCATTATCGTCCAGCCAGCCGGTGCGCATAGCGCCTGTATCGGAGAAGAACCGCATCTTGCCGTTGATCTCCTGCCAGCCGGTAGCAGCAGCCCCATCCTCCAGCAGGTAATAATCTACGCCGCCGGAGCAGAACCAGCCGGTGCGGAATTCGTCATTTTCATAATAACGCCACAGGCCGTCCTCATACAGCCAGCCGTTTTTCACCGTTTTAGGCTCTACCGTTTCCGAGACCGGAACGGCAGAGTAGCCGACTGCAAAGGGGACCTTTGCGAGGGTGTGCTTTTGATTCTCTGTCATCAGCCGGTCACCCATTATGTAATGATTACGCACTTCCGCAGTGATCTCCAGGGTATAATTGCCGTAGGCCAGGTGCTCAAAATCGATCTCATTGCGCAGGCCGGTGTTTTTCAGCTCCTTATACCTGCCATCAACAGGGACAACGAAGCAATCCACTTCCTGACCCAATTCATCAAAAATACGGGCCATTACATTATGGACCTCGTTATGGGAGCTTCGCAGAGTGCCGTTAATGGTGAATTTTTCACCGGGCCGGAGCACCTGGGGATATGTGGCATTTTTCAGCTGCACATCGTCATATCGAAGGGACAGCATTCTTACATCCTCTGCAGACACATAAGCCACACTACCGCTATCTACGATCTTGTAGTACCGCTCCATATTTTCATTTTCATACAGGCCCACGGCTTCCAGCCGTTCGCCCCGCTTTACCGTCCGCAGAGGCATACTCTGCTGGGTGCCGGGAACATCCCGGGTCTGGGTATCACACTTTGCCTGCAGAAAAGCATTGCAGGAATACTCCTGGCAGAAATCCTCCCGGTCCTTCTGACCGAACAGAATAAGGCCATCAAAGCCACTCCATCTGCTATAGTCTCTCACAAACGCATCAATACTGCAGACACAGGGGGTGCCTTCTCCATTGTCGTGGGAGGTATCGAAGGATTCGCTGAAGTACATAACGCCATCCAAAATGGCATTGACTACCACAGCATGGCCAAACCGACGGCCTGCCTCACTGTCGGTCCATTGGAAACCGATCAGAACATTGTATACATCCTTTGTGCCGCCGTTGGTAATGGCATAAAGGGCCTCCCGCAGGGAATATTCCTTTGAGGAATAAGCCTTGATAGGGTTGCCACCGGAAGAATATTCCAAATCCTTATAGGCTTCAAACTGGTCTCTTCCATCATAGACAAGAGGTGCGGAATTGACCCCCAAATAGTAAAGCTGATAAGCAACCATCGTACCGCAAAACCCGCTCAAGTCCCAACGACCTGTGGCGCGCCGCACCTTGTTATATATACGGAGGATGTCCTTCCGGACCCGCTCGCTTTCAGACTGGGCCTTTGCGCCCAGGGGGATCATTCCAATCAGAATGGTAAGACAGACCAGAAGCGCCAGGCATTTTTTAAGCATTTGCCATGTCTCCTTTCGGGCCGCGCTTTGCGCAAACCAGGTAGAGTATAGCACAGTTTTTTCCGGAAATCAAGAGAAAGATTACATTTTTGTAATTATTTTTGCCGGAAGCATATGGCTTTTTCCCCTTGATTTCCATTTTAAACCCAACATTTTCAAAAGAAAATGCGCTCTCCCGAAGGAGAGCGCACAGCTTTACTTTACAATTGCACCAGTGGGATAAATGGGCTCCAGGAACTTTTTGACTGCGCCCAGGGCTCTTTCTTCCGTGATCCCATAGGTCTGCACCAAGGCCATTGCCAGGGATTCTTCTGTTTGCTCTGTTTCCAAAAGATCCCACAAAAACTTGCCGGTTTTATTCAGGGTGATCATTCCCCGGAAAGCTTCTGCCGCCTGACCAAGGGGAACAACCACATATTTCCCGGCCACCTGCCGCAGGATGAACTGGCTGTTTCTTTGCATTTTAGCCCTTTCCCCGATTGTTGGCTTCGTAGGAATACTTGTACTTGTTGCTGTACTTATACTTGCGATTATAGGATTTCCCCTTGCCATCGGCCACGCCGTTCATAACGAAGCCCAGCAGCTTGGCGTTGGCCATCTTCAGCTGCTTGACAGCCTTGGAAACGCCATCCTTCTCTGCCTCGTGCTGACGGACCAACAGCAGTGTGCCGTCTGCCAAGCTGGCGATCACGCAGGTATCGGATACGATAGTGACAGGAGGCGTATCCACAATAATATAATCATACAGCGGCTTCAGTTCCTGCAGCATCTTCTCCATGGTCTTGCTGCTGAGCAGCTCCAGGGGATTGGGAGGAATTTCACCGGAAAACAGCACATCCAGGTTGGGGCGGATTCCTTTCCGCGCCGCAAGCATCACATCGCAAAGGCCTGCCAGCACATTGGAAAGGCCGGGAGAAGCCTTTTCGATCAGCAGCTTGCTCAGACTGGGACGACGCATATCCGCATCGATCAGCAGTACCCGGTTGCCGGTTTCTGCCATAGAGATCGCCAGGTTCAGGCAGGTAGTACTTTTGCCTTCGCTGGCCATACTGCTGGTCAGGCAGATGACCTTACAATCATTTCCGGGCAAAGAGAAGCGAATATTGGTCTGTAAGGTGCGGTAGGCTTCCTGAATATGGAAGGATGTATTGTCATTGAGGATCAGTCTTCTTTGATTGACATAACTCTGGGTCACATCCTGCTCTTTCCGCAGCTTCATTCGCCCACCTCCTCACTGTCTTTGGTGTTGGGGGTATAATTGTACTTTGTGGAGCTTTCCTGGTTCAATTCCGGGATGTAGCCCAAAATAGGCGCATCGCAAATTTCTGCCAGATCCTCTTCGGACTTGATGCGCACATCCATAAATTCCCGCACCAGCACAAAGGCCACTGCCAAAACTGCGCCGATAATAGCAAACAGGGCTGCCTGCCGGGTCTTGTCGGGGGAATAGGGTGCACCTGCAACCGTTGCGTGCTGAACCACCTTGGCAGAGCTGCCCAAAATAATCGTTTCGATCTCCTTGGGCGCAACAGCCGCCACCGCGTTGGCTACCTGGGCAGCCAGCACAGGATCGGTGCTGGAAACGCTGACCCGGAAAACTTCCGTTCCATTTTCCGCACCGGCGGTGATCATACCGTTAATGGCGCCGCCGGAAAGCTTCTTTCCGGTGTTCCGCTCCAGATTGGCGGCTACCTTCTCCATAACCGGATCACTGCGGAGAATGATAATATAGGTCTCAACCAGCCGCTGAGAAGTAGCCAGGTCAGATGCGCTGATGTTGCCGGCATTTTCGTTCTGTACAGTGTTATTCACATACAGCAAAACGCTGGAGCGGTACATAGGATCCACACACTTAGCGGTGTAGACATATCCACCGATACCAAAAACAACTGCGCACAGGACAATAAGCCAGGCTTTTCTTAAAAGGCTCTTGCAAAGGGCAAGAATGTTAATTTCTTTTGCCTTTTCCATGCATAACCCTCCTATTATATTTTCTTGATTATATCATCCAGTGGACTTTCTGTCAACAAAAGATGACATGTTTTCCTGCCTTGTTTTTCAGAAAAAGGTATGCTATGATAACAAAAATTTACATTTGGAGGAATTCATATGGTTACAATGCAATATGCCGATTTTGCCTGGGAATCCGCTGCCAGGCTGCTGGCGATCGACTCCCCCACCGGTTTTACCGCCGAAGCCGCCCAATGGGCAAAGGAAGCCTTTGAAAATTTAGGCTTTACCGCCACCATCACCCAGAAGGGCGGTGTGCTGGTAGACCTGGGCGGCGAAGATGCCGGTGACGGTCTGCTTCTGGCTGCCCATACCGACACCTTAGGCGCTATGGTTGCCCAGGTCAAGGGCAACGGCCGCCTGCGGCTGACCGCCCTGGGCGGTATGAGCCCCAATAACGGCGAAGCGGAAAATGTCCGCGTCTACACCCGGGAGGGGAAGGTTTACGAAGGTACCTTCCAGCTTTGCAACGCCTCTGTCCATGTAAACAAGGATTATTCTTCCGCCCCCCGCAGCTTTGACAGCTGCGAAGTGGTGCTGGACGAGAAGGTGGAAAGCGCCAAGGATGCTGCCGCTCTGGGCATCCAGACCGGGGATATCGTCTGCTTTGCCCCCCGTACCCGCCGAACAGACAGCGGCTACTTAAAGAGCCGCTTCTTAGACGACAAGCTCTCCGTGGGCATCCTTTTGGGCTTTGCCAAATGCCTTTCCGACAACAAGATCACCCTGAAGCGGAAAACCTATGTGTATATCACCGTTTACGAAGAGGTGGGTCACGGCGGCTCCGGCTCTATCCCCGCCGGCGTAACGGAAGCCATTTCTGTAGATATGGGCTGTGTGGGCGACGGACTTGCCTGCACTGAGCGGCAGGTTTCCATCTGTGCCAAGGATTCCGGTGGCCCCTACAGCTACGAGGTGGTAGGTAAGCTGATCGAAGCCGCCAAGAAAACGGGCGCAGACTACGCAGTGGATGTGTACCCCTACTACGGCTCCGATGTGGAAGCCACTCTGCGGGCAGGCTTCGATATTCGCCACGGTCTGATCGGCGCAGGCGTTTACGCCAGCCACGGCTATGTGCGCAGCCACATCGACGGTGTGTATAACGCCATCAAGGTCCTCTGCGGTTATTTAGATGTGTAAAATGGGAAAGATCGGTTTTTCTTTACAGGAAAAGTACGCCCTTCCCCGGCAGGAGGTCCTCCGCATTTTGAAGAATGTGGGCTTTGACGGCATTTCTCCCCCCTGGCAAGGGCTGCAGGTTTTGCAGGAAACGGTCGAGTCCGCAAAGGCATTGGATCTTGCCGTTCATTCCCTACACGCACCCCACGACGGTGCTTGTCAGCTTTGGAAGCAGCCGGGCAGCCCGATGCTGAAGGAGACCCTCACCTGCCTGGATGCCTGTGAAAAATGGCAGATCCCCATTTTGGTCCTTCATCCCTGGGGAAGATTCGACTATACCTTCCGGGAAAAAGCGCTTTACTTTGACGATTTTGACCGTCTTGTGGACTACGCCGCGCAAAAAGGCGTAAAGATCGCCTTTGAAAACCTGCAGGGGCCGGAATACCTGATGGCCCTGCTTGACCGATATGCAGGCAGCCCCACCGTTGGCTACTGCTGGGACTCGGGACACGAGAAGTGCTATCTGCCCCCGGTGGATCTTTTGGGCAAATATGGAGACAGGCTGATCTTCACCCACCTGAACGATAATTACGGCTCCACCGGCCCGAAGATCTGCAGCTGCGATGACCTGCACCTGCTTCCCGGGGACGGCAATGCGGATTGGAATGCTGTCTTGCAGCGGCTGAAGGCCGCCGCGCCCCAGCAGGTGCTGAATTTTGAGCTGAAGGTCCTTCCCAAGCCCAGTAAATATACCGAAGACCTCTATAGCCACCTGCCTTTGGAAACTTACCTGCAGGAAGCCGCCCACCGGACCAAAGCATTTGCCCGACAATACTTTGCATAATGATAAAACAGCACCGGGTTTTCCGGTGCTGTCTTCTTTCATTATTTCCCGCTGTTCATTGTGTGGATCATCTGTAAAACCGCGTTTTTCTGCTCTGCTGTGAGGCTTACCCAGCCGTCAAAGAGGTCCTTGATCTCCGG
>JAZQLG010000042.1:0-4918 GCA_045542575.1 Faecousia sp.
GCTTCGATTTCTGCAAGCAGTTTTTTATCCTTTTTTGATGAAAGATCCAGTTTTTCATACATATCCGGTCTGCGCTCTCTGGTGCGGCGAATGGACTGTTTTCTACGCCACTGAGCCACCTTTTCGTGATTACCGGAAAGAAGTATTGCTGGCACTTCCCTACCGTGCCAAACCGCGGGACGGCTATACTGGGGATATTCCAGCATACCGTTGAAATGGCTTTCATCTTCAAAGCACTCAGGGTCAGCAAGCACACCGGGCACCATTCGGCACACGGCATCAGCAACCGCCATTGCGGCGATTTCGCCACCGGTGAGTACAAAGTCACCAAGGGAAATCTCTTCGTCCACGCACTCGTCAATAAAGCGCTGATCAATACCTTCGTAATGCCCGCATACCAAAATCAGGTTACTTTCTTTGCTCAATCGGATAGCATCTGCCTGCTTAAAGGTATGTCCGCAGGGGGAAAGATAAATTGTATGGACCGGACCGTCCACCATATTCTTTACCGCTTCCCAGCACCGGAAAAGAGGATCTGCCTGCATCACAGCACCGCGACCGCCCCCATAGGGATAGTCGTCGACCTGGCACTGCTTATTGACAGTATAGTCTCTGATTTGGTGGGCTTCGATATGCAAAATACCCCGTTCCTGGGCTCTGCCAATGATGCTGTCCGCCAGAACATCCAGCACAGAATCGGGAAACAGCGTCAGTATATCAATTCTCATCGGTTTGCATCCCTTCAATGAGCGTAACTTCCATTTTATTCTGGTCCAAATCTGTGGAGAGGATGAAGGCTTTTACAGCCGGAATCATATAGCTGTGTTTACCTTTTACCACATAGACCTTATTCCCGGGATAATCCAAAACATCGGTAATTTTGCCGATATTCTCCCCCTTGCAGAACACATCCATATCAATAAGCTCTGCGGCAAAAATCAGATCCGCAGGAGCATCTTCCCGGTAGATCTCAATAATCTTACCGCGAAGCGCCTGAGCATCCTCCATTGTATCAATACCCTGCAGCTTCATAAGATTGCAGGTCTTTTGAATGCGACAGGACTGCACCTTATAGTCCTTGCCTTCCAACCGAATCCTTGCAAAGTCCAAAAGGAAATCCGGTCCGTCTGCCCAGGGCAGAACCTTTACTTCTCCGTGTACACCGTGGCACGAAACGATTTCGCCTGCCTGCAAAAAATGGAGTTTCATAGCAACCTCCCATAAAGTGAAAATGCGTGGCGCAAGGCGTCACGCATAGGCAGAGAGGAAAAATCCTCTCTGCATATCGTTAGTCCACGATATCAACCGTGACTTTTTCACCGTTGCGCTGGGCAACAGTCTTGATAACGGTACGGATCTCTTTTGCGATCCGTCCCTGGCGGCCAATCACCTTGCCCATATCGCCGGGGGCAACATGGAGCTGCAGTACCTTGCCGTCTTCGTCAGAAGTTTCGGTTACAGTTACAGCATCGGGGTCGTCCACCAAATTCTTTGCCATATACAGCAAAAGCTCTTTCATAGTGCGACTCCTTTAATGCTTACAGTACGCCAGCGTTCTTCAGCAGACCACGAACAGTATCGGTGGGCTGTGCGCCGTTTTTGATCCAGTTCTGTGCCTTCTCAGCATCTACAGTAATGGTAGCGGGCTCGGTCAGGGGGTTGTAGGTGCCGATTTCTTCGATGCAACGGCCATCACGGGGGCTGCGGGAGTCAGCAACAACGATCCGGTAGTAAGGAGCCTTCTTAGCGCCCATTCTTCTCAGTCTGATTTTAACCATGGGTTTCACCTCCAAAAAATTTTAAATATCTATTTCGCAAAGCATTTTGCTTCATCGAACAAGTAAATCAGAAGCCAAATCCGCCGAAGCCGCCCATTCCGCGCATACGCTTCATCTTCTTACCCATACCGGGGCCGGAAAACTGCTTCATCATTGCCTTCATCTGGTCAAAAGACTTCAGAAGGCGGTTTACATCTTCAACCTTAACACCGGCGCCGGCAGCAATTCTCTTCTTGCGGCTGGCAGCGATAATGCCGGGATTTTCTCTTTCCTTGGGCGTCATAGAAAGGATGATCGCTTCTGTGCGGCTCATTGCCTTTTCATCCAACTGGATGTTTTTCATACCCATACCGCCAGGCAACTGGGAGAGAATATCCTGCATGGAGCCCATAGACTTGAGCTGCACCATCTGATCATAAAAGTCCTGCAAAGTGAACTTGTTGGAGCGCATCTTTTCTTCAAGCTTGGCGGCCTGCTTGGCATCGTATGCCTGCTCAGCCTTTTCGATCAGGCTCAGCACATCGCCCATACCCAGGATCCGGGAAGCCATCCGTTCCGGATGGAACACTTCAATGTCTTCCAGCTTCTCACCCATACCGGCGAACTTTATAGGCTTACCGGTAATTGCACGGACAGAAAGGGCTGCACCGCCTCGTGCATCGCCGTCCAGCTTGGAAAGCATCACAGAATCAATATCCAGCCAGCTATTAAAGCTCTCAGCTGCATTCACAGCATCCTGGCCGGTCATTGCATCCACAACCAGCATAATTTCGCTGGGCTTTACCTGTGCCTTAATATTCTGCAGCTCTTCCATCAGAGTCTCGTCAATATGCAGGCGGCCAGCAGTATCTAAAAACACCATATCATGGCCGTGCTGACGCGCATACAGGAGGGCATCCTTTGCGATCTGCACCGGGTCGATCTGTCCTTTTTCAAAAACAGGAATTCCCAGCTTTTCACCGCACACCTTCAACTGTTGGATGGCAGCGGGACGGTAGATATCGCAGGCAACCAGCAGAGGGTTTCTGCCCTGCCGCTTCATAAGGCCCGCAAGCTTGGAGCCATTGGTCGTCTTACCTGCACCCTGCAGACCTACAAGCATCACAACGGTAGGGCCGTTGGGATTGATAGTAATATGCTTGGCATCGCTGCCCATCAGCTTTGTCAATTCCTCATTGACGATTTTCACGATCATCTGTGCAGGACTCAGTGCTTCCAGAACATCAGCACCCACACAGCGCTCCGTGACCGTCTTTGTAAAATCCTTGACGACCTTATAGCTGACATCCGCTTCCAAAAGCGCCATACGGATCTCCCGCATAGCTTCCTTTACATCGGATTCTTTTAATCTGCCCTTGCCCCGCAATCTTTTGAAGGCGGCAGAGATTTTTTCAGTTAAACCTTCAAAAGCCATACTTACTCCTCAAGCTCTTTAGCTGCTTCTGCGATCCTGTGTGCAGCGGAAGAAACATCTTTATCAGGATGATCAAGCAGCGCTTCAGCATTTTTCAGAATGACCGCTGCCGCCTTGCGGCAGGCAAGATCCCGCCGGACGCATCCGGTCTTTTCTTCCATATTTCGCAGAAGTGCCTCTGCCCTGCTCAAATTATCATAAACACCTTGTCGGCTCACCTGTAATTCCTGGGCAATTTCTGCCAGGGACAGGTCCTGATTATGGCGCAGATCAATGCACATACGCTGACGGTCTGTAAGCAGGTCACCGTAGTAATCAAACAGCAGTGTCATTTCCAGTGCGTCCATAATGCCTCCTCTGTCAAGGCCTTTCCCTTGACACCTAAGGTATAATACACCAAATAGGCTACCTTGTCAAGTATTTTTCCTTGACAGACTTAATTTTTTTGTAATATCGAACCAACTGTTCTGCACACCGGTTATCACAAACCCCATTCGCCTATAAAGCTTCATCGCCGGAAGGTTATTCTCAGCCACCTCCAGCTTAACTGTGTCGCCGCATATTGCACCGAAAAGGGTACACATTACGCGCTCCCCCGCCCCTTTTTTACAGGAAGCCACCGCCAGGATCTTATCATCCTCCACAAGGCCGATTCCCAAAAGCGCTCCGTTATCGTGCACAAAATACGCTGAGTTCTTTTGCAGTATGGGTTCTCCGGTCCGTTTCGACAAAAAAGATGCATTGGGCACATTTTTCATCGACTCATTATATATCTCAAGCCAATTTGCCAGCGTTTTCTCTGTTACAGGAAACAAGCAGGCCTGATCCACATTTTCCGGTATTGGCATCTGCATCGTCAATATTCTCGTATATATGGGATATTGCTCCAAATCGCTGTGCCCGCAAGCCAGCACCTGTTTGGCACCGACAGCACAGCAGAATCCAACACAGTCGTTCAGAAAGGCAGGCAATGCGGCAGAAGAATGAATCTTAATATGCGCAATACCTGTGTAGGGAATTTGCTGCAGTGACAGGGATGCTACTCCATTTTCAGTTGTAAAAGCAGGAATATCCTTCATAGAAACACCTCAGCAAATATTATAGCACACTCGTACAGAATCGTCTATAAAGTTGAGAAGAAGTTGTAAATATATGCCAAAAATTCATGTTATTACAGTTTTCACTTGATTTTTACAACTTTTTGCGTATAATAGCTAATGGAATTTACGAAAGGAGTATACATATGCAGAAGATCATTTGCAAGAAAGAGTACGACACCGAAACTGCTACTGTCGTAAAGAAGTACACTTACAGCTACTTCGGCGATCCTGCCGGCTATGAGGAAACCCTCTGCCAGACCCCAGGTGGTCTTTACTTCCTCCATGTACTGGGCGGCGAAACTTCTCCCTACCCCCAGGAAGACATCCTGCGCCTGGCAAAGACCAAGGTTAACGAGTGGCTGGAGACTCACTAATAAAAAGGCTGGAAAATTCCAGCCTTTTTTCAGAGTGTCAAAAAAGCCGCCAACCGTCAAAAAGCAGAATGAAGTGATGATATTTAACAAGGCCTTTCCCCTGGGGGGGAAGGTGGCAAAAATCTCTGATTTTTGACGGATGAGGGGTTAAAATGGCTTGCTACGCAAGGCTTTTTGACTTACTGCGCAACTCTCCCCTCTCGAGTATCCACATACACTTCGGGGTCGAGTTGCTTGTCTTGGCGGCTTTGG
>JAZQLG010000043.1:0-17378 GCA_045542575.1 Faecousia sp.
CATACTGCTTTTTGACGGTTGGCGGCTTTTTTGACACTCTGGCAGAGGTCACTAAAGACGACAAGACAAGCAACTCGTCCCCGAAGTGTATGTGGATACTCGAGAGGGGCGAGTTGCGCAGTAAGTCAAAAAGCCTTGCGCAGCAAGCATTTTTATCCCCTCATCCGTCAAAAATCAGAGATTTTTGCCACCTTCCCCCAAGGGGAAGGCTTTATTTGAATTTATCACTTCATACTGCTTTTTGACGGTTGGCGGCTTTTTTGACACTCTGGCAGAGGTCACTAAAGACGACAAGACAAGCAACTCGTCCCCGAAGTGTATGTGGATACTCGAGAGGGGCGAGTTGCGCAGTAAGTCAAAAAGCCTTGCGTAGCAAGCGCTTTTAACCCCTCATCCGTCAAAAATCAAAGATTTTTTCCACCTTTCCCCCAGGGGGAAGGCATTGTCAAAAATTATCACATCATCCTGCTTTTTGACGGTTGGCGGCTTTTTTGACACTCTGAAAAGCGAGTGCAAGCACTCGCTTTCATTTAGAACAGGCTGATTTGATTGTTATCAGGCAGGTCACCAAAGGCGCCCGCTTCCTTTAGCATTTGAATATGGGTCTTGGAAACCTTGGGGCAAGCCGCCGCCACTTCCTCAATGGACAGGAAGGTCTTGCCCTCTCTTCCCCGCATCAGGTCCCAGGCTGCGCTTTCGCCCAAGCCGGAGATCGCCACAAAGGGAGGTAAAAGCTTACCGTCCTTAATAAGGAACTTGGTTGCGTGGCTTTCGTAAAAGTTGATAGGCAGGAAGTCGAAGCCCCGAAGATAGTATTCGTATACAACCTCCAGGGTCGTCAGCAAATCTTCTTCCTTGGCTGTTGACTTTTCTGCACTGTCTATGGCTTTGATATGGGCCTTTACCGCATCCATACCGTTTGTCATCATTGCCGCATCAAAGCCGCCCTTTTGGCTGCGGCGATAGAAGTAGGCCGAGTAGAAGGCCAGCGGATGATTTACCTTGAACCAGGCAATACGGAAAGCCATCATAACATAGGCAACGGCATGGGCCTTGGGGAACAGATACTTTATCTTCTTGCAGGATTCAATGTACCAGGCAGGCACACCGGCATCCACCATTTCCTGCTCCGCCCCATCAGGCAGGCCCTTGCCTTTACGCACTGATTCCATAATCTTAAAGGCCCGTTTTTCCGGCAAGCCGCAGGAGATCAGGTAGATCATAATATCGTCACGACAGCCAATGGTCTGGTCCACTCTGGCAGTGCCGGAGACGATCAGATCCTTTGCGTTACCCAGCCACACATCTGTACCGTGGGTATAACCGGAGATACGCACCAGGAAGTCAAATTTATCCGGGTTTGTGTCCAAAAGTACACCACGGGTAAAGCGAGTGTTAAACTCAGGCACAGCCACAGCGCCGGTCGGCCCCAAAATCGGATCATTTTCATAGCCAAGAACCTTGGAGGAAGTAAAGATGGACATTGTTTCCTTATCATCCAGGGGAATGGTTTTGGCATCCACGCCGGTCATATCCTCCATCATTCGGATCATGGTCGGGTCATCGTGACCCAGCATATCCAGCTTTAAAAGATTCTCTTCCATGGAGTGATATTCAAAGTGGGTGGTGATCACATCGGATGTGGCATCATCAGCAGGGTGCTGGACAGGGCAGAAGTCCCAAATCTCGTTTTCCGCAGGAATAACCACCAGGCCGCCGGGATGCTGACCGGAAGAACGGCGCACATCCACGCAGCCGTTTACCAGTCTTGCTTCCTCTGCCTTACCTACCCGGGTATTCCGCTCATCAAGATAATGCTTTACATAACCAAAGGCTGTTTTATCCGCCACTTTACCAATCGTACCGGCACGGAACACATTGTCCCTGCCGAACATTTCCGTACAATAGGCGTGGGCCTTTGCCTGGTATTCACCGGAGAAGTTAAGGTCGATATCCGGCACCTTGTCACCACCGAAGCCCAGGAAGGTTTCAAAGGGAATATTAAAGCCTTCCTTGGCAAAGGGCGTGCTACAGTGAGGGCAAACCGCATCCGGCAAGTCCGCACCGCACTCATAGCCCTTTGGCACATCAAAGGTGGTGTATTTACAATTTTCATTGGGACAACGGTAGTGTGGCGGGAAGGAGTTTACTTCCGTGATGCCGGACATAAATGCCACAATGGAAGATCCCACAGAACCGCGGGAGCCAACCAGGTAGCCGTTTTCCAGAGAATTCTGCACCAATCTCTGGGCAGAAATATAGATAACATCATAGTGACAGGTAATAATATCGTGCAGTTCCGTTTCCACCCGCTTCGTGATCAGCTCAGGAGGATTATCACCGTAGAGGCGGTGCATCTTACCGTACACCAGCTTCTTCAGGTCTTCTGCGGAATTTTCAATGGTGGGAGCGAACAGGTTATGGGGCACCGGCCGGACCACATCACACATATCTGCGATCAGATTGGTGTTGGTAACCACCACTTCATAGGCTTTTTCTTCACCGAGATAACTAAACTCTTTCAGCATCTCGTCGGTCGTGCGGAAATACAGGGGATTCTCCCTGTCGCAATCCGGGAAGCCCTTACTTGCCAAAAGAATATGGCGGAATATTTCATCCTCCGGATTCAGGAAGTGGACATCTCCGGTGGCAACAACGGGTTTACCCAGTTCCTCACCGATGCGGACAACGGTACGGTTGATATCCCGCAGATCCTCGATGCTGTGAATATCCAGCTTTTCCTCTTCCAGCATAAACATATTGTTGGAGATAGGCTGGATCTCCAGGAAGTCATAGAAAGATGCAAGGCGTTTGATTTCATCCTCACTCTTTCTTTCCAGAATGGCCTGGATCAGCTCGCCGGCTTCACAAGCGGAGCCGATAATAAGGCCTTCCCGATATTTCATAAGCTCCGATTTGGGGATACGGGGTACCCGCTTATAGTATTTCAGATTGGAATACGATACCAGTCGGTAGAGATTACGAAGGCCCAGCTGATTTTTGGCAAAAAGAATGATATGCCTGGGCTTTCTGTCCAGAACCTTTCCTTCCTGCCGTAAAGAGGCTACCTTATCGTTGATCTGGCTATACCGCTCCACGCCCTTTTCCCGGAGCATCTGCAAAAACTTATCCATAATCAGGCCGCAGATCACAGCATCGTCAGCCGCTCTGTGGTGGTTGAATTCCGGCAGGCTCAGAGCATTTGCCACAATATCCAGCTTATGCTTGCCCAACTGGGGCATCAGATTTTGTGCAAGAACAAGGGTATCTGCGGAGGTCAAAGTATAGGAGATCCCCAGCTTGGCGCAATTTGCCCGAATGAAGCCGGTATCAAAATCTGCGTTGTGGGCAACTAAGATCCTATCTCCCACAAACTCCAGGAATTTGGGCAAGACCTCCTGAATTTTCGGTGCGCCCGCCAGCATAGCATCTGTTATACCGGTCAGTTCTGTAATGCGGCTGTCCAGCTTTCTGCCGGGGTCAACAAAGGTTTGGAAACGGTCAATTTCCTGACCGTCTTTCATTATGACAGCGCCAATCTCAATAATCTCATCCTGGCGGGAGGAAAGGCCTGTGGTTTCAAGGTCAAAGGCCACAAATTCATCCAGCAAGGAGCAGTCCTTGCTGCCGTGAACAGCAACTCTGTCATCCACATCGTTGACATAGTAGCCTTCGCAGCCGTAAAGGACTTTAATATCATCGTCAGTCCCGGCCACTTTAGGCGCACCCTTCCAGGACTCAACGGTATGAAGTGCATCCGTAAAGGAATAAACACAGCCGTGGTCTGTGATGGCAACGGCACGGTGTCCCCAGGCTGCGGCCTGTTTAATGGCATCCTCCGTCTTTGTCAGTGCATCCATATTGCTCATAGAGGTATGCAGGTGCAGTTCTACACGCTTTTCACCGTCTGCCGTATCTCGGCGGGATTCCATTTTGCCAAGCATAATATCATCAGGCCGCAGGACCTGCTCGCCTGTATAGCGATCCTCCATCATTCTGCCTTTAATGCGCAGAACCTTCCCGGGCTTTACTTCCTTACGAATTGCCGCACATTCCTCCGTTTCCATAAAACGCTTGATACGCACAGAGCCGGTATTATCCGTTATATCAAAGCAAATAACCCAGGCATTGCGCTTTTTGAGTTCCTTATGCTCTACATTAAATACCCGGCCTTCCACGATAACCACATTCGTATCCAGGCTGATATCCTTCATAAGGGTATTCTCGCCTTTAATGGGACGGCCATAAATAGCCTGTGGCTTTTCCTTCGGTGCCTGCTTTGCTTCAGAAGGCGATACCTTAGGCAAGTCCTTCAAAATCTGTGCCCGCATATTTTCCATTGCGTCAAACAATGCTTGTCCGGCTAAATCGTTACCTACCGTAATTTCGACATTAACCTTGATGCCAAACATATCCTTCAAAACGTTTGTCACATGGGGCACACACTCCAAAAGAGCATCCTTGCCATTGCCAACCAAACCTATTTTCAGCGTATCCTCTTCCCAATCCCAGGAAGCGCCAGCTAAAGTTGCCCTCGTCATAGAGTTGTGGGCAACGAACAGATCCATCAGTTCCTCGTCCTTCATATATACACACTCTTCTGCCGGGAAAGAGGGTGCGATCCTGACATGGTTCAATCCATAGCGCTGCCGCAAAAGGTCAGCCACCTCATTCAGCCTGGCATTGGAAATATATGTAGGGTTGTATAACCGAAGGGAAACACTGCGGTTTTCCACATCCACGACTGCAGAGGAAACATCCGCCTGAGAAAGATCTACAGGCGGATAAAAATCCGGGAACATATTATCAAAATAAACCTTGTTTTCCATATTTTCCTCAAAGTTCTTGAATTCTCTTTAACAGCGCAGGCAGTAACTGATCATAGGGCAGCTTTTCCACCTGCTTTCCTTTCTCAAATAGCATACCGCAGCCATCGCCGCCGGCAATGCCGATATCAGCCTCCCGGGCTTCACCGGGTCCGTTGACAACGCAGCCCATAACCGCCACGGTGATGGGCTTGTCACAATCTTTCAGCGCTTCATCCACCTGATTCACAAGACCGATCAAGTCGATCTGTGTTCTGCCACAAGTCGGGCAGGAAATAATGTTGACCCCTTCTTTGCGCATACCTGCGGCCTTCAGAATATCCTTTGCCGCATACACTTCTTCCACAGGGTCGTCGGTCAGGCTTACCCGGATGGTATCACCGATGCCATCAAGCAAAAGCGCGCCGATGCCCATTGCGGACTTCATCAGCCCCATACGCACAGGGCCGGTTTCCGTCACGCCAATATGCAGCGGGTAATCACACCGGCTGCGGAATAGCTTTGCCGCTTCCACCATCGTAGGAACAGTGGAAGATTTCATAGACACACAGGTATCATAAAAACCAAACTTTTCCAGAAGGGCCAGATGGGAAAATGCACTTTCTACCAGAGCTTCTGCGGTAGGATGTCCGTGCTTTTCCAAAAGGCTTTTCTCCAGGCTGCCACCGTTGACACCTATACGGATGGGAATATTCTTATCCTTGCAAATGTCAACAACGGCTTTTACATTCTCTTCCCCGCCGATATTACCGGGGTTGATTCTGATTTTCGATGCGCCTGCCAATGCTGCACCGATGGCAAGCTTATAGTCAAAGTGGATATCCGCTACCAGAGGTAATTCAGACTGTTGGCAAATCTCTCCAAAAGGAGCCAAAGAAGCCTGGTTGGGAATGGCAAGCCGGGCGATCTGGCAGCCAGCCTCCTTCAAGGCGTGAATTTGGGCAAGAGAGCCTTCCACATCAGTGGTTTTTGTGTTCAGCATAGACTGAATCACTACAGGAGCGCCCCCGCCAATCTTTACAGTTCCAACCTTAATTTGCCGTGTCATCCTATCACCTCTTACTTAAACAGGAAAATAACATCTTTAAACAAAATAACCGCCATCAGTGCAAGCAGAAGAACCATTCCGACACCGTGGATATAGCCCTCAACCTTGGGGCTTACTTTCTTCTTGGTGATTTTTTCTACTGCCGTAGTCAAAAGCAGACCCACGACCCGACCGCCATCCAAGGCAGGAATGGGCAGCAGGTTCATAACCGCCAGGTTAATTCCCAAGAAGCCGCCAAACAGCAGAATGGTCAAAAATGCCGCCAAAGGCGTTTGGGCCTGGGATGCAGAGTCACTCATCACCTGGACAATGCCGACAGGTCCACTCAGATCTTTTACGCCAGCCTGCCCTGTAAAGAGCATTTTAAGGCTCAGACGAACGGAGCGGATCATATCAATGGAATAGTCCCAGGTGTAGGAAACACGGTTTAAGAAGGTGTTTTCTTCCAGGCCAAAGGAAAAGCCATAACGATCACCGGTCTCATCGCCAAAGCGGTGCTTTTCCATCAGATAATCATCAAAATACAGCTTCTTTCCGTCACGCACCACAACAATGTCGGGGGTATCGTCAGACAGGCTCATCAGCATAGAAAAGTCGTCGGAAACGTAGACCCTTTCTCCGTTGATGGAATGCAGCCGGTCCCCAATATGGATGCCGTCCTCACGAAAGACCGTGCAGCCTGCTTCCGCATTGGAAAACACAGGGGTGTCCAGCATCTTGTAGTTGGAAAAGACAATAAAAAAGAGAAGAACACCCACGATAAAATTCATTGCGGCACCGGAGACCAGGATGATCAGCCGCTTCCACCATTTGGCACTGCGGAAAGACCGGGGATTCTCTGTTTCCTCGTCCTCCCCTTCCATTGCGCAGTAACCGCCAATGGGAATGAGGCGAATAGAATAAAGGGTTTCGCCAATTTGCTTCTTAAAAATGGCAGGGCCCATAAAAATGGCAAATTCGTTGACCTGCACGCCGGAAAGCTTCGCCGTAATAAAGTGGCCAAACTCGTGAATGAAAATCAAAAAGCTGAAAAGCAAAATGGAGTAAAGAATAAACATAGGGTTCCTCGATTCAAATATTACTTGGCGCTATACTGCCTGCGCACAGAAGCTCTTGCAAGTGAATCAGCTTCCAGGATCTCTTCCAATGTAGGCTTTGCAATAAAGGGAACATTCTTTACCGCCTGCGCTACATAGGTGTAAATGTCATAAAAGCCAATTTTGTCCTGTAAATACAAGGCAACCGCCTCTTCATTAGCACCGTTCATAGCCGGGCAGGCTGTGCCGCCCATCCGGGCACAGTCACAGGCAAGCTGCAGACAGGGGAAGCTTTCCAAATCCGGTTTTGCAAAGGTCAGCGGACCGCAGGTCGTCAGATCCAGTGCATCCACAGGGCAATCTGTTCTTTCGGGATAAGTCAGAGCAAGCTGAATAGGAAGGCGCATATCCGGCACGCCCATTTGCGCCATAACCGCCCCATCCGTAAATTCCACCAGGCTGTGAACGATGCTTTGCCTGTGGATCACCACATCCACCTGCTCCAAAGGAAGATTGTAAAGATGCATTGCTTCAATCACTTCCAAACCCTTATTCATAAGGGTAGCACAATCGATGGTGATTTTTTCGCCCATCTTCCAGTTGGGGTGACGCAGGGCATCTGCCTTTGTTACAGATTGCAGTTGCTCACGATTCATTCCATAGAAGGGGCCACCGGAACAGGTCAAAACCAGCTTCTTTACCTGCTTCATTGGGAAAGCAGGCATCAGGCACTGATAAATTGCTGAATGCTCAGAGTCCACAGGGATGATTTGAGCATTATATTCCCTTGCCTTTTCCATCACCAGCTGACCGGCACAGACTAAGGTTTCTTTATTAGCAAGACCGATCCTCTTTCCTGCCTTGATGGCTGCCAGTGTAGGCTTCAGGCCTACCATTCCCACCACAGCCGTAATCACACAGTCTGCTTCCAGGGCAGTTGCGGCTTCCAGAAGCCCCTCTTCTCCCCAAAGGACAGTTGTGGGCAGATGCGCAATACGCTCTTGCAGCTGCTGCGCAGCTTCTTTGGTAGCCATAGAAACAAGCCGGGGCCTATATTTTTCACATTGTGCGGCCATTCTATCCACATTGGTGCCGGCAGTTAAGGCACAAACAGAGATCTTCAGATGGTCGATTATATCCAGGGTCTGGCGGCCAATAGAGCCGGTAGACCCTAAAATACTCACACACTTAACCATATTACACCGCCATAGGAATAAGAATAAACAAAAGCTCAAAAAGGGGCGCGACCATAATCACAGAATCGAAACGGTCCAGTACGCCGCCGTGGCCGGGGATCAGGTTGCCATAGTCCTTAATGCCCACCTGACGCTTAATGGCAGAGAAACTCAGATCACCAAAAACGCCTGCGGCGGAGCCAACAAGGCCATAGATCAGAGCATAAAGATAGTTCACCTTCAATCCGCAGGCAAACTGCAGAATCAGGCAATACAGCAGCATTGAAACGATCGCTCCGGCAAATCCGCCCAGCAATCCTTCCACGGTCTTCTTTGGGCTGATAATAGGAGCAAGCTTGTGCTTACCAAAAAATCTACCCACAAAATAGGCACTCGTATCTGACATAAAGGCCGCAATAAAGGGAGCATAGATCAAATAGCGGCCTGTATGCTGTGCAAAGATCCGCACGACAGCACACAGAAGATAGGGCACGACAAAGCCAGCCAGCACACACATAGCAAGGCTGCGGGTAGAAAGCTTTGCTTTAGACAGAAGCAGCTCACCAAACAGCAGAGCGGTAAAAACAAGGATACCGCCTAAAAACCAGGGATAGGGTATTCCGTAAAAGCTCCACATAGATACGCCGAAGGCAGTCAGCCCGCTGTAGATGATCAGACGGGGGCTCTTTACAAGGCCGGTGCCCCTGAGGAGCTCATATGCGCCAATGGCGCAAATCAGGCCAAAAAGGACCGCTGTGCAAACTTTTGGAAGCCATACCAAAAACACCACAAGTCCGGGAACCATTACAGCGGCAGAGAGAATTCTTGTCTTCAAGTTTACACACCTCCAAATCGACGGTTACGGTTATGAAACTGGGCAATTGCCTTATCCAGATCCTCGGGGCTAAAATCAGGCCACAGGACATCCATAAATACAAATTCAGAATATGCCGACTGCCACAGAAGGAAATTGCTGATCCGCTGCTCCCCGGAAGGACGAATGATCAGTTCCGGGTCGGGGACATCACGAGAATACAGGTAGGTAGAAAGAAGGGCCTCCGTCAGGTCCTCAGGCTTATGAATACCGGCCTGCACATCTTCGGCAAATGCCTTGGAAGCCTTCACCAATTCATCTCTGCCACCATAGTTCAGGCAGAAATTCACCTGCACATCAAACTCTCGTGTAGCAGACTCTGCTTTGCGGCAAAGATCTTGCAGATCGGGGCTGATACGTTCCATATCGCCCCAAAAGGAAACATGCATTCTATCCTTCTGAAGGTCAGAGAGGACCTCCTTCAGCCCCTTGGCAAGCAGCTTCATAATGCCGTTGACTTCCTCAGAAGAACGCTTCCAGTTCTCAGTAGAGAACGCATAGACTGTCAGATATTTAACGCCAATGTCCCGACAATAGTGGGCGATCCGGCGAAATGCCTCTGCCCCGGCAGCGTGACCTGCTGTGCGGGGCAATCCCCGCTTCTTTGCCCAGCGGCCATTACCGTCCATAATAATAGCAATATGCTGGGGAGGGACCATTTTTTCTTGTTCCAACTTTGCCATATAACATTCTCCTACCTTAAACAGAATTTTAGGGGCGCAAGCGCCCCTAAAACACGGCTTAAATCGCCATCAGTTCCTTTTCCTTTGCGGCCAGGGCCTCGTCCACACGCTTGATATACTTATCCAGCAGGTCCTGCAGGTCCTTTTCAGCAGTCTTCTGATCATCCTCGGTGATCTCAGACTTCTTCTTCAGTGCCTTCACATAATCCATACCGTCACGACGGATATTCCGCATCGCAACCTTGGCATCCTCGGCATACTTTTTAACCTGCTTGGTCAGCTCCTTACGGCGTTCCTCCGTCAGCTGAGGGAACACCAAACGGATAACTCTGCCGTCATTCTGGGGGTTGATGCCCAAATCGGACATCTGAATTGCCTTCTGAATTTCCTTCAGCAGGCTGCCGTCCCAGGGCTGAATTACCAGGGTACGGGCATCGGGAGAAGAAATGGTCGCAACACCGTTAAGAGGTGTTTCCTGTCCATAATATTCCACAGAAATTCTGTCAAGGACCTTTGCATTGGCTCTGCCTGCACGGACAGCGCCGAAGTTATCCGCCAGTACATCCAGGGTCTTTTCCATTTTTCTTCCGTAATCCTTGAAATCTACACTCATTTACAGTTCCTCCTTAACGATCGTTCCGATTTTTTCACCCTTTACCACCCGAAGGATGTTTTCAGGATCCTTCAGTGCAAAGCAAACCAAAGTCATATGATTGTCCATAGCCAGGGTCATAGCCGTAGAGTCCGTAGCTTTCAGATGCCGGGCAAGAACTTCATCATAAGTAAGGCAGTCATATTTCACTGCTGTGGGATCCACATTGGGATCAGCAGAGTAAATACCGTCCACATTCTTAGCCATCAGGATGGCATCTGCTTCAATTTCCACACCGCGAAGCACTGCCCCTGTGTCTGTGGAGAAATAGGGGTTACCGGTGCCTGCAGCAAATATAACCACTTTTCCTTCGTTTAAGTAACGATCTGCTGTATCTCTTGTAAAGTACTCCGCAAACTTGTGCATTTCCACAGCACTGAGCACCCGGGCATCCACGCCATGCTTGCCAAGGGCATCGGCAACGGCAATGCTGTTCATCACTGTGCCAAGCATACCCATTGCATCGGCATGGGATCGCTGCATCTTGTCTGCGCCGTCCTTGACACCACGCCAAAAGTTGCCTGCGCCAATCATAATACCAACCTGCACACCAAGCTTGGTGCACCGGGCAATCACATCGCAAACACTGTGAATAATATCAAAGTTCAGGCCTCTGTGGGCATCGCCTGCCAGAGCCTCACCGCTGACCTTCAGCAGTATGCGTTTGAACTTTATGTCAGACAAACCAATCACTCCTTCCATACTTTCTCTATTTTAATATAATTACCGCAAATTGACAACTACAATTTCAAAAAAATAAAAATTATTTTCTTAATTTACATATTCCCGGAAACACAGAAAGATTCTTGCGGATTTTGGTTGCAAAAACCATTCGCATAGGTTATAATAATTCGAGATTTTACTAAAGAGAGGATGCTATCTATGGCTGAAATCACCGAAAGCAAGAATTTCATCCATGCTTTTATTGAAGAAGACATCGCCGAAGGCGGTCGGTATGCAGGCAAAACGGTTCACACCCGGTTTCCCCCTGAGCCCAACGGCTATCTGCACATCGGTCACTGCAAGGCACTGATCATCGGCTTTGGTACTGCCGAAAAGTTTGGCGGCCTTTGCAATCTGCGTATGGACGATACCAACCCCACAAAGGAAGATGTGGAATTTGTGGAGGCCATTCAAGAGGACATTCGCTGGCTGGGCTTTGACTGGGACGACCGTTTCTTCTATGGCTCTGACTATTTCGAAAAGGACTACGAATACGCGGTGGAGCTTATCAAAAAAGGCCTTGCCTATGTCTGTGAGCTGACCCCCGAGCAGGCCAAGGAAATGCGCGGCGACCTGAACACGCCTGCAACTTCTCCCTACCGTGACCGTCCCATTGAAGAAAGCCTTGACCTCTTCGCCCGGATGCGTGCCGGCGAATTCGAGGATAACAAGTACACTCTTCGTGCCAAGATCGACCTGGCGTCCGGCAACTTCAATATGCGTGACCCGGTGATCTACCGTATCCGCCATATGCACCATCACCGTCAGGGCGATAAGTGGTGCATCTATCCCATGTATGACTTTGCCCACCCCATTCAGGACGCACTGGAAGGCATCACCCACAGCCTTTGTTCTTTGGAGTTTGAAAACCACCGTCCTCTTTACAACTGGGTCGTTGAAAATGTGTCTGTCCCCCACCAGCCCCGGCAGATCGAGTTTGCCCGTTTGGGAATCGATCACACTGTCCTTTCCAAGAGAAAGCTTCGTCAGCTGGTGGAAGAGGGCCGCGTTTCCGGTTGGGATGATCCCCGGATGCCCACTCTGTGCGGTCTGCGCCGCCGTGGCTACACCCCCAAGGCCATCCGCAACTTCTGTGACCGGGTAGGCGTTGCAAAGAGCCCCAACACCATTGAGTTTGGCTTCCTGGAGCACTGTCTGCGGGAGGATCTGAACGAAACTGCCACCCGTGTGATGGCTGTTCTGAAGCCCATTAAGCTGACCATTACCAACTACCCCGAAGGACAAACGGAAGTATTCCAAATTGAGAATAATCCCGTTGACGAACCCGCCGGCACCCACGAAGTTACCTTCTCCCGGGATCTGTGGATCGAGGCCGACGATTTCCTCCCCGCCCCTGTGCCTAAGTACAAGCGGCTCTATCCGGAAGGCCCCGAGTGCCGCCTGAAGGGTGCCTATCTTGTAACCTGCACCGGATATGAAACAGATGCGGAAGGCAACATCACCCAGGTCTACGCAACCTATGACCCCAATTCCCGGGGCGGCGATCCCGCCGACGGACGGAAAGTCAAGGGTGCTACCATCCACTGGGTGGATGCCAATAACTGCTGTGAAGCTGAAGTCCGCCAGTACAGCAACCTCTTTGATGACCCTGATCCGGATGCAGCCGGCAAGGATTTCATTGCCTGCCTGAACCCCTCTTCCCTTGATATCCTCACCGGTTGTAAGGTAGAGAAGTTCCTGGAAAACGCTAAGGCTCCCGCATCCTATCAGTTTATGCGTTTGGGCTACTTCTGTCCGGACAGCAAGGATTGTATGCCGGGTAATCTGGTATTCAACCGCAGCGTAAGCCTTAAAGACAGCTTTAAGTCCGCTAAGTAAAATTACAAATCGCCAATCATCACACCGATGATTGGCGATTTTCTTATTTCTTTTCCTTGATTTGGGCCTGCAGGTGCATACTCAGCACTGCAAGAGATGTTGCCATATTCTCGTTCTGCACCAGGATGTGACTTGGCACATCCAGATGAACAGGGGCAAAATTCCAGATAGCCTTAATGCCACAATCAATCAATCGGTCACAGACCTCCTGGGCATATTCCTTGGGTACGGTAATGATGGCCATTAAGACTTTATTGACTTTACAGAAATTCTCCAGCTCGCTCATCGCGATCACCGGCTTGCCGCAATCGGTTATCCTTGCAAAGGGTGCCTTATCAAAGGCCGCAAGGATATTCAGGCCATAGGCCTCAAAGCCGCTGTAGCCCAAAAGGGCCTGCCCCAATTTACCGGCACCCACCAAAATAGCATCGGTAGTATTGTCATACCCCAAAAACTGGCTGATGTCTTCAATAAGGGCTTCCCGCAGGTAGCCAATTTTAGGCCGGCCGCCATCAGAAACAAGAGCCAGGTCCTTTCTGACCTGCACTTCGCCCATACCCAAAGCATTGGCAAGGCTTGTGGCGGAAATATGGGGGCTGCTTCCCTCGGGCATATTCTGCAGATAAGCAAGGTAGCCAGGCAACCGCTTCAATACGGCTTTTGAGATTTCCTTCTTTTCCACTCTTATCACTTCCTGTAATCGATATATTTTTTACCGATTATAGCACGAAATGATATTGATTGCAAGTATTATACACAGCTTGTTTGCCTTAATATCTCTTTTTTTAACCTAAGCATGATCCTTTTCTCCAGTCTGGAAATATAGGATTGGGAGATTCCAAGCTTCATAGCTACCTCCTTTTGGGTCAATTCCTGGTACCCCTGCAGTCCATAGCGCATCAAAACGATCTCCTTTTCCCTGGGCGGCAACTCATCGACAGCCTGCCTTAAAAGGCGTAAATCCACATCATCCTCCATTGGGCGGAGGATCATATCCTCATCTGTACCCAAAATATCCGACAGAAGCAGTTCATTACCGTCATAATCCATATTGATTGGCTCGTCCAGGGACACCTCCGTCTTTTGGTTCGCTATTTTTCTGATATACATTAAGATTTCATTTTCGATGCAACGAGATGCGTAGGTTGCTAATTTGATATTTTTATCCCTACGGTATGTACTGATTGCCTTAATGAGTCCAATGGTACCGATGGAAATCAAGTCCTCCAGGTTGATGCCGGTGTTCTCAAATCTCCGGGCAATAAACACAACCAGACGCAGATTCCGTTCGATCAGGAGGGCCTTTGCATCCTCATCTCCATCTTCCATAGCTGCCAGGGCATCCTGCTCCTCCTGTCCCTTCAGAGGGCTTGGGAGAACATCCGTACCGCCAATATAATGAAGCGACGGCGTAAGACCAAGTTTGATAATAATTTTAGTTAACCAATTCATATATTCCCTCCTGTTAAAGCCTGATATGCCTGCCCCTCTCCCAAACCGCAAGGAGCAAACGCAACGATAGAGCTTCCCTGCCATTTTCCTATCTTGATATTTGTCAGCCGCATTCCCAGAAGCAGCCCATCATTCCTCCCTACAGTGCGGTACGGAACGAGTCGGAGTCCCGGCAGATCCCCCACTGCTTCCACCGGGTTCTCCAGTTGTGTCTGGGTCAATCCAATCAATTTTTCGGCAACCTTCGGTCCAACGATCAGTACGGGATTCCCGCTGATTGGATCCTTTAATTCATTCCCAGTATCACGCAATGCCCATATGCTTACTTTTTCATCTCGGTACTGCAATTCCACAGGCGTTAAGCTATGTTCTTCTCTTTTCTGCTTCACCAACCTGATACATAAGAAAAAAATTGCCACAGCACCGCAAAGACCCATCCAAAGTCCGCCACCTGTCCCTGCGATCAGCCAGGATAGAGCCATAGAAAGAAGGATAAACAGGAAGCACTTTCCTATCGCCCCAAAGGAGGGTCCAAAGCCAATCATTCCGGTAAAGAAAAGAAAACAAACATTCCAAAGGAAACCGTCAAAAAAGCGAAAGCCTGTAGCAGTACAAACCAGACTATGTAACGCGCCTGCGGCTGCCCCCAGTCCAAGCCTGGGAAGATCGCTCGCCGCACCTACCAAACGGTTTGTCCCGAGCAGCAGCATAAAATTGACCGCAAATGCCACAATCCCCACCAAAATGCTGTAAACCGCCATTTGTTCACCACCTTAAAGAATGTTTGTGAGGCAAGTATATGGCTGGAGTGCTTAAAATATCGTCGCAAGAAGGCTTGGCATTTGCCGCAATAATCGGCTTGGGATGCACCGGGTTTTACCGGGTTTGTCCCGGAAACAGAAAAAGCGGCAGATGAATTTCTCATCTGCCGCTGGTATCTGTCGATACATTTTCCCGGATCACTTCCCGAATATTTTTCTCAATCTTAAACCGCTCAACCATAACCTCATGTCCGCAGCCGAGACAGCGAAGACGGAAATCTGCGCCGATTCGAAGGACCAGCCAGTCCTTTGTGCCGCAAGGGTGAGGCTTTTTCATACGGAGCTTATCTCCAAGGCGAATATCCATATTTATTCCCCCTTAATGGCATCCCAGTACTGCTTTGCCAGCTGTTCAACCTTGTTAGGACCATATTCGTAGTAGGTTACATCCTTCAGTTCATCCGGCAAGTACTGCTGTTTGACCCAGTGATTGGGGTAATTATGGGGATATTTATAGCCCTGTTCCCGCTCCATTGTATAAGTATCTGCGTGAACATTTTGCAGGTGCCGTGGAAAATCTCCGCTCTTTCCCTTTCGAATGTCAGCAAGCGCCGCATCCAAAGCGATATGGCCTGAATTGGACTTGGGAGATGTCGCCATAAGCACTGCCGCATCACCCAAAGGAATACGGGCTTCCGGCATACCGGTCATCAGCGCCATATCCACACAGGCTTTGACGATAGGCAAGATCATTGGATACGCAAGACCCACATCTTCTGCCGCGATCACCATCAGTCGGCGACAGGCAGCCTGCATCTGGCCGGCCTCCAAGAGGCGGGCAAGATAGTGCACCGCCGCATCCGGGTCAGAGCCGCGGATGGATTTCTGCAAAGCAGAAAGCAGGTCGAAGTAATTATCCCCTTCCCTGTCAGCCCTCATCGCACTCTTTTGGGTAACCGCCTTGGCATCGGCAAGGGTCAAAGGCAAGGTTGCGCCCCGGGGCTGTCCCGCAGAGAACAAAACCTCCACAGCATTCATCGCCTTACGCAGGTCACCGCCACAAGCCCCGGCAATGTATTCAAGGGCACCTTCCTCCGGAACAGCCTGTAAAGCGGTGCGCTTCTCCAAAAACGCCACTGCCCGGTTGATCGCCTGCAGGGCGGCTTCCGCAGAAATCTGCTTAAACTCAAAGACTGTGCTCCGGCTCAAGATCGCATTGAACACATAGAAATAGGGATTCTCGGTAGTAGATGCGATCAAAGTGATCTTGCCGTTTTCGATATATTCCAGCAAAGACTGCTGCTGTTTTTTATTAAAGGACTGGATCTCATCCAGATACAGCAGCACGCCATTGGGTGCCATTAAGGTGTCCAGCTGTGAAACAATATTCTTAATGTCCGCAGTGGAAGCAGTGGTTGCATTCAGCTGATAAAGGGTTCGATTTGTTTGCTTAGCAATGATGTTGGCAACTGTGGTCTTACCTGTACCACTGGGACCATAAAAGATCATATTGGGAATGTTGCCGGAATCCACCAGTCTTCGTAAGATTCCGCCGGGGCCCAGGATATGTTCCTGACCGTACACCTGGTCGAGGCTTTCGGGCCGCAAAAGATCTGCAAGAGGTTGATACATATGCCCAGACTCCTTCCTTTTTTATAATTATAGCACACTGTTTGCCATTATGCATTGTTTTTTTACAAAAACTGCCGTGGAAATCCACGGCAGTTTTATTCACTTAGAACTGCAAGGGATCGTCATCCTCGACTTCTTCATCGTCAAAGGTAAATTCAAGGCTCTCGCCGCAGTTGGGGCAAAGGATGCTGCCCTTTTCCAGGGTTTCCTCATCGAAATCAATGATTTCACCGCAGGCGCACTTTACTTCATAAACAGTGGTTTCCTCGTCGCCAAAGACAAAGCCTTCTTCATACTCTTCTTCGTCTTCAAAGTCGAAGTCGTCTTCGTAATCCTCGTCGTCCCAGTCCTCATCATCGTCGTCTTCATCCATAATGAAGTCTTCGATAGCATCCAGGTCTTCTTCGATCTCGTCCAGCTCATCGGAAATGGCAATGGTGGTTTCTTCCACATCTGCCAGCCGGCGGGTCACATCACCCAGCAGGTCAACGATCGCGCAGATCATCTGGCCTTCCGGCTTTTCCTTATCCAGCTGCAGACCATCCATCAAGCCCTTCAGGTATGCGGCCTTTTCAGAAATCGTCATAGCTTTACTCCTCATCAGGCCTTGGAACGGCCCAGATATTCACCGGTACGGGTATCGATCTGCACCTTGTCACCCTCGTTAATGAACAGG
>JAZQLG010000044.1:0-57318 GCA_045542575.1 Faecousia sp.
CCGGGGTAGGAGCCGGTGATCTCTTCCAGCTTCTGCAGACGGCGGATATAGTTTTCCACATTCTCACGGCGGGCACCGGGGCGGGCAGCGGACACAGCGTCAGCGGCCTGTACCAGCACAGCGATCACCGTCTTCACATACATCGCAGAAGTCGCATTCGCAGTCTTCGCAATCGTCACAGTCACACTGGCAGTCCTCGCAGTCCTCGCAGCCGCAACTGCATCTTTCAGGAATACGAAATACCTTTTTCACCCAGGCAACAATTTTGTCGCCGTAAGTGACAACCACATAAACAGCGCCTGCTACAGCAGCCAAAGCGGCCAAAATCTTCAATACAGTACCAAAAGCTTTCATAATTTGCCCTCCTTAATTATTATCTGTATTTAGTATATCCAATGAGAAGGGAAAAAGCAATCAAAATTTATTGAATGAATTGTAAATAAAATACGAATTTCAAACGTATCCGAATAGACCCCGAACGGAAGCTTCTCCGGATGAAACGGTTTGTTCTGTACCGTCAGAACGCGTAACCAAAAGACATCCATCGGATGTAATGTTCTTTGCAACGGCAACATAGGAAGTGTCCCCGGAAAAAACCATAACTTCTTTCCCTAATGTAACACATAATTTCCTATAGCCGTCCATCCAACAGGATTTATGCGTAAAGAGGGTGCGGGAAAGACTTTCCAGCTCCTCTATGAGATATGCACCAAGGCGGGACGGCTTGCAGGCCCGGCCTGTTTCAAGATAGACGGAAGTGGCGACCTGTGAAATATCGTCTGGGAATGTGTCCTGTTGACAGTTGACGCCAATCCCAATAACGGCATAATCCACAAGTCCGGTGTTTGAGTCGATGGATAGCTCCGTCAAGATGCCGCCCAGTTTTTTGCGATTAAGCACCAAATCATTGATCCACTTGATATGCGGTGTTACACCGACGGCTTTTTGCAATGCATTGCATACGGCAACGCCAACGGCACAAGTCAGATGCATAAGCTCTGTGGGGGCGCAGTTGGGCCGCAGAAGGCAGGAAAGATAAAGCCCCGTATCCTTTTGGGAATAAAAGCTTCTTCCCATACGCCCCCGTCCGGCAGTCTGCTCCCGTGCGATGATCGTTGTGCCATGGGGGGCACCTTCCTCAGCCAACTGCTTTAGACTCTGATTGGTAGAGGGCAGGCAGTCTTCTATGTGTAGATATTCTGCCCAGGGATGATCCCCGGGCAGGATGGAAAGAATTTCGTTTTTCATATTACTCAATGTCGGAAAGTACTTCTTCCGGCGGCTGGTCCAGCACTTCGGGATGGTACAGAATCCTCTTAAAGTGCTTGAAGAATGCGGCATAATAGAAGCCATCTACGATCCGCTCGTCCATAGTGAACTTGCAATCCAGGTATTTTCTTTGTACCACACTGCCATCTTCCTGTACTTCCAAGGCCCGGCGTTTGCAGCCGAAGGAACCAAAGAGGGGCAGGTTGCCAAAGTTGTACAGATGGTGGTAAATGGGAGGGATACCTAAACTGCCCATAGAGGTGAAGAATACGGAGCCGTGGAAGGGGCTGACCTCCAGCAGGAAACCGGGAAGCAGCCCAAAGTAGTCAAGCAGCCGTAATAGCCACACGGTGAACTTCAGGAATACACCGGGAATCATCAGAAGGGCGTGGGCAGTCTTGTCAAAATCGGAGTCCAGAGGGGTATTCTTTACTTCCTCTACTGCCTTGTTCATCTTGTTATAGACATCTGTTGCGGTGTCGTAGGGGGTAAGATGTACCTTAATAACGGACTCTGGAGAATCAGAGGTCATTTCTTTCTTGATAGTCATACAGAATTGCAGATCTGTGCCACGGGAGTAGATCTTTTGACCGCTGATAAAACGGTTGATTCTGGGATACTTGCAGGTAGCACGGCAATAGCAGGCCAGCAGCACGTGGGTCAGGCCGAAGGATGTAAGGCCTTCCTTGCGCTTTTGACGGATATAGCGCTCCACATGGGTAATTTCGAAGGACTCGGTGAAAAGATTGGTTGCATCGTTGCGCTGGGTCATAATGTAGGGGGAGACCTGGTTCATAGGAGGCTCTGTGCGGATGCGGCGGCCATCGGGACGGTCGCCCCAGGTGGGATGATACTCCCCAAGGGGATGGCGTTTGATTGCAAAGCAGGTAAACAGCAGACCCAATGTCATCAGGCAGTCGGCCAAAGCGGCCTGATAGTAGCCCAGGCGGGCCAGAGATGCCTTGCCCATAAAGAGGGCAGCCTGTCTGCCGCCTAAAATGTCCAGGCGGTGCAAATAGGCAAGAGCGCCGATGGGAACAAGGAAAATGATGGGCAGAAGCCAGGTGAAGCTGGCTTTCTCGGAGGTGATCTGGGTGTAGAGGAATGCGTAGAAGATCATCACAATGGCATAAAGAACTGTGACCATCGCATCATAATACCCAAAATCTACAGCGGAAAAAACAAAGAAGAAGTAAAGCGCGATCAGCCAAACGGGAATGGCGGTCTTATAAAACCGTTCCTTGCCACTGATGGTTGTGGACAGTGCGTAGAGCAGGGCGGCTGCTACTGGCAGAAAGATTTGGCTCCACCAATCGGTACCTTCCTTACCGACCAAAAGGATGCGGGCCACTGCCGAGCCGACCATGCAAAGCACCATCAGCCAGGTCAGCAGGTTTTTCCTGCTGACATAAAGTCTTGTTTTATTTTCCATACACAGAAAGTATAGCAAATATCGACAGTTTTGGCAAGAAAAATGTTCACAGACTATTCATAGTCTATTATTTGCTAATATTTATGCCCAAATTCCCGAAAAAGACCGGGTGGCATCGCCACCCGGTAATACTTACAGAGATTCTTTCAATTTATGGATATATCGAGGGTCTGTACCGCAGCAGCCGCCTAAAATACCGGCGCCCATCTGCCGGCAATCTGCAAGGATCTTGGCAAATCCTTCAGGGCTTAAGGAATACTGCGCGATTCCATTTTCGTCGATTACCGGATCGCCTGCATTTGGCTTGCAGAGCAGCGGTCCTTTCAAATACCGGCGGAGCTTGGCAACAAGGCCGGGCGTAAATTCATTGGCAGCCACGCAGTTAAAGCCTACTGCTGCCGCACCGGCTTTTTCCAACTCCTGCAGGACTGGGCCTGCATCCCGGCCTGAAAACAACGAGCCGTCCGGCTGCATGGTAAAGCTGTACATGGCCGCGCCAGCTCCTTCCAGTTCCGCTGCCGTCAAAATAGCCTCTGCTTCCAAAGGATACAAAAGCGTTTCAGCAGCCAAGAGATCTGCACCGCCATCGATCAAACCTTTGATTTGCCTGCGGTAGTTGTCTACCAAAAGGTCAAAGTTTTCTTCTTTATAGCTTTCCACAAAGGCGGCCAATGTAGTAAGATTTCCGGCCACCAATACGGAGGAGTCCACGCTCTTGCTAAGAGCTACCAGATGTGCATTAATGGCTTCAGTATGGTTTTCAAGTCCTTCTGCTGCCAATGCGATGGGCTGTGCCTGAAAGGTGGGCGCATAAAGGACCCGGCTGCCTGCTTCTGCATAGGCTCTTTGCAAAGATACAAGTACCTCCGGATTGGATAATATCCAGCTTTCCGTGCATACGCCCTTGGGCATACCCATTTTTCTTAAATTAGAGCCTGTTGCGCCGTCCAACAGGAGTACGCCACAACCGACTTTTTCCTGAAATTCCTTCTTGGTGAGCATAAAATGCCCCCTTTCCTTCCTATAGTATATACAAGTTTTGCGGATTTTGCAACTGCCGTTGACGAACTAAGAAGAAAGTGCTATTATAGGCATATCTTACTAAAAATAGGGGAGAGATACTATGAAAAAGACCGTTTTAAGAGAATATGCGCGTCTGATCGTCCGTACAGGCGTGAATGTGCAGAAGGGCCAGGAGGTTATGGTTTATGCGGACCTGGACCAGCCCGAATTTGTGCAGATGGTTGTGGAGGAAGCCTACAAGGCCAAGGCAAAGAAGGTCATTGTAGAGTGGAGCTATCAGCCCTTGGCAAAGGTAAATGTCCGCTACCAGTCTGTTAAGACGCTGGGTACGGTTCCTCAGTGGCAGATCGCCCGCCGGGAGCATATGGTGGAAACCATGCCGGCCCGCATCCATCTGATCTCCGAGGATCCTGATGGTCTGAAGGGTATGAATATGGGCAAGGTTATGAAGGCCCGCCGTATGAGCTATCCTATTCTGAAGCCCTTTATTGACAAGATGGATGGCCACCAGCAGTGGTGCATTGCCGCTGTTCCCGGCAAGGCCTGGGCAAAGAAGGTGTTCCCCGGTGTGCGTACCAGCGTTGCTATGGAAAAACTGTGGGAGGCTATCCTGTTTACTTCCCGGGTCAATGGCGATGCCATCGGTGCATGGGAAGAGCACAATAAGAATCTGAAGTCCCGCTGCGAATACCTGAACAGCCTTGGCATTGAAAAGCTGCATTACACTGCCGATAACGGCACCGATCTGACAGTGGGTCTGATGGAACAGGGGATTTTCTGCGCCGGCGCAGATACCACCCGTGAAGGTGTTGTCTACAATCCCAATATTCCTTCTGAAGAGGCATTCTGCTCTCCCATGAGAGGCCAGGCAGAAGGCATTGTATATTCCACCAAGCCGCTGTCCTATAATGGCCAGCTGATCGAAGATTTCTCTGTCCGTTTTGAAAACGGCAAGGTGGTGGAAGTAAAGGCTGAAAAGGGCGAAGATGTGCTTAAGCATATGGTGGCTATGGATGAAGGCGCTGCTTACCTGGGCGAATGTGCCCTGGTGCCCCAGGCCAGCCCCATCGCACAGAGCGGCATTCTGTTCTATAATACCCTGTTCGATGAAAACGCTGCCTGCCACCTGGCACTGGGCCGTGGTTTTTCCGAGTGTGTCAGAGGCCATGAGGAAATGACTTTGGATCAGATCAAGGAATTGGGCGTCAATGATTCTATGATCCACGAGGACTTTATGATCGGCTGCGACAGTATGAATATCGATGCCATCACCCGTGACGGCAAAGTCGTGCCTATCTTCCGGGCTGGCAACTGGGCTTTCTGATTAAAAAAGTTTGAATTTTTAGAAAAAAAGACTTGCAATATAAAAATGGATATGTTATGATATCCGGGCGATTAAAAGATTGCTGGGGTAATTATGCCCTTTTAGCTTACGAGAAAGAGGTGAACAACATGAGAGAAGGCATCCATCCTAACTACGAACAGACCACCATTCGCTGTGCCTGTGGCAACGTCTTTACGACCGGTTCCACCAAGAAGGACATCCGCGTTGAAATCTGCTCTAAGTGCCACCCTTTCTATACCGGCAAGCAGAAGCTGGTTGACACCGGTGGACGTGTTGACCGTTTCAACAAGAGATTTGGCCTGAAGTAAGACAGAATCCGCACTGCACCACGCAGTGCGGATTTTTATTTTACAAATAATCCCGGATTTTACACAGATTACTTGCCTAAGTATGCTATTATATGTTATAATAAAGTGAAAAACTGTTTGGAGGCACTATGGAATCGAATTTGGAAAAAGCGATACAGGAGCGGGCGGTCCTTGTAGGGCTGAACGCGGACTGCTTCACAAAAGAACAAACTGCCACAGATGCTTCCCTGGAGGAATTGGAAGCCCTATTGGAAACGGCTGGCGGCTTCTGCACAGGCAAGGTCCTGCAAAACCGCCACACCCCGGATTCTCACAGCTTTATAGGTGAGGGCAAAGCGCAGGAAGTGTGTATGCTGGTGGAAGCTACGGAATCTACGATGGTGGTTTTTGACAATGAACTCTCTCCAGGTCATATTCGGGCGTTGGAGGATATTTTAGGTGTTACGGTACTGGACCGTTCTGCGCTGATTTTGGATATTTTTGCACAACGGGCCAAAACAAAGGAGGGCAGACTTCAGGTTGAGCTTGCCCAGTATAAGTACCTTTTGCCACGGCTTTCCGGTATGGGTGCCAGTCTTTCCCGGCAGGGTGGCGGTATCGGCACACGAGGCCCCGGTGAAACAAAGCTGGAATCTGACCGCCGCCATATCCGGGAGCGGATCGCCCGACTGCAAACTGAGCTGGAGCAGGTGCGGCAGGTCCGCAGCGTTCAGCGGGAACGGCGCATGAAGAATTCTGTTCCGGTGGTTGCCATTGTGGGCTATACCAATGCAGGCAAATCCACACTTCTCAATCAACTGACAGATGCGGGAATACCTGCCAACAACCGTCTGTTTGACACTCTGGACACCACATCCCGGCAACTGTCTGTTTCTGATACCCTGGATGTGATCCTGTCCGACACTGTTGGCTTTATCTCCAAATTGCCCCACCATTTGGTGGATGCCTTCCGGGCGACTTTGGAAGAGTTGGAATATGCAGACCTTCTTCTGCATGTGATCGATGCCGCTGACCCTGACCGGGAAGCCCATATTCAGGTAGTGGAAAGTCTGATTCAAAAGCTGGCCAAGCCCGGCACTCCGGTTTTACAGGTATATAATAAGGCAGACCTTGTCAGCCCTGTGGATATCCCGGTGGGACAGGATGTGATCGCGATTTCCGCCAAAAAGGGAACGGGCACAGAGCACCTTCTTTCTGCAATCGAAAATGCCCTGGGTCATTGCCGCCATCACATTGAAGTGTTGATTCCCTATTCCATGGGCGGTACGCTGGATACCCTCCACAATAACGCCCAGGTGCTGAATGCTGAGTATACAGACAAGGGTATTTTGGTGGACACAGTGGTGGATCCCATTCTTTATGGACGACTGAAAGAATATATCACAAAGGAGTGCTGATCTTGGACGAGTATCTGGTCCCAACGGATTTTGGGCAGGACGAGTTTGTGGAGAAAAAATCCCGATTCATCGGCAGGATCTGGCCTGTGGAAACGGAAGCGGAGGCTCTGGAAAAGATCCAGGAAATGAAAAAGCAGCACTATGATGCCACCCATAATTGCTGGGCCTACGTCATAAAAGACGGCCCAATGCGTTTTTCTGATGATGGGGAGCCAGGGGGCACTGCCGGCAACCCAATGATGCAGGTCTTACAAAAAGAGAACCTCTATAATGTGGTTTGTGTAGTTACCCGGTATTTTGGAGGTATTCTGCTGGGCGCAGGTGGCCTTGTTCGGGCCTATACGAAAGGCGTAAAAATTGCTATTGATGCAGCTGGCAAATCTATGAAAAGGGTTTGGTCAGTACTGTATGTGCCTTGCCCCTATTCCTATTATGAGCGAATGAAACTGGAAATCGAAGCCTTTGAAGGGGTCTTGCGGGACACACAATTCGGGGCAGAAGTTGAACTGGAAATTCTGATTGCCCAGCCAAAGGCCCAGGCCTTCCTGGACCGCGTGGTGGATATGACTGCCGGTACGGTGGAAGGAATGGAAGTTGGGCAGGAATACCGGGCATTTCCGGTAATTGGGAAGGAGTAACGATATGACTGTACGGGAAGAACTGGAACGACTGGAACACGTGCAGCTGAGTCCCAAAGCGGCTTTTTCCGATGAAAGTCTTGGCCGCAATATGGAAGAAGCGGAAAGTGATTTGGATGTCCGCACGTGCTATCAGCGGGATACAGACCGAATCGTTCACTGCAAAGCCTTTCGTCGTTTGATGCACAAAACCCAGGTTTTTTTGCGCCCAGAGGGAGATCATTACAGGACCCGTATGACCCATACCATCGAGGTCAGCCGCATAGCCAGAACCATCGCCCGAGCACTGAACCTCAATCAGGACTTGACCGAAGCGATCGCTATGGGCCACGATTTAGGGCATACCCCCTTTGGCCATGCCGGTGAGGCGGCCCTGTCTATGTGCCTGGGAGAGGAGTTCTGCCACAATGCTCAATCCTTGCGTGTGGTGGATATATTGGAAAACAACGGTGCTGGGCTAAATCTTACTTATGAGGTCCGTATGGGCATTTTAGGCCACACCGGTAATTATGTGCCTGAGACCTTGGAAGGACAGATCGTTCGGATTTCCGACCGAATTGCCTATGTAAACCATGATATTGACGATGCAATTCGTGCACGGATCATGGCTGTTGATGACATTCCCAGGTCTGTTTCCAATGTGCTGGGAAGCAACCATTCCCAAAGGATCAACACTTTGGTGTGTGATATTATTACCGCCTCCCGGGACGCTGATGAAATCGTTATGTCACCCACGATAGGGCAGGCACTTTCAGAACTTCGCAACTTCCTTTTTGAAAAGGTCTACCGCAACCCTGTTGCAAAGGGTGAGGAGAGCAAGGCGAAGGAAATGCTCCACCGGCTTTATGAGTACTATTATGCCCACCCTGAGGCACTGCCTGCGGATTTTCAGCCTCAGCTTTCTTTTGAAGGAATGGGGCGCACGGTATGCGACTATATTGCAGGCATGACGGACAATTATGCTGTGGATAAATTCACAGAACTGTTTACCCCCCAGGGGTGGCAGATACGAGGATAACCATAATGGAAAGGAGGCCAGAATATGGCGTTTCCCCAGTCTTTTATTGATGAACTGCTTGCCAGAAACCCCATTGAAGATGTGGTGGGCCGGCATGTGACTTTGCGCAGGTCAGGCGCCAATATGTTTGGCCTGTGTCCCTTCCACGGTGAGAAGACAGCGTCTTTCTCTGTCGCGCCTGATAAGGGAATTTACTATTGCTTTGGCTGCCACAAGGGTGGTGGTGCTATCAACTTCGTTATGGAAATGGAAGGCCTGACCTATCCGGACGCAGTCCGCTCGCTGGCGAAGCAATGCGGAATGGAGGTACCTGAGGACGATCAGTATCAAAGCCGCTATCGCCAGCAAGAGCGTTTGTGGGCTCTTTGCAAAGAAGCGGCACGGTATTTCCACACACAGCTTTATTCAGAAGCAGGTGCCCAGGGCCTTGCTTATGCCCAAAAGCGCGGAATGCCCAAATCTACACTGACTACCTTTGGCATCGGTTTTGCCCCTGACAGCTGGAACGGCCTCATTATGGCAATGAAGGCCAAGGGCTATACAGAGCAGGAATTAAAAGATGCGGGATTGGTATCTGAAAAGGGTGGGCGTATTTATGACCGCTTCCGCAACCGTGTGATGTTTCCCATTATTGATGTGCGGGGCAATATCATCGGCTTTGGCGGCCGTGTAATGGATGATTCCACGCCTAAGTACTTAAATTCCCCCGAAACGGTGATCTTCAATAAGCGGAAGAATCTGTTTGCTCTGAATTTGGCAAGAAAAAGCAAACTGGGCTATTTAATTCTTGTGGAAGGCTATATGGATGCGATTGCACTGCATCAGTATGGCTTTGATTGCGCAGTTGCCTCCCTGGGGACAAGCCTGACTGAGGAACACGCCACCTTGATTTCCCGGTATGTTGAGCAGGTTGTGCTGATCTATGACGGCGACGAAGCCGGACAGAGGGCCACCAAACGGGCCATTCCCATTTTGGAAAGAGCCGGAATTCGTGTAAAGGTCCTGCAAATGAAGGATGCAAAGGACCCGGATGAGTTCTTAAAGAAATTTGGTGCGGACAAGTTTAAGCTCCTTTTGGAGGAATCCTCCAACCGTGTGGAGTATCAGCTCAATGCCATCGCCCGGAAGTATGACCTGCGGGTGGACGACCAGAGAATTCGGTTTGTCCAGGAGGCTGCAGAGTTGATTTGCACCTTGGATAGCTCTGTGAAACGAGAGATTTACAGCGGACGGGTTGCACAGGCAGCCCAAATCACTGAGGACTCTATGAAAATGGAAGTATCCAAGGCATTTAAGCGGCGTCTTGCCCGTGAGCGGAAGCAGCAGGAGAAGATTGACCTTGCACCTGCCCAGACAATGCAGCCCAAAACCCGGGCTGTTCGCTATGACAATATGAAATCTGCCATGGCAGAAGAAGTTATCGTTGCCCAAGCGCTGCTTGACCCAACCTTGATGTCGGAAACGGACCTTAAGGGCGCAGCTTTCTCTGTGCCGCTTCTGGGAAGAGTTTACGATCAATTGCTGTCTATGTATAAGGCTGGTTTTGAAGTCAGTATTGCCTCTTTATCCGAAATTACCCAAGAGGAAATGTCCCACATTACAGGGATCACCCAGCGCCACCATGGACCTGCAAACCGGGAAGCCTTCCGGGATTGTGTGCAGATCGTGCGAAACGCCAATCAAATTTCCGGCGTTTCCAATAATGACGATTTACTTGCCCTTCGCAACAAGCTAAAGGAAAGAAAAGGAATTTGATATGCTTTCTGCTGTTCCAACAGAGGAAAAAGTAAATATTGGTGAGGATATGCAGCAGTATCTGAAAGAAGTTCGGCAGTATCGGTTGCTTACTGCGCAGGAGGAACGGGAGCTGGCTGTTTCCTGTGCCAGCGGAAATGAGGATGCCATCCGAAAAATGGTAAGTGCCAATCTGCGCCTTGTGATTTCTGTTGCCCGGGATTATGCGGGCAGAGGAGTGCCACTGCTTGACCTCATTCAGGAGGGAAGCATTGGGCTGCTGGTTGCGGCAAGGAAGTATGATTACACAATGGAAACCCGCTTTTCTACCTATGCGACCAAGTGGATCCGACAGAGCATTGTTCGCTACATACGAAAGCAGGGCAGCTTGATTCGTGTGCCGGATCATACTTTCCAAAAAATACAGCAGATATTAGAGGCCAGGGACAGTATTCAGCGTCAGACAGGGAAGCTTCCTTCTTCTGCAGATGTTGCCGCAGCGGTCCGTATGGATGAAGGTAAAGTAGAAAAGCTTTTGCGGCTGTGGCCGGAGATCTATTCCCTGGATGCTACGCTGCAGGATGATGAAAGCACATTTCAGGCATTTCTTGGGGATGAACAGGCACCGCAGCCACATCAACTATTGGTCCGCTCTGAGCTGCATCGGACGATGGAAGCGTTGCTGTGTCAGCTTAACCCCAGGCAGCAACGGGTATTGCGGCTCCATTTTGGGATGGAGGACGGAATATGCCACAGTCTTGATGAAATAGGTGGAATTTTGGGGGTCTCTAAGGAGAGAGCCCGTCAGATAGAGCAACAGGCTATGGATAAATTACGCACCATAGGTGCCGATATTGGATTGGAGGATTTTCTGAATTGACGGATTTGGAATATACCTTTGAAGAAAGTGAATTATGGGTGTTTTTGCGCGGGTTAAAGCGAGGACAGACCCTACAGGCGGAAGCACTGCTGGGATTAGCAGGCAATGCCGGAAGAGAAGAGCTTGAGGATGCGCTTACACAACTTACGCAGCAGCACATTTCGCTGGATGTCCGTATGTTGCGTTTTGAAGGCGGTACAGGTGCTGCAAGGCTGAAAATGGAGGAAAACCTTGCACTCCAGCAGGATATGACCTGTGGCTTGGAGGAAAATGATCCTCTTCGCCTTTATTTGGAGGAAATTGCCGCAACGCCTGCGGCAGGAGATGCAGATCTTCTTGCTGCTGAGTTTCTCTCCGGCAGAGAAGATGCAGCGACTATACTCACAAACCTTTGTCTGAGCCGCGTGATCGCTATTTCCCGGGAAATGACAGGAAAGGGTGTCCTGCTTTTAGACCTTATCCAGGAAGGCAGCCTGGGCCTGTGGCAAAGCATCAGAACCTATGAAGGCGGCGACTTTGAATGTCACTGCGACTGGTATATCCGCCAGTATATGGCTTGTGCAGTAGTTCTGCAGGCAGCAGACAGCGGTCTTGGGGCAAGATTGCGGCAGGGGATGGAGGATTACCGGGATGTGGACCAAAAGCTCCTTGCAGAGCTGGGTCGAAATCCCACCCTTGAGGAAATTGCGGAGGGGCTGCATATGACCCTTTCCCAGGCGCAGACAGTGGAAAATATGGTTATGTCTGCCCGATTGGTTGCCAGCGCCCACCAGGCACCTGAAGAAAAGGAAGAAGACCCTGAAGATAGCCAGGCGGTGGAGGATACTGCTTACTTCCAGAGCCGTCAGCGGATCTTTGATATGCTCAGTGGCCTAACAGAGCAGGAAAAGATCCTGATCAACCTGCGTTACGGATTGGAATCCGGTAAACCCTTGACCACCCAACAGGTGGCAGAATATTTGAATATCAGCCCGGCTGAGGCCCTTTCACTGGAAGCCGGTGCTTTGGAAAAAATGCGGAAAGAAGGATAAATTATGGAAAAACACATTTCTATCGCTATTGACGGCCCCGCCGGTGCAGGTAAAAGTACCATTGCCCGGGCTCTTGCCAAGGAGCTTGGCTTCTATTATGTGGATACCGGTGCGATCTACCGTACCGTCGCATATTTTTTGGACCTGTGGGGTGTAAGTCCTAAGGATGTGGATGCCGTGGAGCGCTACATCGATGAGCTGACCATTGGCATCGAATACGATGCAGAGGGCGCTCAGCATATGATCATGAACGGTATGGATGTCAGCAAGGATATCCGCACCCAGGAGATCTCACAGAAGGCCTCCCTTGTATCCGCCCATAAGGTGGTACGGGATGTACTCTTGGATATGCAGCGTGAGGTTGCCCGGAACCACAATGTGATTATGGATGGCCGGGATATCGGCACTGTGGTCCTACCCAATGCGGATGTAAAGATCTTTCTGACCGCATCTTCCCAGGTTCGTGCAAAGCGCCGTTGTGATGAGCTGATTGCCAAGGGCCAAAAGGCCGAATTTGAAACGATTTTGAAGGAAATTGAACAGAGAGATTACCAGGATTCTCACCGGGAGATCGCGCCGCTGAAGCAAGCGAAGGATGCGGTTTTACTGGATACCTCTGAGCTGGATATTCCCGGCGTAATTAACGCAATGAAAGAAATTGTGAGCCGGAAGGTGTCTTTATGAGCATCCGCGTGGCCAAGAGTGCCGGCTTCTGCTTTGGCGTAAACCGGGCGGTCGAAATGGTGGAGCAGGCAGCCAAAGCCGGTAAGCAAGTGGTTACCCTGGGGCCTATTATCCATAACCGACATGCTGTTTCCTATTTTGAAAAAATGGGCGTAGGTGTGATCGAAAGCCCTGAGGAGGCCAGGGAAGGGCAAACAGTGATCATCCGTTCCCACGGTGTGCCAAGGGTAGTGGCTGACGCATTGAAGCAGAAAAATGTGGAAGTAGTGGATGCCACCTGCCCATTTGTTAAGCGGATCCACGGCATTGTGGAAAAGGCAGAGGCCGAAGGCAGGCTTCCGGTTATTATCGGCACACCGACCCACCCGGAGGTGGAAGGTATTGCCGGATGGTGCCAAAGCTGCAAGGTATTTGCAACGCCGGAGGAATTACAGGATTGGGCCAAATCCGATGAAAGGAATCGGGATTTGCCAATTTGTATGGTTTGTCAGACTACATCAACAGAATCTTTGTGGAAAATTTGCGTAAAAAACGCAAAAAAAGAGTTTACTAACCTGAAAATTTTTGATACAATATGTAAAGCGACTGAATCCAGGCAAAATGAAGCGGCTGAAATCAGCGATGCTTGTGATGTTATGGTGGTGGTAGGGGATGCCAAGAGCTCCAATACCGGCCGCCTGGCTATGATTTGCCGGGAGCATTGCCCCAAGGTCTTCTTGGTAGATAACGCACAGCAGCTGTGCAAAGAGGATTTTGCAGGGGCATCTATGGTTGGAATCACTGCCGGTGCATCAACCCCGGCGTGGATTATAAAGGAGGTCATTAAGACTATGAGCGAAATTCTGAATGTTGAGGCTGTACAGGAGGAAAACTTTGCAGAACTTCTGGAGCAGTCCATCAAGACTTTAAATACAGGAGATAAGGTTATCGGCGTTGTTACCGGCATTGGCACAACGGAAGTCCAGATCGATCTGGGCACCAAGCACGCCGGCTACATCCCCTATGATGAAGTCAGCGCAGATCCCAGCGTAAAGCCCGAGGATATCCTGAAGGTGGGCGATGAAATCGAAGTGTTCGTTGTTCGTGTGAACGATCAGGAGGGCACTTGCCAGCTGTCCAAGAAGAAGCTGGACGGCATGAAGATTTGGGATGATATGGCTACCTACTGCGAGGAAAAGACTCCTGTGGAAGCTGTGATCACTGAAGAGAATAAGGGCGGCCTGGTTGCTACCTTCAAGGGCATCCGTGTGTTCATCCCTGCCTCTCAGTCCGGCGTTGCCAAGGGCGGCGATATGGCTGCTGAGGTTGGCAAGACCGTGCAGATGAGAATTACCGAAGTAAACCGTGCCCGCCGTCGTGTGATCGGCTCCATCCGTGCTGTTACCGCTGAGGCCCGCAAGGCTGCTCAGGAGAAGCTGTGGAGTGAGATCCAGGAAGGTGCCAAGTTCCACGGCACTGTTAAGTCCCTGACTGCATACGGCGCATTTGTGGACATCGGTGGTGTTGACGGTATGGTTCACGTTTCTGAACTGAGCTGGAACCGCATTAAGAACCCCGCTGAGGTTGTCAGCGTTGGCGATGAGATCGATGTTTATGTCATCTCCTTCGACCCCGAGAAGCGCAAGATCTCCCTGGGCTACAAGACCGCTGAGATGAACCCCTGGAACCAGTTTATGACCGGTTACAATGTGGGCGATGTTGTGGATGTTAAGATCGTTAAGCTGATGACCTTCGGCGCATTTGCTGAGATCCTGCCCGGTGTTGATGGCCTGATCCACATTTCTCAGATCTCCAACCGCCGCATTGGCAAGCCCGAGGATGTTCTGACCGAAGGCCAGACCGTTCAGGCACAGATCACTGATGTGGATGCTGAAAACAAGCGTATCTCCCTGTCCATCCGTGCTCTGCTGGCTGACGAGCCTGCTGAAGAAGTGGCTGAGGAATCTGCTGAAGAAGTGGCTGAGGAATCTGCTGAAGAAGCACCTGCTGAGGCTGAATAATGAAATAATTGGGGTCCGAACAGGACCCCAATTTTTATAGGAGGATTCATATGATCAAGCATATTGTGTTGTATACCCTGAAGGAAGATGTGGATAAGGACGAGGCTGTGCTGATTATCAAGAACGCACTGGAGCCTTTGGTCGGTGTGATCCCCGGCCTATCCTATATGGAGATCCGCAGAGCCTATCAAGGGGGTATGGACTATGCCCTGTATTCCCATTTTGATAGCAAGGAGGCGCTGAAGGCCTACGCGACCCACCCGGCCCATCTGGCGGCTAAGGAGAAGTTTTGGCACTTCCTTGATAAGCGCTTTTGCGCAGATTATGAAGCATAATGAAAAAGACAGCGGCTCTGCCCAACCGGGTAGAGCCGCTTTGCTTTTATTTGGCGGATAGGTCAACCGCTTTTCTGAGAATACTCATAGCGGGAACCGGGCAGGGAAGCTGCATAGTAAACAGCATCTCAGGCGTTCGGGGTTCTTCCAGAGAATTACCCTCCAGGTCCTGCATTACAGGAACGATAAAGGACATCGGGCGGAAATCCGGGCCAACAATCTCCAATTCTGTACCGGCAGAGAATTTGTTGCGTAAAGAGCAAAGGGCAAGACCGTTTTCATCACATTCCATCACAATGGCTGCAATTTGCCACTGACGGATGTACCGGGAGTTTTCTGTATACTGACCGGGGAAGCCATAGTAGAAGCCTGTGGAGTAATTGCGGTGGGATACATGATTCACTTCATCCATCCACACCGGATCCATAGGCCGTCCCGCTGTCAAATCGTCAATACAGTGGCGATAGGCACCGGTAACAATGGCGGCGTAGTATGCAGATTTTGCGCGACCTTCGATCTTGATGCAGTCAATGCCTGCATCCATAAGATCCTGTAAATGCTCAATGGTACACATATCGCGGGAATTCAGGATGTATGTGCCCTTTTCGTCTTCATAAACAGGGAAGTATTCGCCGGGGCGCATTTCTTCCATAAGGGCATATTGGTAGCGGCAGGGCTGTGCACAGGCACCCCGGTTGGAGTCCCGCCCGGTCATATAGTTACTGAGCAGGCAACGGCCTGAGTAGCTGACGCACATAGCACCATGCCCAAAGGTTTCGATTTCCAGCTCTTTAGGCGTCTTTTCCCGAATCGTGCGAATTTCATCAAGGTTTAGTTCTCTTGCCAGCACGACCCGCTTGGCACCCAAATCATACCAGGCATTTGCACATTCGTAGTTAGCGATGGATTGCTGGGTAGAAATGTGCCGCTCACACTTGGGGGCGTACTTGCCAGCCAGAGTGAAGGCGCCCAGATCCGCAACGATCAGGGCATCTACGCCTGCGTCCTGCAATTGTTCCAGGTAGGGAGGAAGGGCTGCAATTTCTTCGTTGCGGGGCATCGTGTTTACGGTCACGTGCACCTTAACGCCGCGACTGTGGGCAAAGGCAACCGCCTGAGGCAGCTCCTCGGGAGTGAAATTGCCCGCGAAGGAGCGCATACCAAAGTCGGTACCCGCCAGGTAGACCGCATCCGCACCGTACAGAACGGCCATTTTCAGCCGTTCCATATCGCCTGCAGGGCTTAATAGTTCCAGTTTTGCCATACTATTTCTGTGCCTTCTCAATGTTGGCGTTGTGTTCTTTCTCAGTTTTAGCGAAAAGATGTCTGCCGGAAGCGGGATAGTAAACATAGTAGAAGTATTTGGTGTCGCTGGGGGCAAGAGCAGCATCAATGCTGTTGGAACCGGGGTTGCAGATGGGACCGATGGGAAGGCCGGTATGACCGCCTCTCCAGTTGGTATTATAGCCGCTCTTTACGGAAAGATCATCGAGGCTAAGGTCACCATGGGTACCAAAGTAGTCGCCAATTGCATAGTAAGTGGTGGCGTCACAGTCCAGGAAGGGGAAGGAACCGGGGTTTGCAAGACGGTTGTGATAGACAGAGGAAATGTCGTAGCTCTCGTTACGATTTGCAGTTTCCTTTTCGATCATAGATGCAAGGGTAATGACCTGACGCATATTCAGCTTGACCTTGCCGTTCTTTTGCATGGCCTCGTACTTTTCCTTCATACGGCTGGTGAAGCGGTAATCAAAGCCGTTCAAAAGCTTTCGCAGGGCGTTCCGGGGCTTATCGTTGGTGTAGAAGCGGTAGGTGTCGGGGAAGAGGTAGCCTTCCAAGCAGTATTTAGTTCCTCTTTCCACACCTTCAAGGAACCAGTAGTCGCCAAGATCTCCGTTGGCGGCATATTCTTCCAGCTCTGCCACAGAGCAAACACCCTTCTTTTCCAGCAGGGCAAAGATCTGAGCGCAGGTGTAGCCTTCCGGGATGGTGACCTCGATCTCTTCCCGGGCAGGGGCATAGGAGCCCATAGCCTTGACCATTGCGTTGTAGTCATTGGCACTGTTCAGTGTAAAGGTGCCTGCAGTGATCAGGGTTTTTACCTTGTCTTCCTCGTCACGGCCCTTGTTGGTGTTATTCAGCTTGAAGCGATAGAACAGCTCGAACAGATCGGGGTATTTTACAAGTCCGGCATCGCCAAGCTTCTCGGCAATAGCATCCGGGTCATTCAGATCTTCTTCTGTAATCGTGATGGTGATCCGGACAGATTCCTTGCCAAAGGCCATAAGGTCGGTGCAGACGGCCCAGAAAGCACGGCCCAGGGTTACACCAATAATAACAGTGATAGAGATCCAGATCAGCGCAGAGGCAAGGTGGGGGATCGCAAAGAAACCGTAGCCCTTTTTCCGGGCGGGGCGGGATTTTTCTCCAGTAGGTATGTCTTCCACAGGAGCAGGTTCATCTGCCGGCACGTCTTCCGGCTCCGGAGGAACAAATGCCTGGGTTTCATCAAAGGAGAGCTGATCGGGAAGAGCATCGCCAGCTTCCTCGGTGACATTATCCCAATCCTCAGCCAGAATTTTTTCCAGTTCTGCATCCTCGGGGGAGGTCAGGCCGGCAGCTGCCATAGCCAGCTCGTCACCGGTCAGTTCTTTAGCAGTATCGTTGGTGCCAAGAATTTCATCCAGCCAATCACTGCCTTCCAGTGCGGAGAAATTCTCTTCATTCATTTTATTCTCTTTATCCATACGGAAACCTCCTGTCAGCGGATTACGATCTGGTCATAAATTCGTTGCATTTCGTTTTCTCCCTTCAGGGCGGCAATTAATGCAAGACCAAAGGGAAGCGCACAGCCGGCAGAAGTGCCGGTGATAATTTTACCGTCGGTAACAGCTGCCTGATTCAGGATATTGGCTGTTCCCATTTTGTCTTCACAACCGGGGTAGCAGGTGGCATTTTTGCCGTCCAGGATGCCAAGACTTGCCAAAATCGTTGGGCCTGCGCAGATAGCGCCCAAAAATTTGCCGTTTTCCCAGGCGAAGCGCACAGCGTCCATAGCCGGCCCACTTGCCATAATGGAAGCAACGCCTCCCAAACCGCCGGGGAGCACAAGCATATCCATTTTGGTCAGATCCATTTCCTCAATGGTAATATCCGCGGCCACAGGGATCTTGTGGCTGCCTTCTACCACATTCCCGTTAATACCAACGGTCAGAACCGGAATGTCAGCCCGGCGAAGCAGATCCACAGGGGCGATGGCCTCTGTTTCTTCAAAGCCTTTTCCTAAAAGAACATATACCATAGTTATGCCTCCAAACAGCTTTTCACATAACTGTAAATTTCTTGATGTATGTCGTCCATTGTCCGCATAGCGCCGTCTTTTACGCAGGAAATAACCGTCCAACCGTAGAAATCAGCAGCTGCACGGCCCACCTGACGGCAGGTGGCAAGATACTGCATATCTTTTTCATGAATGTCAGCTTTGGTGTTGGTGTCCTGCTCTCTGTGGCGCAGAAGCTTCTCAGTAAAGTCCGTTGGTACATCCAGATAAATGATCAGATCCGGCTGGGGCAACCCCAATTTGTCGTATTCAAAATCATAAAGCCACTTGAGAAAAGCATTTCGTTTTTCTTCGGGCTCTTTGGATGTCTGATGGACGGCATTGGAGGTGGTGTAGCGGTCAGAAAGAACAACGCCGCCGTTTTCGTAGTAAGTGCCCCAGTCCATCTTGTAAGAAGCGAAGCGGTCCACACCATAAAAGCTGGATGCGGCATAGGCGTTTACATCTGATGGCTTATCTCCAAAGGCACCGCCTAAGTACATACGAATAAGAGCAGAGCTTTCCTGATCGTAGCGGGGAAAGACAATATGTTTAAAGGCCACGCCGTCTTTTTCAAGATGCTCCGAGAGCAGCCGGAACTGGGTGGACTTGCCGGAACCGTCCGTTCCTTCAATTACAATCAGTTTGCCCATTTCTCCTACGCCTCCAAAAGTGCATTCCATAAATTATCAACATACAATATACCATAAAGTGTTCTGTTTGTCCACTAAAACTCCGTCTGTTACAGAAAATTTACAGCTTTTAATGCCGGTTTGACGCTGATAGTTGCATATTTGGGAAAAAACTGCTACAATAAAGAAAACCAATGAACAAAGGGAATGTAATATGGAAGAAAAAATGATGACATTTGCAGACTTAGGCCTGTCACAGGAAATGCTGAAGGCTCTGGAAAAAAAGGGCTATGGGTATCCTACGACCATCCAGCAGCAGGCCATTCCTTCTTTTATGGCGTGGAAGGATGTAATTGCCAAGGCTCCTACCGGCACAGGTAAGACCTTTGCCTTCGGAATCCCGATGATCGAACATGTAGATACTGCCTGCGAGGAGGTCCAGGGACTCATTCTGGCACCCACCCGGGAGCTGGCTATACAGATTGGGGATGAACTTCGCGGGTTGCTGACCTACTATCAGGGTATCCGTGTTGCAGTATTGTACGGTGGTGCAGGTATCGTTGGACAGGCCAAGCAGTTGGAAAAGAAGCCTCAGATCGTGGTTGCTACGCCCGGACGGCTGATGGACCATTATAACCGAAAAAACATCCGGCTGGATAAGATCCAAACGGTTGTTTTGGATGAAGCAGACCGTATGCTGGATATGGGCTTCTTCAAGGATGTAACCAAGATCATTGAAAAGGTGAAGAACCGGAAGAACCTGGGCCTGTTTTCTGCAACCATCTCCCAGGAGGTAATGACTGTCTCCTGGATGTACCAGCGGGATGAGGTGGAGATCACCGTAGAACCCAAGCGGGAAGACCGGCCGGATATCCAGCAGTACAGCATCACTGTTTCTCCCCTTGAAAAGGCAGAAACCACTTTGCGGTTAATACGCACCCAGGGCTTTGAGCGGGTAATGATCTTCTGCAATACCAAGCATATGTGCCAGCGGCTTTCTGATGATTTCCAGAGGGCCGGGGCAGACTGTGACTGCATCCACGGCGATATTCGCCAAAGTCAGCGTGAAAAGACAATGCAAAAGTACCGGGATGGCAAATTGGCGATCCTGATTGCCACGGATGTGGCATCCCGGGGCATTGATGTGGACGATGTGGACTGCGTAGTGAACTTTGACATCCCCGAAGAAAATGAGTACTATGTTCACCGCATCGGCCGCACAGGCCGTGCGAAGCGGAAGGGCGTTGCTTTCTCCATTGTGGGCAATTTCCCGGAAAAGGCAAAGCTGGACGAAATTGCAAAGTTCTCCCAATATGATATTAAGCCCGTGCTTCTGGGCGCAGATGGCGCATTGACACCGGATGAGGTCAAGCAGCCTGTAGTAAAGAAGCGATTCCGTTGAACAGCCGGGAGCAGGGCTTCCTGCTGCTGACGAGTCATTTGGGCGATCCGCAGAGAAAAGTGCTGACGGTTGCCCAGCTGCGCAATCTTTTCCTGCGTGTTCAGGTATCGGAGGCTCCCAAACAGGATAGGGAGCTGACATATGAGGATGTGGCAGGTCTGGGGTATGACCGGGAAACGGCGATGCGGATTATAGAGCTTCTTTCCCAGCAGGAACAACTGGATTGGTACCTGAAGCAGGCGGAAAAGGCCGGTATATTCCCGGTTTCCCGTATTAGCGATGCATACCCGCCTGTTCTTCGGAAAAGATTTGGCCTTGACTGTCCCGGCTGTCTTTGGCTGAAGGGTGATTTAAAATTACTGGGAAAACCGGCAATTTCCCTGGTTGGCAGCCGTGTTCTGAAAGCTGACAATGCCGCTTTTGCCCGGGAAGTGGGCAGGCAGGCCGCCGTACAAGGCTATGTCCTTGTTTCCGGAAACGCAAAGGGTGCAGATCAAACTGCCCAAAATGCTTGCCTTGAGGCCGGTGGCAATGTGATTTCTATCGTGGCAGACGAGCTGAAGGAGCAGCCGGCGAATGAGAGAATACTCTACATCAGCGAAGATGGGTTTGATCTGCCATTTTCCGGCCTGCGGGCATTGAGCCGCAACAGGCTTATCCACGCAATGGGGCAGATCACACTGGTAGCCCAATGTAATTTTGAGAAGGGCGGCACCTGGGACGGTACGAAGAACAATCTGAAAAAGGGCTACAGTCCTGTATTCTGCTTTCAGGACGGTTCCAGAGGAATAGATGCCCTGCTGGACAGGGGAGCGCTGCCTGTTTCTATGGCCCAGCTTGCGGATCTTTCTTCTTTTCAGTCCCAACGCCCCAGTTTTCTGTAATCTGCATAAACCGCTTGACAGCGGGAACGAAATGTGGTTTAATGAAGAAAACCGATGAGGGTGAGTAAGTACCCTTGATTTGGAGATCAAAGAGAGCCGCCGGTTGGTGTGAGGCGGTATTTCCTGCAAGGCGAATGGGCACCTGAGGGCGACCGGAAATGGGAGCCGGAGTGGCACTTCGTTACAAAAGCCTGCGTATGGTAGTACGCACAAAGAGGGCGCAATGCGCCAAGCCGGGTGGCACCGCAGGAGATATTTTGCTCCTGTCCCAGCATCAACTGGGGCAGGAGCGTTTTTTGTCCCAAGAAAGGGGAAATAAGTTATGTCAAAACAAGAAATTCCGTATAAGATCTACCTTCGTGAAGACCAAATGCCCAAGGCGTGGTACAATGTCCGGGCAGATATGAAGAACAAACCGGCCCCGCTGCTGGACCCGGAGACCGGCAAGCCGATCACCCTGGATAAGCTGAGTCAGGTGTTCTGCCGGGAGCTTGCTATGCAGGAGCTGGATGATACCACCGCCTACATCCCAATTCCCAAGGAGATCTCAGACTTTTACAAGATGTACCGTCCGGCACCTCTGGTGCGGGCATACTGCCTGGAGAAAATGCTGGATACCCCCGCCCACATCTACTATAAATTTGAGGGCAACAATACATCCGGCAGCCATAAGCTGAATTCTGCCATTGCCCAGGCCTATTATGCCAAGGAGCAGGGACTGAAGGGTGTTACTACGGAAACCGGTGCCGGCCAGTGGGGCACGGCACTGAGTATGGCCTGCTCTTATTTCGGCCTTGACTGTAAGGTCTTTATGGTAAAGGTTTCCTATGAGCAAAAGCCCTTCCGCAGAGAGGTTATGCGTACCTATGGGGCAGATGTGACTCCGTCTCCTTCCACTACAACAAATGTGGGAAGAAAGATATTGGAAGAATTCCCCGGTACCACCGGCTCTTTGGGCTGCGCCATTTCTGAGGCGGTGGAAGCTGCCGGAAGTATGGAAGGCTACCGGTATGTTCTCGGAAGCGTGATGAATCAGGTACTTTTGCACCAGAGCATCATTGGCCTTGAAACAAAGGCTGCATTGGATCTTTATGATATCAAGCCCGATGTGATCATCGGCTGCGCCGGCGGCGGCTCCAATTTGGGCGGCTTGATCTCTCCCTTTGTGGGGCAAAAGTTGCGGGGCGAAGCAGATATGCGCCTGGTGGCTGTTGAGCCCGCATCCTGCCCCAGCCTGACCCGAGGCAGTTATGTGTATGACTACTGCGATACAGGCCGTGTATGCCCCTTGCAGAAGATGTACACTTTGGGTAGCGGCTTTATTCCGTCTTCTTCCCACGCAGGCGGCCTTCGCTATCACGGTATGAGCAGCGTAGTTTCTCAATTGTACCAGGATGGTCTGATGGAAGCTGTCAGTGTGACTCAGACAGAGGTGTTTAAGGCTGCTACAGAATTTGCACGGGTGGAGGGTATTCTGCCCGCTCCGGAGAGCGCACACGCCATCAAAGTGGCTATGGATGAAGCCCTCCGCTGCAAGGAGACAGGTGAGCATAAGAATATCGTGTTTGGTCTTACCGGCACAGGCTATTTTGATATGTTTGCCTATCAGCGGTTTAACGACGGAGTGATGAGTGACTATATCCCCACCGATGAAGAAATCGCCGCCAGCCTTGCAAAGACTCCTATGTTTTAAGTAAAAATAAAGTAACAATGATTGTATGGAGGTACACCAATGATCGGATCTGCATTTAAGAAGTTTGCAAAACAGCACGGTATGAAGATCGCGCGTGGGGTGGCCTACGGCAGTTTCTACGGGTATGCTGCTACCTTTATTGAAGGGGCGGGCTGGAAAGCAATTGTTGTATCCACCCATTTCCCGGATCCCAATAAGCGTGACACATTTCGCACTATGCTTGCACAGTCCAATTTGACGAACCAGTACCGTGTGGCCTATCTTGAAATAATGGAAAACGAGCTGGTTATCCGGTTCCAGGATGCCCCCGGTACAATGAAAAAGATCGATGCCTTTTGCCAGTGGTTCTTCCCGCAATTAAAAGAGTATGATGCAATCGGAGTGGATATTTGCTGTGTATGCTATACTCCCATTCAGGAGGATGGCTGCTGGAAACTTCTGAATACTACAGCCAACCATATGCACCGCTCCTGCGGACAGAAACTGCAGGAACAGCTGGAGACTGAGCAGCTTCAACTGGAGCAGAAAGAAGCTGGCTCCTATGTTACGGGACTTGTGGGCGCTTTGCTGGGGGCATTGTTGGGAGCTGTTGTTTGGGGATTTGTGCTCCATTTGGGCTTTGTGGCATCCATCGTCGGTTTCCTGATAGGCTTTCTTGCTGAAAAAGGCTATACTCTGCTGAAGGGCAAGAGAGGTAAGGGCAAAATTTACATATTGGCTGGCGCAACGATCTTTGGCGTTTTGTTGGGAAATATAGGCTACGATGCCGTAATGTGGGCTGTAGAAATTGCGAAATATGCTCCCGATGCTGCCATTGTGCTGAATGGTACGGAGATTGCGATTTCCTATGGTGATATTCCTATGTTGATCGGTCATTTCTTTATGAATAATGCCCAGTACCAGTCTGCGATGATTACTAATTGTCTTATGGGCATTGCTTTTGCCCTTTTAGGTGTTTGGGGAATTTTGCGTAAAACAAGGAGAGAGGTCACTGCGGTTAAGGTTATCAATCTTGAATAAGCAAAGCTAACAAAAACACATCCACCGGCTCCGGTGGATGTGTTTTTGTTAGTTGATAGGTTCAAAATCGGAAGCGCCGTGCTTGCACAGGGGGCAGATAAAGTCTTCAGGCAGGGTGTCGCCTTCATACACATAGCCACAGATCTTGCACACAAAGCCCTTCTTTTCCGTTTCCGGTCTGGGCTTTACATTCTTTTGGTAGTAGGTGTAGGTCATTGTTTCCGTATCGCTCAGATTTACGCACTGGGTCACATCGCAGATAAACATCACATGGGTCTGCAGGTCCACCTGGCTGATCACATTGCAGGAAATATAGCTGTTTGCATATCTGTCCAGGAACAGAAGTCCGTTGGAGGAGCGCTGCGCATGTTCAAAGTCAGCGAACTTATCCACATTCCGTCCGGACTGGAAGCCAAAGCGCTCAAAGATCTTGAAGGGGGCTTCCTGAGAAAGGGTGGAAATATTCAGCTTGCCGGTTTTGGCAACTACTTCGCAGGAGTAGTTCATTTTGTTGATGGTAACGGCAACCCGGTTGGGGGTATTGGTGACCTGCGTCACAGTGTTTACGATCAGGCCGTTATCTTTCACCCCATCGTTGGAAGTAACCACATACAAGCCATAGCCAATATTAAACAGGGCAGTGGGGTCGATAAAGTCATCCTGCACCTTCACAGGCGCATAGGAAGCGGACAGCTCCTCCGCCAGAGCAATAACCTGATTGGTGGATTCCTCATTCAGGGCAGAAAGAACGGTCACCTCGTTCTTTGCAAAGATTAAATTCTTGGATTTAGCGAACTTTTCTTTCATGATCCGGTTGGCCATCGGCGCCCAGGAGCCGTTTTCCATAAAAGCAACTGTGCGGTTTTGGAAGGCCCGCTCGGTCAGCTTGTCCATAAAGGTGCGCATATAGGGGAACACATCGGCGTTATAGGTGGTGGTGGCCAGAACCAGCTTATCATAGCGGAAGGCATCTTCCACAGCCTCAGCCATATCGGTCCGTGCCAGGTCGTGCAGGACAACCTTGGGAACACCGCGGCGGACCAGCTCCTTCTCTAAAAGCAGTACGGCTTCCTTGGTGTGACCGTAAACGGAGGTGTATGCAATCACAACACCGTCAGATTCCGGTGTGTAGCTGGACCACAGGTCATAAAGATGAATGTAGTGTCCCAGATTCTCAGTCAGCACAGGTCCATGGAGAGGGCAAATGATTTGGATGTCCAGGGTAGCGGCAACCTTAAGAATGTTCTGCACCTGCTTGCCGTATTTGCCGACAATGCCAATATAGTAGCGTCGTGCTTCACAGTCCCAGGGCTCGTCCACATCCAGGGCACCGAATTTGCCGAAGCCGTCGGCAGAGAACAGCACCTTGTCGTAGCTGTCATAGCTCATCATAACCTCAGGCCAGTGGACCATAGGCGCAAATGCAAAGGTCAGCTGATGCTTGCCAAGGGCAAGAGAGCTAAGATTTTCGACAGTCAAAGTGTTTTTCATCTGCAGATTGGGGAAGAACTGGCTGATCATCACAAAGGTCTTGGCATTGCCAACCACGGTTACATCAGGGTACTTGTTTACAAATGCTTCAATAGAAGCTGCGTGGTCCGGCTCCATATGCTGTACGACCAGGTAATCCGGCTGACGGTTACCCAGAACAGTGGTAATATTCTTAAGCCACTCCTGAGTCTTGGTGGCGTCAATGGTATCCATAACAGCTACCTTTTCGTCCAAAATCACATAGGAGTTGTAGGCCATTCCGTTGGGAACTACATATTGCCCCTCAAAAAGATCAACATCATGGTCATTTGCACCCACATAGAAAATGGTTTCGGTTACTTTTTTAAGCATCATATTTTCTCCTTTTGGGATAATTTCTACCAAGAATATATCAAAGAATAGGAAATTGTGCAAGAGAAAAATATGCCCTGCGATGTACACAGGGCATATTTCCTAATCGGATAAACCGTAGTAGTTTGTTGTAACGATCTTATTGCCGGCCTGAATGAAATCCAGGGCAGTTTTGCACATGCGGTCAATATAGTCAGGAGTAAGCAGCTTGTCCTTTTCGTTATAAAGGATATCATACTTTCCGTCCGTATCCACCACGCAAACCACACCGTCGCTGATCCAGCTGCCGTTGGGGAATAGGGCATAGCCTTCATAATTGGAATCAAAGGCATCCTGCCCTAAATATTCATAGGGACTTTCAATGGCAAAAAGATTCAGGATAGTGGGAACAAGGTCGGCAGTGTGCAGTGTCTTATCCACCTTCATTTTAGGACCGTCATAGGACCAAATAAAGCAGGGGGTCCGTTCCAAAAGCAGCTTGTGATCCGGGTCTACACCGGAGCGGTGATAAAGCGCGGGGATGTCTCTGCAGCCATAGGTGTAATGGTCGGTCACGCCGATGATTACAGTGTTTTCAAGTTCGCCTGCAGCATCCAGTTCTGCCAGGAGCCGGGTAAACATATCGTCCACCAGTCTTGCCTTCAATCGGGCAACATCTTCTTCCTCTGTAGGGTAGGTGCCCTTCCAATCAGGGTACTGCTTAAGCGCATATTCACTAAGCACCTCATCATAGGTATATCCCAAATGGGCAGCCCGGGTAATGATGGTGTTGAACTTCATGCCGTCACGGAAGAAAATGCTCTTTATCTTTTCGTTGTCAAAGAGGAAGCAGTCGTTAAACAGGTCATCTTCCGTTTCGTTGTAATCCTCATAGCTCAGGTATGCTTCGTAGCCAACCATTGGCTCCATAATGCCCCGGCGGTAATATTCTGGAGAATTGTAGTGGAAAACATAGCCTGTATAATTTGCACCGCTGAACTGAGCGGCAATTGCCTGCTCAAAGGAGTTGTCAGTGTAATTGAAAATAAATTCGCCGTTGGTTGGCAGATAAATACCGGTGTTCATACAGAACTCAGTGTTTAGAGTGCGGGCGCTGCCGTATCCGGGAGTAAAGAAGTTGGTAAATTGAATACCCTCATTCATCAGCCGGTAAATAGTAGGTGTGCCATCTGAGGTGATGAGCCAGTCATCCATAGACTCCATCAGCACATACACCACATTTTTACCCTCGAAAAGGCCGGTCATATCGTTGCCTTGGTGATCGGGACGGTCTGCAAAATACTCCTTCAGCTCCTCAATATCTCCCTTCGTTTCCTTCTCATATTTAGCTGTCCACTTATAGAAATTGAAGGTCCAAAGGTCACGGAAGGTCATATGGTAGACACCGCAGAGGTCATAAACCTTTTTTACATCGTAGAGAGATTCATAGGTATCTTCATAAGAAGTAACATCTGTGTAGTTCTCTTCTTCCGGCTTGGGAACGGCATCCATAGCTACGATAAACTTGGGGATCAGTGCAATGGTTACAATGCATATTGCGCAAATAGCCAAATAGGGAAGCTTGCTCTTCCAGCCGGTGGTCGTAGCGGGGTACTTAACGATGATCACAACACCCAATGCGATCAGACCTACAGCGGCTATCCACCAAAGCAGAGGGAATTTGCTGAGCACATCGAAGATAAACATCATACCTTCGCCGGTATAGGCCAGGGCTGAAAGCCACATCAGCTTGTCGAAGACTTGATAATAGCCAAGCTGAGACAGTGTCCATACCAGAAACAGGAAGTATAGGATGCCGAAGACGATCCGGCTGGCCTTCCGTGGGATGATAAAAAGGATTGCCGTAAAGAGTGCGGACCAAAAAAGACCAAACAGCAGACAAAAGCCTACACTCGGTAAGAGCATAATGTATGCTAAGAATTCAATTGCAAAAAAAGCGAGGAATATAAGGGCAAAATGCCAAATCTTGCTCTTGCAGCTTGCAATTTTGTTCTTGCAGAATGCAAATCCGGCTTTGCACTTTCCCCAAATTCCCAGATTTGTGGCCGGTGTGATGTTTTCTTCCACAGGTGACCCCTCGTTTCTCTGTATAATCCCGGTTATTATACCACTATCTGTCAAAAAAAACAATAGTGACTGTTTAATTTGCTTGCGCTCCATAGCGGAAGGTGCTATAATAACAGCACTCTATGGAAAGAAGGGATACTATGGCGTTTTCTCCGTACTTAAATGAAAAGCGGGCGGCAGTGAAGGAGCTGGTTGCCTGCCTTGGAAAGGAATTTTCCTATGTAAGCGTATTGGGCGTGGATGTGAAGGTGACCGAATTCCGGGTTGACCGAAACAGCAGTATGATCGCCCCCGGTATGGACACGGAATGTGGCTTTGTTGTGAAGCTTAGTAACGGCAAGGGCTTTTTAGAATACTCCCTGGATGATATTCAGGATGTGCCTTCTCTGGCACGGAAAATTCAGGAAGCCTTCAAAAATGTGCCCCAGGATGGTTGGATTGATCCTGTTTGTCTTTCGGATGAACCTCTTACCAAGTCCTTCTGCCGGGAAAGCGACCTGCATAATTATTCCCAGCCGGAATTGTTGGATTTCTGCAAGGCTCAAAAGGATGCGGTGCTTGCAAAAAGTGAGTGTGTGCTGAATGTGTTTGTGCGGCTTGGCCTTTTGGAGGTTTCCAAGCTGTTCGTTTCCAAGAACCGGGAGCTGGACCAGAATTACACTTGGGTAAACAGTGCCATTGCTGCGATTTATCAGGAAAATGACAAAATGGTGCAAAGCTATGAAACGGTGAACCACAGCTCCATCGCACCGGTGCTTGCCGGCCTTCCCGGCAAGATCGAGCCACTGCTTCGCAAGGCCCATAATCTGACGCTGGCTAAGCCCATTACTCCCGGTGTCTACGATGTGATCACCGATCCTTCCATCACCGGTCTGATTGCCCACGAAGCTTTTGGCCACGGTGTGGAAATGGATCAGTTTGTTAAGGACAGAGCATTGGCAAAGGAATATGTGGGCAAATTCGTTGCTTCTCCCATTTGCAATATGCGGGACGGTGCAGCCAGCACCCTAAGTGTTGCGTCTTATTTCTTTGATGACGATGGCGTTCTGGCAGGGGACACCCAGATCATTAAAAACGGTGTTCTGGTTACCGGCCTTTCTGACTTGGCATCTGCCACCCAGTTGGGCACACCGCCCACCGGTAACGGCAGAAGAGAATCCACCCGCCGGAAGGCCTATGCCCGAATGACAAATACCTTCTTCGAAAAGGGCACAGATAAGCTGGAGGATATGATTGCTTCTATTAAGCACGGCTATATGCTTTTTGAAACAGACAATGGTATGGAAGACCCCAAAAACTGGGCGATCCAGTGCGTTGCCCAGTACGGCATTGAGATCGTTGACGGTAAGCTGACGGACAATTATGTATCTCCTGTGGTGATGAGCGGTTATGTGCCGGATCTTCTGAAGTCCATTTCTATGGTTTCCGATGATTTTGTGGTGACCGGTTCCGGAATGTGCGGCAAGGGCTATAAAGAATGGGTCCGTGTCAGCGATGGCGGTCCTGCCTTGAAAGTGAGGGTGAAGCTGGGATGAATATGATTCTGGAATTACTGAAAGCAAATAAGGAAGTTAGCGACTATAAGGTGAATGTACGCCATACTGAGAGCGCTGAGTATTTCTATGTAAAAGGAAAATTAGAGACGGTGCGGCATACAGACACCTCTGATAAGGAGGTTACCGTGTATGTTGATCACGGTGAATTCAAAGGAGATTCCCGTTTTCTGGTGTATTCTTCTACAACGAAGGAACAGCTGGTGGAACTGATCTGCCAGGCAGTGGAGAAGGCCAAGCTGATCTCCAACCGTTATTATACGCTGCCCGAAAAAGAAGAAGGGGAGTATCAGGTTCCTTCCAACTTTGAAAACCGGGACTTATCTGAACTTTGCCAGAAAATTGCCGATTGTGTTTTTGCAGCTGAAAAGCCTGCCGGCAGTGCCCTTAACAGTGTGGAGGTCTTTGTCAACCGGATCGAGAACACGGTAGTGAATAGCCTGGGCCTTACGAAAAAGCAGACCTATTACAAGGCTATGGTGGAGGCGATTCCCACCTTCAACGGAGAAAAGCAAAGTGTGGAGCTGTACCAGCAGTATAATTTTAATGCCTTCGATGAGGAAGCCATAAAGAAGGAAATTGAAGAAAAGCTGCAGGAAGTGAAGGCCCGGTACGAGGCGATTACGCCCGAGTCTGTACCCGACTGTGCAGTTGTTCTCAATAAGCTGGAGCTGTCGGAGCTGTTCGGCTCTATCGTCGGTGATCTGAACTTTGCCGCGGTCTACGGAAAGGCCAATCTGTTTGCAAAGGATCAGCCTGTGCAGAAGGACCCGCAGATGGATAAGCTGCATATTACGATGGCAGGCAATTATCCCGGAAGTATTTTCGGCAGAATGTTTGATGCCGACGGTATGGCCCTTACCGATACAGTGGTTGTTTCTGACGGCGTGGCGGTAAATTATTACGGCTCTAATCGCTACGGTCAGTATTTGGGTGAAAAGCCCACCGGTGAACTGCCCTGCATAGTTGTGGCGGCGGGCAGTGCTACCAAGGAGGACCTGCAGAAGGGCCCTTATCTGGAGGTGCTTTCCATGTCCGGGCTGCAGGTGGATTTCTACAGCGACTACATCGGCGGTGAAGTCCGTCTGGCGTATTACCACGACGGAGCAAAGATCATACCGGTTACCGGCATTTCCATCACAGGCTCTGCAAGTCAGGTCTTGAACAGTCTGCATCTTTCTCAAAAGATCGGAATATGCGACCGCTACGCAGGTCCGGAAAAAGCAATTCTACAGGGAATGAAGGTCTTTTAATCAAAAAGCAGGTCAGCAATTTGCTGACCTGCTTTTTGATTACTGGCTTTCCTCTTCCGATAGGGCAAGAAGCTGACTTGCTGACATGTCCAGCGCTTGTGCAATGCGGTAAAGCGTTTCCAGATTGGGAGCCTTTGTTCCATTTTCAATCATTGTTAAATGCGTTCTTGCAATACCTGCCAATCCGCTCAGAACTTCTTGGGAAAGACCGCGTCTTGTTCTGATCCGGCGGATGACTAAACCTAATGCCATGTAGTTAAACTGCATTGCCAACACCTGCCTTTCCTTTAGTTTATGAAAAAAGTTGGACAAAAATGTCTACGAAGGTAGACAAAAGACATTTTTTGTGATAATATGCAGATAACCGCAAGAAGAGAGCGGAGATTACAGAAAGGAGAACGGTTATGGGCGTTGCATCTTTAGTTCTCGGTATTATCAGTACTGTGATTGGTGTGTTTTTCCCTGCAATTGGCTGGGTAGGCGCTATTCTTGGTATTGTTGGTATCGTGCTTGCAGCTATTGCAAGAAAGAACGGTCAGAAGGGCGCAGCTACTGCTGGCCTGGTCTTGTGTATTATTGGCACAGTTTTGGGTCTGATCTTCTACATTGCTTGCGCTGCTTGCGTGGCAGGTATTGCTGCCAGCGTGTAATGGCGGCAAACCACCCTGCTCCGATGGGGCAGGGTGGTTATCTCTTTAGGAGTGTGCAATATGTATCCGTATATTGATTTATTCGGCAAAAAGATCGGTACATACGGCCTGTGTATGGTGGTTGGTATCTTCCTTGCCGGCTGGCTGTCTCTACGTCGTGGTAAAGAACGTGGGTTAAAAACGGAAGACCTATTGATTGTAGCAGCCTTTGCTTTGCTGTTTGCTCTTCCTTGTGGTGGTATTCTGTATGCATTCGTGACCTACTCTCCTTCACAGGTATGGCATAGTGTGATTTCCGGTGACTTTACTGTATTTGGTGGACTGGTATTCTACGGCGGCTTGATCGGTGGCATCATTGGAGCAATGATCGGAATAATTGTCGCAAAAACAAAATTTACAGTTGTGGAAAGCTCTGTCGTTCCGTATATTCCGGTAGGCCACGCCATCGGCAGAATTGGGTGCCTTTTGGCAGGCTGTTGCAGGGGAATAGCTTACGATGGCCCGCTGGCTATCTATTATCAAAGTGCTGTTACCGGTGTGCCCATTGATCAGGGATACTTTCCTGTTCAGCTTTTAGAAGCACTTATAAACATAGAAATATGCCTTACATTGATATGGATCGATAGAAAAGAAAGAAAACCAGGCGCAGTCTTATCGTCATATATTGGACTGTACGCAGTAGCACGGTTTATACTTGAATATTTTAGAGGAGATAGCATTCGTGGGATATATGACGGACTATCTACTTCGCAATGGATCGCTATAGCCACGGTAGTGTGTAGCCTGACATATTTTTTAATAACCCCAAAATCCTATAAACAATAGTATGCGAACACCCACCGACAGCCATGAGCTGACGGTGGGTGCATTTGTTGACAAATTTTTCAAAAATATATTGACAAATTCTGCAAATTGGCATATTATTATTGCGGTTAGCATATGCTAACCAAGGAGGAAGAACTATGACGATTGCGGAATTGAAAATAGGGCAGAGCGGCGTCATTGCTGCTGTTGGTGGAGAAGGCGCCTTGCGTCTGCGTTTTTTAGATATGGGTCTGATCCCGGGCACAAAGGTGACTTTGCAGAAAATCGCTCCCATGGGCGACCCCATTCAAATTCACCTTCGGGGTTATGAACTGACCATTCGTCTGGAGGATGCGGGAAAGATCACATTGCAGGAGGAAGCGGAATGATTTTTGCACTTGCCGGCAACCAAAATTGCGGTAAAACCACTCTTTTTAATGCGCTGACCGGTGCCAATCAGCGGGTTGGTAACTTTCCCGGCGTGACCGTAGACCAAAAGATCGGTGTTATAAAGGGCACAGAGCATCAAATTGTGGATCTGCCCGGTATTTACTCGATCCGGCCCTATTCCCAGGAGGAGATCGTTACCCGGGATTTTATACTGGGGCAGAAGCCGGATGCCATAGTCAACATTGTGGATGCTACCAATCTGGAAAGAAATTTATATCTGACCCTTCAGCTGCTTACTTTGCGGATACCTACAGTCATTGCCCTGAATATGATGGATGAACTGACCGGAAATGGCGGCAGTGTGGATGTGGTTAAGATGTCCAAAGCATTGGGTGTTCCGGTGGTGCCGATCAGTGCTGTGAAGAATGAGGGTATTGTGGATCTTATGGATGCACTTATTGCCACAGCAAAGGATGGCACAAAGCCAAAGATCAAAGACTTTTGTCCCGATGGTCCTGTTCACCGGTGCATTCATGCTGTGAGTCACATTATTGAGGACCATGCCAAGAAAGTGTCCATTTCCCGCCGCTTTTGCGCAACCAAGCTGATAGAAGGGGAGCGCTCCTTCGCAAAAATGCTGGAGCTTAGTGAAAACGAGGAAGAGCTGATCGAGCACTCCGTTGTGGAAATGGAAACGGAGACCGGTATGGACCGGAATGCGGCTCTTGCGGATATGCGGTACAACTTCATTGAAAGCGTGTGCAATACCTGCCTCAAAAAGGCAAAAGAGAGTAGGGAGCACAGCCGCAGTATTGCCATTGACCGGGTGCTGACCCATCGGGTCTTCGCAATACCTTTGTTTGTGGCAATTATGGCGGCAGTATTTGCTCTGACCTTTTATGTGATCGGACCGGTGCTGGATGAGCTGCTTGCGTATAGCATTGACGGTCTTACGATCCTCGTAGATAATTGGCTGACAGATTACGGCATTAACCCGGTAGTACATAGCCTGATCATAGAAGGTATTTTTGCCGGTGTGGGCAGTGTGATCACCTTCCTGCCTACCATTATTACCCTGTTTTTCTTCCTTTCCATTTTGGAAGACTCCGGATATATGGCAAGAGTGGCCTTTGTAATGGATAAGCTGCTTAGAAAAATCGGCCTGTCCGGCAGAAGCTTTGTGCCTATGCTTATTGGCTTTGGCTGCAGTGTACCCGCCATTATGGCAACACGCACCCTTTCCTCCAACCGGGATAGAAAGATGACGATTTTGCTGACACCCTTTATGAGCTGCTCTGCCAAAATCCCTATTTATGCGCTCTTTTCTTCTGCTTTTTTCCCCGGAAAAGAGCTGCCGGTTATGCTGGCGCTTTATTTCGGCGGAGCGGCAGTTGGGGTGTTGATCGCCCTGCTCCTGAAGAACACAGCCTTTAAGGGAAAACCAATTCCCTTTGTGATGGAACTACCCAATTACCGGCTGCCTTCTTTCAAAAGTGTGTGCTTATTGATGTGGGAAAAGGCAAAGGATTTCCTGCAAAGAGCCTTTACGGTGATCTTCCTTTGCACAGTGCTGATTTGGTTCCTGCAAACCTTCGACCTTCGGTTTAATGTTGCAGAGGATGCATCCGGCAGTATTCTTGCTTCCTTGGGAAGACTTGTGGCGCCTATCTTTGCGCCTCTGGGCTTTGGAGATTGGAGAATGGTAACAGCCCTGGTCTCCGGCTTTACCGCAAAGGAAGCTGTTGTGGGCACCTTTGGCGTTGTGCTTGGTGTTGGCAGTGAGCAGCTGCCTCTTGCGCTGCAAAGCCTTTTTTCCTTGCCGGCAGCTTGCAGCTTCTTAGCGTTTACCCTTTTGTATACACCCTGTGTGGCGGCAGTTGCCACCATCCGCAGGGAATTAAAATCCACACCCAAAACGGTGGGTGTGGTGGTAGCCCAGTGCCTGGTCGCCTATTTGGTGGCGCTGGTGGTTTACCAGGTGGGGGTGCTGTTATGAGTGCTCTTGACTGGATGATTCTTTCTCTGATCGGTGCATATTGCATCTATCTTCTTATTCCCAAAAAGAAAAAATGCAGTGGCAATTGCGCCCACTGCAGCGGATGTAAGTGAAAAACTGCCCGGGATTTCCCGGGCAGTTTCTTTGATCGTGATCAGCACGATTGAGTCGGGCATACGGAAGGCTAAGTCCGGGGCAATTGCACACAAGGGCTAAAGCTTAATGCTTTTCCACCGTCCGCTGCGCCAGCGAAGCAAATAGCCACAGCAACGAATAAACTCATCTGCAGCAAATGCAATCCAAAAGCCGATTATGCCAATATCAAGCAAAATTCCGAGCACCCAACCAAGACCAATGCTGATGGCCCAGCAGGAAGTTGTCGATAGAATTGTTACATATCGCACATCTCCGTTGGCGGTTAGAGAACGCTCGGCAATATGGTTGACGGCCCTTGCTGCTTCTACGAAAATATCAACAAATACAACTTGTTCTATCAGCTTTAGAACTTCGGCATCTTTTGTGAACAGGGAAAATAAGGGTATGCGGAATATATAGATCAGGATTACCAATATGACATTCATAAAAACAGCCAGCGATAAATTCTGCTTAAAAAGCATATCGGCGCATTTGTAGTTATTCTGTCCCTTATACCGGCCCATAAGAATACTGTTTCCTTCAGCAACGGAGTAGCTGAATGGGGTTACAAATCCTAATATGTTATTGGCAAATACCTTTGCGGAGATCATAGCAAGGCCCAGTGAGGAGATCATACTTGAAGCTACAATTTGGGAAAAACCATAGGCAAGTCCGCCCATACTTCCGGGCAAACCGATTTTACCTGCGCGCAGAATTGCCTTGCATGATAAGTTGCGCTTCATAGGGCATTTGCATCGAAGCACAAAAACGACGGCAATCACAACGCTGATGGCTTGTGAAAGCACCCGACCAATTGCCACACCGCTTACACCATGTAATGGAATGGAAAAGGGGCGGAATAGAACAATGTAGCCAAAAATAACACTTAAGACGTTTCGTATCAGGTTTATGATCAGCACACACTTGGCCTGCCCAATAGAGACAAGAAAAGAGTTGAAACAGGAGATCATAACCGAAATGACGGAGAAAGCCATCATAATGGAAAAGTAGGTGCAGCCGTATTGAAATGCCTTTCCCTCTAAATGCATCAAACGCATAAATGGTTGTGGAAGGGCGGCAAGCAATATGCCGGCAATTAAGGAAAGCACTATACTTATGGCTAAGACAGAGCTGGCACTGGTGCCGGCAGAAGCACGATCATTTGCGCCAAGATATATACTGGAAATAATTAAATGTCCGGTTGAAAATATGCAAAATATGGATTGGATAATAGATACAAGCTGGGAACCAACACTAACTGCAATGGCAGCCTCCTGATCGAAATTCGCCATTAGCATTGAGTGGATACTTCCCAGTAAGCTAATGGACACAAGTTCCGTTAGTTTAGGGAAAAAGATATTCCACAAATTGATGGTTCGGCCCTGTTCATATACCGTAGAAAGTGTTTTGTCGTACAGTTTCATGTTATAGGTCGCTGTCCCTTATATGACTTTTTGCATATTCAGCGGGTGAAAAACCGGTGGCTTTTTTGAATGCGTGGGAGAAACTGAATATATCCTGATAACCAACTTCTGCGGCAATTTGTGCAACGGTCTTATCAGTGGTTGAAAGCAGTACTTTTGCCCGATTGATCCTGAGATTGTTTTTATAGGAGAAAATAGTAATCCCGGTGACTTTTTTGAAAAGCCGGTTGAAATAGTCAAAACTGATATGGAAATGCTGCTCTAAGTCCCAAGCAGTTATCTTCTGTGCATAGTTTGTTTCCAAATAAAGAATCAGTTCCTGAATAGAATTGTAGTTGCTTTGTCTGAGCAGTAAGGTTGTGCCGACGCTTTTGTCAAAATGCTCTCGGCTCAGTTTGTTTAAGACATCCATAAGCTTCCAAGATAGGGAAGCTTTGTAGTTGATTTCCTTGTGGCCGAGCTTTCGCTTGGAAAGCTCTCTGTCTACATATGCAAGCTGTTCTTCACAGATATGAAAGTAATCCGGCAAAAGAATGTAAGAATAGTCATAACTGGATGTGTCGTATGTGTTGGATTGAAGAAAACGAATTTTTTGATCGACCCAGTATTGAGCCAGCGCTTCTTCTGTGAAATTGCAGCAGCTGATTTGTGGCGAATCAAAATGTATATAGATATAGGCACAATGGTTGGTCTGCCCCTGTGCTTGAAAATCTCCCTTATTGAAAATGCGAACATCACCGGGTAGCATAGTAATCTCATTGCCGTTATTGAAAAAGTGCAGCTTTCCTTTCAGAAGTATGTACATAACATATTCTGATGTTTGTCTGGTAACGTGCCGAACCGGTGGGATCAATTCTTCCCAACCTAAAAGTCGCACCTGCAGGATTTGTTTACAACCGATTTTGAAGATTTGCATACAATCACCGCCTTGACCGTACTATACTTGTAATTTAGTTCAATTTCAATGCAAAATAACTCTATTATTTGTTATATATCGACTTTTGAGCAGATTATCTAAAGTTTGCAGCAATGCAAATAAAAAGGATGATGAATGTGCTTCATCATCCACAGAAACAAAAAGACAAGCCCGCAAGTCTACGGGCTTGTGGAAATTAAGGGCAACCGGTAATGAGCGATACCAAAAGGCAAAGAGCGGTACAGCCAGCACCCAAGGTCATCCAGCGGCTGCGCTGCTTTCCGATTTCACCGGACAAAAAGAGAACAACCAACACACCGGCACATACCAGAAAAATGAGGATGCTCAGCACTACCTTCAGCCAGATAATACCAAGAAGGGCAAACAGCAGGTATAGGGAAAAAGCCACTGCAGTGGCAATGAGCGTATAGGTCATATATAGGTCTAAATCCCTATAATCATTTTGGGGCATAGTGAATCCCTCCTTCCGGCTTATCGTAGCATATTATGTCGAGAAAGGCAACATTTGTTTTTTATATCCGCAAAATATCAGCCAAAATCTTCTAAATTGCGCATAAAAAGGACACCGGACTTGCGATCAAGTCCGGTGTGACAGTTTATATTTCGTTTAAGCGCCCAACAAGTGCCGGGATTTCTTCCACGGTTTCTACTTCATGTTCTGCCCGGGGAACGTCTTCGAAGCACCAGTGGCCTGTTGTTTTCACCCAAACGGGTATGTACCCTGCATTTCGGGAGCCGTCGACATCGTTAACAGGATTATCGCCAACATATAAAAGTTGCTCAGGAGGAATTTGCAACCGTTCACTCATCAGTTCGAACGGTTTTGCATTGGGCTTGTGCGCACCGATATCTCCACTGATGATAATTTCATCGGTGTACTTTTCGAGCCCTAGAATCTGAATTTTTCGTGATTGTACATCGTGGCTTCCGTTTGTGATAATGCCGATCTTGCAGCCCATTTCCCGAAGTTTCAAAAGGGTGGTATCCGTGAAGGAATAGGGGACGGCATCCATCGTCCAGCAGGAATGAAGGATGTAATGTATAACTTCGCTGAAGTCTTCTTCAGATAAACCGATCAGGATACCGTCATCAACGCAGGCCCGAATCAGCCGTTTCCAGCCAAAGTAGACATATTCTTTTTCCAGAAGAATGAAGCGGTCAATAAAGGCCTCCGCAGACAGGTCTTCCGGGATGTTTTTGCGGTAATGGGTATAGAAAGTGGGTAGCACATTTCGCAAAGTGCTGTAACGGTCAAACAGAGTGTGATCAAGATCAAAAACAACGCCGCGAATCATACTGACCTCCGATTAGACAAGTTGCCAATATTATACGACAAAGATCGCAGCAAAGCAACAAGAACATAAAAAATTTGGGCCGCAAATTGCAATATTTCCTGCAAAATCTCATATATTTACTTGCAAGACGGGCTGAAGAATGCTATAATATCCAAAAGTATTGCCATAAGCAGAGGATAACGCATATGACACAACCTCAATACAGACTGGAGGGCATCGTTCACACCCGCAATGAGGGTATGGAGGATTTTGAAGGCCCACTGGATGTAATCTTTCTTTTACTGAATAAAAATAAAATAGAGATTCAGGATGTGTCCATTGCGGCGATCTTGGAGCAGTATCTGGCATACCTGGATGAAATGAAGCGGCTGGATATGGAGATCGCCAGTGAATTTATCACTATGGCATCCCACCTGATGCTTATTAAGACCAAGATGCTCCTGTCTGCTGCAGAGGCAGCGGAAGCACAGACGGAGCTGGATCTTCTGCGGCAATCCCTTATTGAGCGTCAACGCAGGGAGGCTATGGAGCAGATCCGTATGGCGATCACAGTGCTGGAACCCCGCAATGATGTGGGTCGCTGCCTGTTTACAAAGCAGCCTGAGCCACTGCCTAAGGAAACCGGCTATCGGTATTCCCATACATCCCTGGATCTGCTGCAGGCCCTGGATGACATAGCTGAGCGGAATGAACGGCGGCTGCCGCCCCCTACGGTGAACTTTAAGGGCATTGTGGGCAAGGAGCCCTATCCGGTTACCAAGAAGGCGACTGAAGTGATACGCAACCTGATTTTGCGGGGCATTGAAAAGCTGAAAAACTTGTTTAAGGGCAGTAAGAGCCGTTCGGAAATCGTTGCGACCTTCCTTGCGGTGCTGGAACTGTGTAAAACCAATTCTGTGGCGTTGGAGGATGACCTTTCCGGTGAAAATCCCAATGTCCGTTTAATCAACAATCCCGAGGAGGCTTCACCGGATGGAACAAATTGAAATTCAGCGCATTGTGGAGGCAATTTTATTTGCCTCAGGCGAGCGCATTGAGATCTCCCGACTGGCCGCCGTTTTGGAGGTGGATCAGAAGGAAATTGTGGCGGCAGTGGACGCGCTGGCAGACGAATTTGCCTTTAATCGTCGCGGCGTAAGGATTTTGAAGCTGGAAAACGGCTATCAAATGGTTTCCTCCGGTGAGATGGCCGACTATGTTACCAAGGCATTGGAAACAAGAAAGCCTCCCCGCCTGTCAGCATCTCAGTTGGAAACGCTTACAATTGTTGCTTATTATCAGCCCGCCACCAAGGCGATGGTTGAGCAGATCCGCGGCGTGGACAGCTCTTATTCCGTAGGCGCGCTGCTGAATAAAAAACTTATTGAAGAGGCTGGGCGGCTGAATGTACCCGGAAGACCCATCCTTTATAGAACAACTCCGGATTTTCTGCGTACCTTTGGCCTGCGTTCCCTGGAAGAGCTGCCGGCAATTGAAAAAGTCAGCCTTGGCGAACCTGCGGTAGACCCGGATCAGATGGTCATTGAGGAAACACCTGCTGAAGCAGAGGCATAATTTACCATTTTTTGAGAAAACTACTATCTAAAACCTAAGAGGGCGGTGTACGGTATGAGCAAGAATTTACCCAATATGTTAGACGGTACTTTGGAAAAGCTTCGCCAGATGGTGGATGGCAATTCTGTGATCGGTGATGCCATTTCTGTCGGTGAGGATGTTACTGTCATTCCCATTTCTAAAATCTGTCTGGGTGTGGCCGGCGGCGGTGCGGATTATGTCTCCAAGCACCCCAATAACCAGGAAAACCCCTTTGGCGGCGGCGTGGGCGCCGGCGTGCAGGTAACCCCTGTTGCGTTCTTGGTGGTGAAAGGTGACAGTGTCCGTATGCTCCCAGTAGGCACCCCTGCTACCACCACGGTAGATCGCCTTGTGGAAATGATTCCTGAAACACTGGACAAAATCACGGACTTTATTGACGCAAGGACGCAAAAGGCAGAATAATTTTCCTTCCCTGGGCAATACTACCCTGGGGTGAGGAATTTGAAAAAATGGATTGCCGGGACGGCCGCCGCACTGCTGGCTGCCGTCCTTTTTACAAGCACCAATGTATCTGCGATCTCTGCGAAAAAGGCCATCGTGCTGGATGCGCAGACAGGCAGGGTGCTCTATGCCCATGGCGAAAACGACCGGGCGCTGATTGCCAGCACCACAAAAATAATGACTGCACTGGTTATCTGTGAGCAGTGCAATGTGTTGGACAGAATGAAAATTCCCAAGGAAGCAGTTGGCATTGAAGGCTCTTCTATGTACCTGCAGGAAGGGGAAGTGCTGACACTTCAGGAACTTCTCTATGGGTTGATGCTCCGCAGCGGTAACGATGCGGCGGTGGCTCTGGCCATCTATTGCGGCGGTACAGTAGAGGGCTTTGCCCAGCTTATGAACGATAAAGCCCACCGGCTGGGAATGGAGAATACACATTTTGTCAATCCCAACGGCCTGGATGCACCGGGCCATTATTCCACTGCCAGGGATATGGCGATCTTAGCTGCTTACGCTATGGAGAATCCAATCTTCCGGCAAACAGTTTCCACGAAATCGGTAACCATTGGAAACCGTGTTTTGCAAAATCATAATAAGCTTCTTTGGCGCGTGGATGGAGCGGATGGTGTTAAAACCGGCTATACAAAGGCAGCCGGGCGTATTTTGGTTTCCAGCACCACCCGACAGGGAAGGCGGATCATTGTGGTTACGATGGATGACCCCAATGATTGGCAGGATCACGAAAGACTGATTGAGGACGCTTTTTCCCAGTTCACAGTAAAGCCCCTTGTGACAGAGGGAAATGTATTGGGTACGGTGGAGGTTGCCGGTGGGGAAGCCGGAGAAGTGGAACTGATTGCAGATGAATCCTTTTCTTTTCCCCTTCGTGCAGATGAAAAGGTAGATTTTTATCTGCCTGCACCGGGATTTGTCTATGCGCCGGTGGTAGAAGGTGCCCAGGCCGGCTATGCCCACATTATGGTGGACGGAGCTTCTGTTGGGACAGTCCGGCTTGTGTATGGGCAGACTGTGGAACGGATGGAAGAAAAGAAATTAACGCTGATTCAGCGTATATGTAATTTGTTTGGCTAAACTTCATTGCATCGCAATGAAGTACATAAAGGAGAAGCTATGCTTGCAAGAATCCAAAAGATCCTGTCCGATGCAGGAGTTGCCTCCAGAAGACAGGCGGAAAAGTGGATAACAGAGGGGCGTGTTACCTGCAATGGCCGAGTCTGTGTTTTAGGACAAAGCGCCGACCCGGATACGGACTGCATTTGTGTGGACGGGAGGCAGGTGCTTTCCCGGCAGGAGTATGTGTATTTGATGCTCCATAAGCCCCGTGGCTATGTGACTACCCTTTCTGATGAAAAGGGAAGAAAAACAGCAGCCCAGCTGGTGCAGGACTGCGGAAAGAGGGTCTATCCTGTAGGCCGTCTGGATATGGATTCTGAGGGGCTTTTGCTTTTTACCAATGACGGAGCATTTGCAAACTATATGATGCACCCCCGTCACGAGATGGAAAAAACCTATTTGGTGCTTGTTACAGGGTATGCTCCCGAGAAATTGGAAGCGTTGAAAAAGCCCATTACCCTGGACGGTCGACCCATCGCAACGCCTGTAATAAAGCTTTTGTCTGTGGATGGCAGCACAGCCCGGATCTTAGTCACCATTCACGAAGGCAGAAACCGCCAGGTTCGCCGTATGTGCGGACAGGCAGGTCTTCCTGTGCAGCGGCTTGCCCGGGTCCAGGAAGGCGGCTTAAAACTCGGTGATCTGCCTGTTGGCGCCTGGAGATATTTGTCGGAAGATGAAGTGCGGATGCTGAAAGGGGAGCTGAACGATGAATGAGAATATTCTCTCCATCCTTGAAGAAAAAGCTTCTGCATTTTCCAAGGGACAAAAGCGGATCGCCGGATATATTCTTTCTGACCTTCAGAAGGCGGCCTTCTTAACAGCCGGTGCATTGGGAAAAGAAACGGAAGTATCTGAGTCAACAGTTGTCCGCTTTGCAACAGAGCTTGGGTTTTCCGGTTTTCCGCAAATGCAGAAAGCGCTGCAACGCGCACTTGTAGACCGTTTTGGCGGTGGCGTAGCCGCACCGAAAGACCTGCAGGAGGAAGCGATTGCTGGAGCGGCGCAGATTCTGTCTTCTGCCCGGAGGATTTATCTGATTGCCCTGGGAGAAGATAAACTGCTGTCTGAGTATATGGGATACAGCCTTGAAAAGTATTTTCCTGATGTACATACCATCTGCGCAAATAGTGGAAAGCTCAAATTTGCAGGCGCAGAGGATGCGGCAATTGTTTTTTCCTTTTCTTCCTTTAACCGTGAAGCAGAGGTGATGGCGGCAGCCTGCCATAGTGCTGGGGTAAAGATAATTGGAGTCACAGATAGTGAACGCTCTCCAATTTGCGTTAGCTGTCACTGCTGCCTGTTTGCAAAGCCGGAACAAACACCCTGGGGGAGCTCTCTTGCACGGCCTATATCCCTTATTGAGCGGCTATTAAGCGCCTTGATCCCCGGGGAGAAGGGAGAAGGATCCAATGAAACATGACGGAATCGTGGTAGGCGGCGGCCCTGCGGGTATGTTCGCGGCGATTACTGCTGCGAAAAACGGTGCAAAGGTCCTGCTTTTGGAGCGTAATGACCGTTTGGGTAAAAAGCTTCTGATCACCGGAAAAGGCCGGTGTAATGTGACAAATCACTGCTCCTGGCAGGAAGTGATGCAGAATGTTCCCAGAAATGGGCGGTTTTTGTTCAGTGCGTTGGAAAGCTTTCCACCGGAGCAGATTGAGATCTTCTTCGAAAAGGCCGGATGCGCCTTGAAGGTGGAGCGGGGCAACCGGGTGTTTCCGGTAAGCGATAAATCTCACTCAGTACTCGATGCACTGAAAAATGAGCTGCACAAAGCCCAGGTAACAGTGAGAACCGCACGAGTAAAAGCTTTGCTGACGGAAGCAGACAAAATTAAAGGTGTGCAGACCGATGGGGAAGATATCTATGCCAACTGGGTCATTTTAGCAACCGGCGGTCTTTCCTATCCTACCACCGGTTCTACCGGTGATGGATATAAAATGGCGGAAGAGGTTGGACATACTGTAACAAAGCTGGAGGGCTCTTTGGTGCCTTTGTGTGTAGAGGGAAAGGATTGCCCGGATATGCAGGGATTGAGCCTGCGGAATGTGGCAGTGAAATTACTGGACGGAAAAGGGAAGATCCTCTATAAGGACTTTGGCGAACTGCTTTTTACTCACTTTGGTCTGTCCGGTCCTATGGCCTTAAGTGCCTCTGCCCACTTAAGGGGTGAAGGCTGTCAACTGGTTATCGACCTGAAGCCTGCGCTTGAGGAGGGAAAGCTCAACGACAGAATTTTGCGGGATCTGCAGATGTATCAGAACCGCACGATGGAAAATGCGCTTACAGACCTGCTGCCCCGATCAATGATTCCCGTTGTTTTGAGAAGGGCCGGGATCGATGGTCAGCTACAGGCAAATTCCTTAAAAAAGGAACAGCGCAGAGCCCTTGTGACACTTCTGAAAAGCTTTGCCTTTCCAATTTCCGGGAAGCGACCGGTGGAGGAGGCTATTATTACCACAGGTGGCATAAAAGTTGGGGAAGTAAACCCGAAAACAATGGAATCCAAAAAAGTTTCAGGGCTGTACTTTGCCGGAGAGATTCTGGACTGTGATGCCTACACCGGTGGCTTTAACCTGCAAATCGCCTGGTCAACAGCCTATGCGGCAGCGATGGGCGCAACAGCAGATTGTGTCTTATAAATGTTAAAAGCATTGACAAAAGCACCGGAATGTAATAAAATACAAAGGTCATCTGACCGATATATATTAGGAGGTTTCAAGACATGTACGAGAAGCTGGTTTCTTATGCAGTCAAGCAGCTGGATCTGACCGCTGATGACATTACCCCTGAAAGCACTTTTGAAAGCCTGGGCATCGACTCTTTAGATATTGTCGAGATGATTATGGACCTGGAGTCCGAACTGGGCGTCGAGCTGGAAATTGAAGATCAGAAGATCGCTACTTTCCAGGAGCTTGCCGATTTTATTGAGGCAAAGTTAAACTGAATTTTTGCCATGTTACGGCAGGACCGGCTCGTAACAAGGTCGCACTAGTCGGGGAGATAGCGGTGCCCTGTTGCCTGCAATCCGCTAAAGCAGGGATGAATTCCCACACCCGGACAAGCCAAGTACCGTTCGGCCCCCATAAGTGGTGTTGAAGGGACGGTCTTGCGCAACGGAATCCCGTGAACCATGTCAGGTGGGGAACCAAGCAGCATTAAGCGGATCTTTTCGTGTGCCGCAGGGTTGCCGTACCGGAGCTGGCTGTGTGGATACCAGGTATTTGACTTGCTCAAATGTGGGTGTGCGATCTTGTTATGAGCCGGTCTGTTATTTTTAGGAGGTGAGCAGATTGTATCAGGCTTTATATCGAAAATACAGACCACAGACGTTTGATGATGTGGTTGGCCAGATGGCCATTACCCAAACACTGAAGACCCAACTCCAGTCGGGAAAGCTGAGCCACGCCTATCTGTTCACCGGTTCCCGGGGAACAGGCAAGACCACCAGTGCCAAGATCTTGGCAAAGGCTGTCAACTGTGAAAACTCTGTGGATGGCAATCCCTGCAACTGCTGTGATGCCTGCAGAAGCATTGATGACGGCTCCTGTATGGATGTGCTGGAAATTGATGCCGCTTCCAACAACGGTGTGGATAATGTCCGCTCCCTGCGGGATGATGCCATTTATTCTCCTTCTCAGGTGCGAAAGCGTGTGTACATCATTGACGAAGTGCATATGCTGTCACTCTCCGCTTTTAACGCACTTCTGAAGATCATTGAAGAACCTCCGGAGCATTTGTTGTTTATTTTGGCCACAACGGAGCTGCACAAGGTTCCTGCGACTATTTTGTCCCGGTGCCAGCGGTTTTCCTTCAGACGGATCAGCCAGGAGGATATTGCTGCCAGACTGCAATATGTAGCCTACCAGGAAAATATTGAGCTGGAAGGGGAAGCTGCCAGGGTGCTTGCCCGCCTTGCAGACGGCGGTATGCGTGATGGCCTGAGCCTTTTGGATCAGTGTGCCTCTGCAACCACCGGTGAGCTGACAGCGCAAAAGGTCTATTCCTGCCTTGGAATTGCCGGTATTCAGGACTGCGGTAAACTGATGGAGCACATTAGCCGCCAGGATGCTGCATCTGCCCTTGCAATGGTCAACCATTATTACGCAGAGGGCAAGGATATGGGGGCACTGATGGATGAGCTTGCCTGCCTGACCCGTGATTTGATGATTTTAAAAACTGCGCCCAGGGAGGGCATTACGATGCTGTCCGGCATTGCTTCTGACCGTCAGGCCATAGCCCTTTCGGATGTGTTTTCCTTTGGTGAGCTGGTGCGTATTCTGAATCTCATTCAGCAGACGGTTGCTGGCTTTACGCGAAGTGTCAGCCGCCGCCTGGACGTGGAAACCTGCATTGTTAATCTCTGCCGGCCGGAGCTTACTTTGGATGCAGAGGCAATGAACGCAAGAATCACTCGCTTGGAAGATCAGGTGAAAAGCGGTATGATTTCTGCGCCTGTCATTGCATCTTCGCAGGTGGAGGAAGTGGCTCCTGTTGCAGAACAAACCCCCGAACCCGAAGCGGTGAAGCCTGAGCTAAATCTCGAGCCGGACGATGCCTGGATCGAGATCAGCCAGCAGATTGCAAAAGAAGTTGAACCTCGCTGGCAAGGTGTTGTTACGGATAAGAATTCCGTAAATGGTTATTTTAGAGGCCCCCAGCTGTTTTTGGTGTGCAGCAATATCTTTGTAAAAGGAATTTTCGATGACCCCAATGTGAATGCACTTGTGGCCCGGAAGGCGTCTGCGCATATGGGAAGGCCCATCACAGTGGTTGTTACTGACGATGCGTCCTCTGTTGGCCGGACCGGTGATATGGAGCAGCTTCTGCGTTTCGGACAGGAGTTTCCCAATATTGTGAATTTTAAGTAAGAAAGAATAGGTGATTATAATGGCAAAAGGTGGATTCCGGGGAATGCCCGGTGGTATGAACCAGGCTGCAATGATCAAGCAGGCACAAAAGATGCAGCAGGATATGTTGCGGATGCAGGAAGAAATGGAGAATAAGACCTATACGGCTGCTGCAGGCGGCGGTATGGTCAAGGCTACCGTAAATGGAAAGCATCAGCTGATGGCTTTGGAGATCAAGGAAGAGGCTGTGGATCCCGATGATGTGGAGATGCTTCAGGATATGGTGATCGCTGCTGTGAATGAGGCGATCCGTGAAGCAGATACTGATTCTGCCAATAATATGTCCCGGCTTACCGGTGGCTTGAATCTGGGTGGTTTGTTCTGATGGCAATGCAGTATTTTCCCGCCGCCCTGGAAGAACTTGCGGACCACTTTGGCCGTCTTCCCGGCATTGGCAGTAAGACTGCCCAGCGCCTTGCTTTCTACGTGCTGGGATTGCCGGAGGAAGAGGCAAACGCTTTTGCAGAGGCTATTTTGGAAGCTAAAAGGACGGTCCATACCTGCCCGGTATGCCAAAACCTCACCGACTTGGATCTTTGTCCCATTTGTAGTGATGACTTGCGGGATAAAAGCTTGATCTGCGTAGTTGCAGAGCCGAAGGATGTGATCGCCATGGAGAGAAGCCGGGAGTTTAAGGGCACCTACCATGTGCTTCACGGCGTCATTTCTCCGCTGAACCACATCACCCAGGAGGATATCCGCATTAAGGAGCTTTTGGCTCGCGTTGCCCAGGGCAATGTGCGGGAAGTGATCATGGCCACAAACCCGGATACGGAAGGGGAGGCCACCGCTATGTATATCTCCCGCCTTTTGCGGCCTATGGAAATAAAGGTTACCCGGCTTGCTTACGGCATTCCTGTGGGAAGTCAGCTGGAGTATGCCGACGAAGTTACCCTTTCCCGGGCCTTGGAAGGCAGAAAAGAAATGTAAAATATCCCGGTTGCATTTTGCTGCAACCGGGATTTGTTTAGCTGTATTGCAGGAAATTAAGACTTCTGAAGTCCAGATAAGCCTTCTTTTCCGGGGCGGTCCCCATCGTCACCCGTCGGCAGGTTACCTCCCAGACAGGCTGATCACCAATGGTTGCTGCCTTCATTTGGAAAACATGGTTCCAGCTTCGACCTTCCATATACTGCTCATTTTTAACAAAACGAATGAGCTCCAAACGACGGAAATCATTGGTGGGGAACGCATTTTTTACAATGGCTTCAAAAAGAAGCTCCGCATCACGAATGCTTCCGAGCTCAAATACATTACGAATCATTGCGCTGTAGTTTTCCATAGTTGTCTCCTTATAATTTGGAATAGGTTTTATCCAGAAAACGCTGGCTGGTAATAATGGCTCTTTTATGAGTGCCTTCACCGATCTTTCCGGCTTCATCGAAGGCAGTAACGCAGAAGGTGATCATATTGCCTTCCACAGCGGTCACTTCAGCCTCTGCCCACACCTCCATACCCACCGGCGTGGCAGAAAGATGGGAAATGGAAAGCTCTGTACCAACAGAAGTTTTGTCTTCGGGCAAGCAGTCAGCAATGGCTTCACAGGCCGCACCCTCCATTAGGGCAACCATACAAGGAGTTGCGTAGACGAGCAGAGCGCCGGAGCCTACCTCCAAAGCGGTGTCTTCCCGTGCAACGTCAGTATCAGCTCTGCCTTTTAATCCAACTGTAATTTCCATAGGATATCTCCTCCATTCCTACTTAAAATATAGTCGAAAATCCTTGTGCTGTCAATAAAAAGGATTGCTATTTTATGTCGCTTGATTTATAATAAAGAAAATTTAAGAAGAGGTGACCTATATGGCTGACTACGATAAACTGAACCTGACCATGCTCTGTGATTTCTATGAACTGACCATGGGCAACGGTTACTTCGAAAATGGCTATAAAGACCGTATTTGCTATTTCGATGTATTCTTCCGCCAGTGTCCTGATGGCGGTGGCTTTGCTATTGCAGCAGGCCTGGAACAAATTGTGGACTATATTCAGAAGCTGCATTTTACACCCGAAGATATTGAATACCTGCGAAAGCGGAATCTCTTTACAGAGGAATTCCTTGCATATCTTGCAGATTTCAAGTTTACTGGTGATATTTGGGCCGTCCCTGAGGGCACACCTATTTTCCCCAAGGAGCCAATTATGACTGTCCGGGCTCCTGCCATTCAGGCCCAGTTGATCGAAACCTTTATCCTGCTTTCTGTAAACCATCAGAGTCTGATCGCCACAAAGGCTAACCGCGTCGTCCGTGCTGCTGCAGGACGAAAGGTCCTGGAATTCGGCTCTCGCCGCGCCCAAGGCGCGGACGCGGCTATCCTTGGTGCCCGTGCGGCCTATATCGGCGGTTGTGCCGGTACAGCCTGCACCATTTCCGATCAGCTTTTTGGCGTCTATGCTGGCGGCACAATGGCCCACGCCTGGGTACAGATGTTTGATACAGAGCTGGAAGCCTTTATGGCCTACTGCAAGATGTACCCCAATAATGCAACCTTGCTCGTAGATACCTATAATACGCTGAAATCCGGTATCCCCAATGCTATTAAAGCCTTTGATGCGGTACTGAAGCCTATGGGTATTAAAAAGTGTGGCATCCGCCTTGACTCCGGCGATATGGCCTACCTTTCTCAAAAGGCACGGCAAATGCTGGATGCTGCCGGCTGGACTGAATGTGAGATTTCCGTTTCCAACTCTCTGGACGAATATATTATCCAGGACCTTCTGCGACAGGGTGCCAAAATCGATATGTTCGGCGTTGGTGAGCGGTTGATCACAGCTAAGAGCGAGCCTGTTTTCGGCGGCGTTTATAAGCTGACTGCTGTGGAGCTGGAAGACGGCACAGTTGTGCCCAAAATTAAGATTTCCGAGAACACCGGGAAGATCACCAATCCTCATTACAAAAAGCTCTATCGTTTCTACGGCAACGATACCGGTAAGGCCATTGCTGACTATTTGTGCGTTTACGATGAAACGGTGGACGACAGCGGCGAGATGGAGATCTTCGACCCGGAAGCCACCTGGAAAACCAAAACTGTCTACAATTTCCATGCCAAGGAATTGCAGGTTCCCATTTTTAAGGATGGCAAATTGGTGTACAAGTGCCCTGATCTGCAGGAAGTCCGTAAATACTGCCTGGAACAGGTGGATACGCTTTGGGATGAAGTTAAGCGTTTTGACAATCCCCATACCTACTATGTGGACCTTTCCCAAAAGCTGTGGGATATCAAGTACGGTCTGTTGAAAAAAGGCGGCAAGAAGGATTAATGAAGGGCGCTAAAGATATAGCTCTTGGTGGTATGCTGGCGGCAACAGCCATAGTTATCATGTGCCTGGGTGGCTTGATCCCATTTGCTACTTTTGTTTGTCCGTCTATCTGCATTATGGTGCTGCAGGTTGTTCTGAAGCTTACAACCAGACGAATAGGTGCAGCTTGGTACGGTGCAGTAGGCATTCTATGTGTGCTACTTGCCCCCGATAAAGAGGCTTCCGCAGTGTTTGTCTGTCTGGGATATTATCCTCTTTTGAAGCCTGTTTTTGAAAAGTGGAAGTTTTCGATTATTTGGAAGCTGCTCCTGTTTAATTTCGCAATACTCCTTATGTACTGGGCACTGATCCGGCTTTTTGGTATGAGCTATTTGCAGCAGGAGTATGCACAGATGGGAAGCGTTATGCTGATCGTGATGCTTGCCTTGGGCAATGTTACATTTTGCCTTCTTGACCTGCTTCTTACAAGGGTTTCCACACTCATAAAAAAACGATGAGGAATTTCCTCATCGTTTTTTGTTTATAAACTTACGATTTTGGCATCAACCAGCTTTTGCAGGCTCATCAGAATGCCGGTTTTGGCGTGAAACCAGGTAAGACCGCCCTGGAAGTAAACGGCATAGGGCTCCCGGATGGGGCCATCAGCAGATAGCTCGATGGAAGAGCCCTGGACGAAAGCGCCGGCAGCCATGATCACCTTGTCGTTGTAGCCGGGCATCTCCCAGGGGAGGGGGGTAGCATAGGAATCCACAGGTGCGGCAGCTTGGATGCCGGCACAGAATGCGATCATTGCTTCTTCACTGCCCAATTCCACAGCCTGAATAATATCGTACCGGGTTTCAGTAGCGTTTGGTACGCAACGGTAACCCAGGGGTTCATACAGATTTGCAGCAAATATCGCACCTTTCTGTGCACCTGCTACTACTGTGGGTGCAAGGAAAAAGCCTTGATACAGAGCGGGCATAATGCCCAGGTTTGCGCCTACCTCCTGACCCAAGCCGGGGGCGGAGAGCCGGAAGGCGCACCGCTCCACGCAAGTTTTTGTGCCGCAGATGTAGCCACCAATGGGAGCAAGACCACCGCCGGGATTCTTGATCAGTGAGCCAACAGTCATATCCGCGCCCACATCAGAGGGCTCAATGGTTTCCACAAACTCACCGTAGCAGTTGTCCACCATTACCAGCACATCCGGCTTTATGTCCTTACAGAAGGCAATCAATTCGCCAATCTGTTTGACAGAGAAGGTGGGGCGCGTCGCGTAGCCCTTGGACCGTTGAATCGTGATCAGCTTTGTCTTTTCGTTAATGGCATTTTTAATACCCTCATAGTCGAATGCTCCATCATCGAGCAGGTCCACCTGACGGTAGGTAACGCCATATTCTGCTAAGGAGCAGGGACTTTGACGGATGCCGATGACTTCCTGCAGGGTGTCATAGGGCAGACCAACAGGGGAGAGCAGCTCGTCACCGGGTAGAAGGTTAGCAGATAGAGCTACTGTCAGCGCGTGGGTGCCGCAGGTGATTTGCGGACGAACCAGGGCGGCTTCTGTGTGAAATACATCTGCGTATACCTTTTCCAGGTTGTCCCGGCCCACATCGTCATAGCCGTAGCCGGTTGTTGCCGCAAAACAGGTGGCAGATACCCGGTTCTTCTGCATTGCGGAAAGAACCTTTGCCTGGTTGTATTCCGCAATTTTATCGATTTCAGCAAAACGGTCTGCCAAGGATGCAAGGGTCTTTTCTCCCAGAGCATACACTTCCCGACTGATGCCCATTTGCTTATATTGCTTAATCAGTTCTTCCATATATGGAACCTCTCTTTTTGATATCCAAACAAGTATAGTAAAAACCGCCCCGGTTGTCAAGCACCGGGGCGGGTATATCAGTCATCCCGTCTGCCACCAAAAATCAGAATCAGACGCAATAGCTGCATCAGGGAAACAGCGGCAGCCGCCACATAGGTCAGAGCAGCTGCACGAAGGGTCTTTTTTGCACCGTCCAACTCCTGCTTATCCAGAAGTCCTGCGCCGGATATGGCAGCAACCGCCCGATGACTTGCATTAAATTCAACAGGCAGGGTAATGAGCTGGAACAAAAGAGAAAGGCCAAAGCAGGCAATTCCGATATAGACAAAGGTATAGGAGAAGGAAGTGGCAAAATTCAGGATCAAACCCAGCATGATCAGGGGCATAGCCAGCATAGAACCGATGTTTGTAATGGGAATAATGGCTGCCCGCAGCTTGATGGGACCGTAGTTTTGGGCGTACTGGACAGCGTGCCCCGCTTCGTGGCAGGCAACGCCGATGGCTGCGGCGGAGGTGTTGCCGTAAACATCGTCAGAAAGACGGATCACATTGGTTTTTGGATCAAAATGATCGGTCAGATTGCCACTGACTCTCTCAATTTTTACATTATACACGCCATTATTTCTGAGTACCTGCTCGGCTGCCTGTGCGCCGGTGAGCCCTCTGCGGCTATAAACCTTGGAATAGCGCTTGAAAGTGCTGTTCACATTGGTGCTTGCCCAGATAGATAAGATCACAAAGGGCATAACCATGATCAAATAGGTAAGGTCAAATCCGTAATAAAACATAATTGTTCTCCTTTCCGAAACTGCTTTCCTTTAGTATATCCAAAGAAAACGCAAAAGGCAAGGCTTAACTTGCCTGTATACATATTCTTTACAATTACGACCCGAAAGTGTATAATAAAGAAAACTGCTTTGGAGGCAATTATGGAATTTTTGGAGATGCTTTCCCGCTTTCGCACTCCCTGGCTGGACAAATTTATGTTGGCTGTTACCTACTTTGGGAGCGAAATTGCGTTTTTGGTTGTTGCACTGGTGATTTTTTGGTGTGCTGATAAACGGAAAGGTTACTATATCCTCTCTGTCGGCTTTGTTGGTACGATCCTCAATCAGTTTATGAAACTGTGGTTCCGGGTGCCGCGGCCCTGGTTCTTGAAGGAGGGCTTTACACCGGTGGAGGGTGCTGCGGCTGATGCAGGCGGCTATAGCTTCCCCAGCGGCCACACCCAAAACAGCGTGGGCACTTTTGGCGGCATCGCCTATACGGTTAAGGATAAATTTATTCGCTTTTGTGCCATTGCCCTTGCAATTTTAGTGCCGTTTTCCCGGATGTATTTGGGTGTCCATACTCCTGTGGACGTCCTCGTTGGCGCGGCGATGGCAATTGCGATCATACTAATACTGCGTCCACTTGTGCTGAAAGAGGATGGTAGGTACTTTCCCTATGTGATCGCCGGAATGCTCCTTGTAAGTGTTGCTTATCTTCTGTTTACAGAGCTGTATCTGTTTCCTAAAGACGTGCAGGCAGAGAATCTTTATGAAGGAAAGAAGAATGCCTACACCCTGCTGGGCTGTATTCTTGGTCTGATTCCCGCTTACTATGTGGATAAGAAGTGGCTTCACTTTTCTGTAGACGCCCAGTGGTGGGTGCAGATACTGAAGGTAGCTTTGGGCCTTGCTCTGGTGCTTGCAATCAAGTCCGGGCTGAGCAGCCCTCTGACAGCAATTATCGGTGAATTTCCCGGCAGATGCCTGCGATATTTCCTGATGGTGGTGTTTGCCGGTATAGTTTGGCCCATGACATTTCCATACTGGAACTGTCTCGGAAAGAAGGCGCGGTAAATGGTTACAGTGTTCATTGTTTTGGGTGTTTTATTCTTGGTGATACTTGCAGTGGGCAGCTATACCTTCTTTGCGGCCTGCAGGAGACCTAAAACGAAAAACTGGCTGGACCCGGTGGAGATCAAGGGCACTGACAGAGAAAAGCTTTTTCCCTATATTTCCAATGCCCATAATTGGTTCAGCAGCCACAAGGTAGAGGATATCTGGGCTCGATCTGCGGATGGATTGCAGTTATACGCAAGATGGATCCCGGCGGAAAACCCAAGAGGGACGATTTTGCTCGCGCACGGCTATCAAAGCACTCCCTATATTGATTTTAGCTTTGTGTTGGAGGTTTATCACAATCTGGGGATGAATATGCTGATTCCCGACCAGCGTTGCCATGGAAAAAGCGAAGGCAGGTATATTACCTTTGGCGTGAAAGAATGGCAGGATATGACATGCTGGGTAGAATACCACAATGCCCATTTAGGTAAATGGCCCGTAATTTTGAGCGGCCTTTCTATGGGTGCTTCTACCGTGCTGTATATGGCAGATGAAAAGCTGCCCGAAAATGTAAAGGGAATCATTGCCGATTGCGGATTTACCTCTCCCTATGATATTATCGGGAAGGTGTTTCGTTCTGTGACCCATTTGCCGTCCTGGCCCTTCCTTTGGGCGGCAGATTTGTCTGCAAGAGTCTTTGCGGGCTTTTCTCTGAAGGAAAAGGACACAAGAAAGACTCTGCGATCCGGCAAGTACCCTGTAATTCTTGCCCATGGCATTGCCGATGACTTTGTGCCCTGCGAAATGAGTAAGGAGGGCTACAACGCATGTACATCCGCAAAGGAGCTGCTTCTTGTGGAAGGCGCGGGTCACGGCTATAGCTTTTTGAAGGACCGGGAGCGATACACCCAAACAGTTACAGCTTTTTTGCAAAGAAATCTGGAGGAACACAATGAATTACGCAACGATTAAGAATTGCGATATTGCCAACGGCCCCGGTGTTCGGGTCAGCCTGTTTGTCAGCGGCTGTACCCACCGCTGTAAAGGCTGCTTCAATGAAGTTGCCTGGGATTTTGATTACGGTCAGCCGTTTACACAGGAAACAATCGACAGCATTTTGAAGATGCTGGAACCGCCCCATATCGTTGGCATTACCCTTTTGGGCGGCGAGCCCTTTGAACCCCAAAATCAACCGGCAATTTTGGACTTGCTTCGTGAAATTAAGAAAAGGATGCCGGAAAAATCCATTTGGGCATTTTCCGGCTACCTGTTTGAAAAAGATATTCTTGCGGGGCGCTTAGGCCCGATGGAAATCACCCAGGAAATTATAAGCTACCTGGATGTGCTGGTTGACGGACCGTTTATTCTTGAAAAGAAAGATCTGATGCTTCGCTTCCGGGGATCTTCCAATCAAAGACTGATCGATGTGAAGGCATCCTTAAAATCCGGCACGACCGTGCTGTGGAACGACTGGCAGGGCCAGGAAAGGGGATTGAAAGTATGAATGTTGCAGTGAAGAAACTGAGAGAAAAGGCAATTCTGCCAACCTATGGCTCAGCACAGGCAGCAGGCGCAGACCTGTATGCTTGCCTGGATGGGGATATTACCATTGCCCCCGGCGAAACGGCCTTTGTGCCAACCGGCCTTGCTATGGAGCTTCCTACCGGCTATGTGGGCCTTATCTATGCCCGCAGCGGCCTTGCCTGTAAGCGCGACTTAGCGCCTGCCAACAAGGTGGGTGTTATTGACAGCGATTACCGTGGCGAGTTTATAGTCGCCCTTCATAACCATGGCAAAACAGCACAAACGATCTCCCACGGAGAACGAGTGGCACAGCTTGTAATTACGCCCGTGTTGAATGTGGCTTTTACGGAAGCAGATGAGCTTTCTGATACCCAAAGAGCCGCTGGCGGCTTCGGTTCAACCGGCAAGTAAAATGGCTACTTGGATAACCCATTTAATAATTGCGGACGGCGTCCTGGCACGCTTTCCCCACCTGGACAGGCGTGGATTCTGTGTGGGCAATATTGCGCCGGACTGTAACGTGGAAAATGAAGATTGGACGGCATTTACTCCATCCCGGGAAGTGACGCACTGGATGCAGAGCCAGCGGAAGAAGGCATCCGACTGTGATGCCTTCTGCGACGCATATATTCTGAAGCGGAAGGATGATATCAAATCTGCTGAAGAATATGCATTTTTACTGGGGTATTATGCCCATCTGATCACCGATGCGGCATTTCAGGCAATGATCCGGGATGAAGACCGAGTCAAGGCTGCCTTGCGCAGAGTGCAAGCGGATGATGAACTTTGCGTCGCCAGTGCGGATATGGAAGAAACCTGGGACAATATTAAAAAACTGATTCCCAAGGCCGAGCGGATGGGTGAAATCTATTCTATGGAAGCCCAATATATTAATAATCACCCGGAATCCGGCTATCTGACGGAAATACTCCCCTTGAAGTCTTTTCCGGATTACATTGATTATCTTCCACCAGGTGCGATCGTTAGAAAAATAGGTGTAATGGGATATCTTCCTGAAGCGAATGAAAATGATAGGAAGTACATTGCTTTGTCCAAGGACGAATATGCTGCGTTTGTAAAAGAAACGATCGATCTTATTGCAGATCAATTCACCAAGAAAGGATTGCTATGAAAGTAGCTGTATTATCCGATATACACTCCAATTATTACGCATTTAAGGCCTGCTATGAAGATGCAGTGAAATGCGGGGCAGAGGCTTTCATTTTCCTTGGGGACTATATCTCCGATTTGTCCGAGCCTCGGAAAACAATGGATCTTGTTTATCATATCCGGTCCAAGTTCCCTACGGTTTGCCTGCGTGGAAACCGGGAGAGGTATATGCTGGAGCATGAAAGTGGGGACAGTGCGTTTGCCCCCGGCTCAAAGACCGGCTCACTTCTGTTTACTTATGAGCACCTGCAAAGGGAGGACCTTTGCTTCTTCAGGTCGCTCAAAATATCAGATACCATCGAGATTTCCGGAGTCCAGTTTGAGATCGCCCACGCATCAATGGATAACGACAGATACTATTTTGACAGTAATGACGGCCATACAGCGAAAGTTTTCTCGCAAATGAAGTACAAGTATTTGCTGACCGGTCACTGCCATAAGCAGTATATTAAGCAAAATGGGGACAAGACGATTATCAATCCCGGCTCGATCGGGATTCCGCAAGGCGGAGACCGGTGGCCTAAGTATGCAATACTGGAAATCAGCAACGGCGATGTTTCCTGTCGGCTACGGGAAGTGACTTATGATATGGCAGCTGTCATTCACTCTCAATTTCACAGCGGCATTATGGATTACGCAAGGTACTGGGCAATCGGTGTTCTTTACGATCTTATTACCGGCGAAGAAAGAGTGTTAAGACTACTGGAGCGTGTGGAGGAGACCGGCGATGTCAACAATGAAGCTGTGTGGCATTCAACCGCCCTGAAACTTGGAATGAAGTTCACAGAGCAGGAGATTTTGGAACGAATCATAATAGATTAAAAACCGCAGGTGAATCACCTGCGGTTTTTTGTGTGTGATTAGTAGAATAGAAGATCGGAGTAGGTGGGGTAGGGCCAGTAGCTCTTATCTGTATTTTGCTCCAAAATGTCGGCCTGCCCGCGTGTCTTTTCCATCAGGGCAGAAATTACATCGTGGTAATACCGGACAGCCTCAACTCGCTCGGCAGGCACCTTGGAAAGAGCATCCTTTAACTGCTGTGCCAAGTCATAAAGAGCGTCGGTGGCGGTGGAAAGTGTGGCTGCCAGCTCCTTTTCGGCGATACAGGTTACGCCAACAGACTGCTTTTTTAGGATGCTATCGCATAGAGTGTTTGTGTAGCTGATGGCGGCAGGGAGGATCTGATGCAGGACCATATCCACACTGGTTCGTGCTTCAATGTTCACGATCTTGCAGTAGGAATCCATATGGATATCATT
>JAZQLG010000045.1:0-6708 GCA_045542575.1 Faecousia sp.
CGGAGTGGCTTTCCTGAAAAGTGCAGTAGGGAAGGACGGGTGCGCCCGAGATAGCGCAGTGTGTTGTCAGACACACCGAGGAAGCAGTTGTGAGGCTGTTTCGAACCAGAGGTGGTACCGCGTATTTTACGCCCTCTGTCCGCAAGGACAGAGGGTTTTATTTTTTGGAGGTTTCTATGAAAGTATATGACGAACTGGTTGCCAGAGGCCTGATCGCCCAGGTAACCAACGAAGATGAGATTCGCAATATGATCGACCAGGGTAAGGCCACCTTCTACATTGGCTTTGACCCTACTGCCGACTCCCTTCATGTGGGGCACTTTATGGCATTGTGCCTGATGAAGCGGCTTCAGATGGCTGGAAATAAGCCCATCGCTTTGATTGGCGGTGGCACTGCGATGATCGGTGACCCCTCCGGCAGAACGGATATGCGTTCTATGATGACCCGTGAGACCATCGAGCACAACTGTGCCTGCTTCAAAAAGCAGATGGAGCGGTTCATTGAATTCGGTGAGGGTAAGGCCCAGATGGTGAACAATGCGGATTGGCTGCTGGACCTGAACTATGTGGATGTGCTTCGGGAGGTTGGCGCTTGCTTCTCCGTAAACAATATGCTGCGCGCTGAGTGCTACAAGCAGCGTATGGAGAAGGGCCTGTCCTTCCTGGAGTTCAACTATATGATCATGCAGTCCTACGACTTCTACTACCTGTACGAGAAGTACGGCTGCAATATGCAGTTCGGTGGCAATGACCAGTGGAGCAATATGCTGGGTGGTACGGAATTGATCCGTAAAAAGCTGGGTAAAGATGCCCACGCAATGACGATAACCCTGCTTCTTAACTCTGAAGGCAAGAAGATGGGCAAAACTGCCAAGGGCGCAGTATGGCTTGATCCAAATAAGACTACCCCCTTTGAATTCTACCAGTATTGGCGGAATGTGGAGGACTCCGATGTACTCAAGTGCATCCGTATGCTGACCTTCCTGCCTCTGGAGCAGATCAATGAAATGGATAGCTGGAAGGATGCGCAGCTGAATACTGCAAAAGAAATTCTGGCCTTTGAGCTGACTAAGCTGGTCCACGGCGAAGAAGAGGCTGCGAAGGCCCAGGCTTCTGCAAAGGCGCTGTTTGTGGGTGGCGGTGATGCGGATATGCCTACCACTGAAATTTCCGCAGACCAGCTTAATGACGGCAAGATAGGCATTCTGAATCTGATGGTCGCCTGTAAGCTGGCTGCTTCCAACGGTGAAGCCCGCCGTCTTGTTCAGCAGGGCGGTGTATTCGTCAATGATGAAAAGGTGGCCGACCATACCTTCCAGGTCACAGAAGATATGCTGCGGGAAGGCGTAAAGATCCGTAAGGGTAAAAAAGTTTTCCACAAGGCTGTTTTAGCATAATGAAAGCCCCCGTCACCGGGGGCTTTTTTACTTAGAAAAATATACCTTTAGCTTTTCTGCATTTTCTTTATTGGGTTGGGTCAGGGGCAAACGGCATTTGCCGCAGTCGAAGCCGATGTGTTTCATAGCTTCTTTGACCATTACAGGGTTTACTTCTGTAAATAGCAGCTTTATAAGCGGCTGTAACTGGCAGGCTACTGCGCAGGCAGTGTCAAAATCTCCATCCAGTGCAGCATCGGTCATAATGCCCATCTCCCGGGGACAGATATTGGAAGCAACGGAAATAACACCTTTTGCTCCGAGGGAAATTGCTGGAACGGTCAGATCGTCATTGCCGGTCCAAACAGTAAAATCCGGACCGCAGGCGTTGCGGATCTCTGTGAGCTTCGCAATATCCGTGCCGGCTTCCTTTACACCGATGATATTTGGTACTTGAGAAAGCCGCTTATATACGCTTACAGGTATGTCTTTACCGGTTCGGGAGGGCACGTTGTAAAGGATTACGGGGATGGATACGGCGTGGGCGATGGATAAGTAGTGGGCAAACAATCCATCTTCTGTTCCTTTGTTGTAATAAGGGCTGACGACTAAGATGGCATCCGCGCCGGCCTTCTCCGCCTGAACGGAAAGGGAAACGGCGTGAGCGGTGGAATTGGAGCCTGTTCCGGCAATGATCTTGCAGTTATTGCCAACATAAGCCTTGCTTGTTTCGAAGAGACTGATTTTTTCTTCATCGTTCAGTGTTGGGGCTTCCCCTGTGGTGCCTCCGATCACCACAGCTTCAATGCCATCATCCATTTGATACTGTAGCAGTCTTTGCAGCATTGGATAATTCACCTTGGCACCCAAAAATGGGGTTACAAGAGCGGTACAAACGCCGGTGAATAATGGTTTGGTCATAGAACGATACCTCCAAGCCAATCTATGCAGAAGGTGCATTTTGTGTGTTGCAAAAATTCTCAATATCGTCTATACTATGTAGGAATAAAGGCGTAATTTGGAGGGTGTTTTGTGAGAACACATGATTTTTGGTATGACCTGCCTGAGGAACTGATCGCCCAGACCCCGCTGCAGCAGCGGGACGCATCCAGGCTTATGGTGCTGGACAGAAATACAGGCGCAGTATCTCACAGGCACTTTTTTGAGATTTTAGAATACTTGCGACCCGGTGACTGCCTGGTGATGAATGATTCCCGGGTTTTACCTGCAAGACTTTTAGGCCACCGTCCTACCGGTGGGGCAGTAGAGCTGCTTCTTCTTCGTGATTTGGGAAACAAGCAGTGGGAGTGCCTTGCCAAGCCGGGCAGAAAACTGCTGGAGGGCCAGGAGGTTATCTTTGGACAGGGCGAACTGAAAGCTGTTGTCCGTAAGGTTTGCGAGGATGGAAACCGGATCGTGGAGTTTTTCTACGAGGGTATTTTCCTGGAGGTGCTGGAACGGCTGGGAAAAATGCCCCTGCCTCCTTATATTAAGGCAGAATTAAAAGATCAGGAGCGGTATCAGACGGTCTATTCCCGGGAGGTGGGGTCTGCTGCGGCACCGACTGCAGGCCTGCATTTTACCCAGGAGCTATTGGATAAAGTCCGTCAAAAGGGGATCGCAACCGCTTTTGTTACTTTGCACGTAGGCCTTGGAACCTTCCGCCCTGTTAAAGTGGAGGATGTCCATTCCCATCATATGCACAGCGAGCTGTGTATGCTGGGAGAAGAAACGGCAAGAATTTTGAATGAAACAAAAGAAAAAGGTGGACGCATTATTTGTGTGGGCACCACATCTTGCCGCACACTGGAATCACTGGTAAATGAAGATGGCACATTTGAGGCAAAAAGCCGTTGGACAGATATTTTTATCTATCCCGGTTATACCTTTAAAGCGATGAACGGTCTTATTACCAATTTTCACTTACCTGAAAGCACATTGGTGATGCTTGTGTCTGCCTTTGCCGGCAGGGATAATGTTTTGCGTGCCTATTCACAGGCTGTTGCGGAAAGGTATAGATTTTTCTCTTTTGGAGATGCAATGTTTATTGGAGAGACATGATATGTTTGAATTGAAGAAGACCGAAGGCAATGCCCGCCGTGGAGAATTTACCTGTGCCCACGGCACGGTGCAGACCCCTGTTTTTATGAATGTGGGCACCCAGGGAGCTATCAAAGGTGCTCTTAGCGCAAAGGACCTGAAGGACATTGGCTGCCAGGTTGAACTGAGCAATACCTACCACCTTCACCTTCGCCCCGGTGATGAAGTGGTAAAGCAATGCGGCGGCCTGCATAAGTTTATGACCTGGGACGGGCCTATTTTAACGGACTCCGGCGGGTTTCAGGTGTTTAGCCTGGCTTCTTTGCGTAAGATTAAGGAAGAAGGTGTCACGTTTGCTTCCCATATTGATGGGCATAAAATATTTATGGGCCCGGAGCAGAGCATGCAGATTCAGTCCAACCTTGGCTCTGATATCTGTATGGCCTTCGACGAGTGCATCGAAAATCCTTCTCCCCGGGACTATGTGAAGCAAAGCGTTGACAGAACCTACCGCTGGCTCGTGCGTTGCAAGGAGGAAAATACTCGTCTGAATGCGCTGCCTGGCACGGTCAATCCTCAGCAAATGCTTTGGGGCATCAACCAGGGCGGCACCTATGCAGATATCCGTGTGGACCATATGAAACGGATCGCCGACCTGGATCTTCCCGGTTATGCCATTGGTGGCTTGGCAGTAGGTGAAACTGCCGAGGAGATGTATGACATCATTGAGGCTGTAGAACCCCATATGCCTAAGGATAAGACCCGCTACCTGATGGGTGTGGGAACTCCTACCAATATTATTGAAGCGGTTGCAAGGGGTGTGGATTTCTTTGACTGCGTAATGCCTGCCCGAAATGCCCGCCATGCCCGGCTTTTTACTTGGGAGGGTGCAATTAATTTAAAGAATGCCAAGTATCAGCTGGATATGCGTCCCATCGATGAAAACTGCGATTGCCCTGTCTGCCGTCGGTACAGCCGTGCTTACATCCGTCATCTTTTTGTAGCAGAAGAAATGCTTGCTATGCGGCTGTGTGTTATGCACAACCTGTATTTTTATAATAAGCTGATGGAACGAATCAGAAACGCCCTGGATACAGGTACTTTCGAACAGTTCCGTAAAGAATATTCAGAAAAATTGGCCCGGAGAATCTAAAAAGCCTTGCTTTTTTCCATATTAATGGTATAATGGCTTAGATAATACAAAAAGGAGACGCAATTATGCAATTAATTATTATGCTTCTGCCTATGCTGGCAGTATTCTACTTCATTCTGATCCGCCCCGAAAATAAGCGGAAAAAGGAAGCTGAACAGATGCAGAACTCTTTGTCCGAGGGTGACCGTATTACCACCATCGGCGGCATTGTTGGCACCGTCGTGGATGTGAAGGACGATAAGTTTGTTATCGAAACCAGCGCTGACCGTGTTCGGGTTGAGTTCCAGAAGTGGGCCTTGTCCACCAACGATTCTGCTACTGAGCGCGCTAAAGAAGCCGCCCGCAAGAAGCAGGAAGAAAAGGCAAAAGCCAAGGCTGCTAAGAAAGCCGCCAAAGAAAAGAAATAAAACATTGTGCGGATACCCCAAAGGTATCCGCATTGTTTTTCTTTGCGACAGTCGCTATGTAAAAAATTAAGGGAAGGCAAGTGCCTTCCCTTAATGCTTGGTGCGAGAGATGGGACTCGAACCCACACGGCGAAACCACACGCACCTCAAACGTGCTTGTCTACCATTCCAACACTCTCGCAAGTGACCTTAGTATTATACATTTGAGATGCTCGTTTGTCAACCTCTTTTTGCCCTGTTTTCCCTACCATTGACGATAATTTAGGAATGTGCTATAATTGATACAACATATCCCGGAGGCAATAGCTATGACCCGTTTTTTTGTGGAGCCTGAAGAACTGAATAAGAAGTTTACCGTACTTACCGGTGAGAATTTGGCCCATGCAAAAGTGTTGCGCTTAAAGGCTGGTGAGCAGATCCTGCTTTGCGATGGACAAGGCCACGAATGCCTGTGCACAGTCAGTGATGTTGGGCCTGCAGCGATCAGTCTTGTAGTGGAATCTTGTCAGAAAAGCACAAGTGAACCTAATGCTGCAGTTAGTGTGTATATGGCATTTCCAAAGGCCGATAAGCTGGAGCATGTGATTCAAAAAGCAACCGAGCTTGGCGCATATGAAATCGTTGCGTTTCCTTCTGCTCGCTGCGTTTCAAAACCGGATGATAAGAGCCTTTCGAAGAAGAAGGAGCGTTGGCAGAAAATTGCTGCTTCTGCCGCAGAGCAGTCCGGTCGGGGAAGAATTCCTGAGGTAGTTGTATTAGGTAGCTTTAAGGAGGCACTTGCCCGGGGTGCGGAAGCGGATAAGTCCATTTTGTTCTATGAGAACGAACGTGCAACTACATTGAAGATGGCATTAGAGAATGAAAGCTACAGATCCATAGCCATTCTCACAGGCCCGGAAGGAGGCCTGGAGGAGAGAGAAGTGGAAATGGCTAAAGTTGCAGGGTTTGAGATCTGCACGCTTGGAAGCCGCATCCTGCGGTGTGAGACAGCACCGCTGTGTGCTTTGTCAGCCATTATGTATGCAGCAGGTGAATTCTGAAAATGACGGTAGGATAACCTACCGTCATTTATGATATTTACTTCCTGCTTGAATGGCCTCAGCCCGGTAGAGCTGTTCCAGCACCATAATGCGGGCAAGATGATGGGGAAATGTCATTTTACTCATTGAGAGCTTGCAATCTGCAATCTGCTTGATTTTAGGAGAGATCCCAAAGGATGAGCCAATCAAAAAACAGGCACTGCTTTTGCCGGATAGCTTTACATCCTTCATTTGTTCTGCCAGTTCTTCCGAAGACACCATTTTTCCCTCCGGTGTCCAAATGCACAGCCAGGCACCTTTCTGAATTTTTGAAAGGATCTGCTCTGCCTCCTTATCAAGGCCTGCAGCAATTTGGGCTGGGGATGGCTCATCGGGGAGCTTATATTCCGGCAATTCCAATAAACGGAAGCGACAATAGGCGCCCAATCGTTTTTCATATTCCTGAGCAGCCTGAATATAAAATTTCTCTTTCAGTTTGCCCATACAAATCAGGGTAATATCAAACAATTCTACCACCTCGAATTGAGTATAGCATATTTTCGGTAAAATGCAAAGACTATACTTGGAGGTGAAATGATGAAAGGCAGAAAAAAGATCAATACAGATCCTTTTGGCAGCTATACAGGCAGGCCGGAAGACCCCAATGATAAACCGGTTCAGGATGCTGACGATTTATAAACAGAATGGGTGCA
>JAZQLG010000046.1:0-18913 GCA_045542575.1 Faecousia sp.
GGCCTTGCCGCCCGGATCTATGCAGGCGGCGACATCTATCTGATGCCGTCTAAGAGCGAGCCCTGCGGCCTGAGCCAGATGAATGCTATGCGCTACGGCACTGTGCCTGTGGTCCACGCCACCGGTGGTCTGAAGGACACCGTGCCGCCCGTGGATGAAAAGGGCGAAAACGGCCTTGGCTTCACCTTCCAGAGCTACAATGCCGATGACTTTATGGGCGCCATCAAGCGGGCCCTGAGCCTGTACCGGGATGACCCCAAGGCCTGGAAGGCGCTGCAAAAGCGGGATATGGACCAGGACTTCAGCTGGGACAAGCCCGCCGGCAAGTATATGGAGCTGTTCTACAAAATGCTGCAATGAACCAAAACGGCAGGGAGTCCAAACTCCCTGCCATTTTATTGTTGACAGAAGTGAATTTTGTGCTAAAATGGAGAAAGATATGCCAAATAATAGGAGGTGGCCTATGAACCCTCAAGCCAAATGGATCTGGAAAAAGGATTTCGCAGGCAAGGATATTTACTGTGACTTTTATGACAGCTTTGACTACCAAGGTGGCAAGGTAACGCTGCAGATCTCCGCGGATTCAGGTTACGCCCTGTATGTCAACGGTGTCTTTGCTGACAGCGGTCAGTATGCCGACTACCCCCACTACAAGGTCTATGACGAAGTGGATCTCACAAAGTTCTGTAAGGAAGGCAAAAACCACATTGCCATTATTGTCACCCACTGCGGCGGAGATTTCTTTACATATCAGCCCGGAAAAGCCGCTCTGCGGTATGCCCTTTTGGTGGCCGGCTGCTGTGTAACAGCTTCCGGTGAAGCCACCCTCTGCCGGGAAAGCCGCACCTATGAAAGCGGACTCTGCAAAATCATCACTGCCCAGCTTGGCTACAGCTTCCACTACGACATCACCAAAGAGGACGGCTGGATGCTGGGCGATTTGCAGGGCTTTGAAAATGCCGCCATCGTAGAGCAGGACCTTCCTATGTTTTCCCGCCCCTGCAAGAAGCTTTCCTGGCAGGAAAATGCTCCTGCCACCTTGATAAAAAGCGAAAACGGCACCCATTTTCTTTACGACTTAGGCCGGGAAGAAGTGGGCCATCTGACCCTGAAGCTTCATTCCTCCAAAAAGCAAAAGCTCCTCTTTGCCTACGGCGAATATCTGATGGACGGCAAGGTCAACCGGATCATTGACAGCCGGGACTTTTCCGTTGAAGTGACGGTAAAAGAGGGAGAAAATGTTTACTTTAACCCCTTCCGCCGGTTGGGTCTGAGATACTTGGAGGTATTCTGCCAGGCACCCATTGAGCCGGAATACATCACCGTAAAGCCTGCTGTCTATCCCCTTTCCAAGACAGAAAATCTGCCTGCCGACCCCCTGGACAGAAAGATCTACGAAGTGAGTATGCGCACTCTGGAGCTGTGCATGCACGAACATTATGAGGACTGCCCCTGGAGAGAGCAGAGCCTTTACTGCATGGACAGCCGCAACCAAATGCTTTTGGGCTACTACGCCTTTCAGGAATACGAATTTGCCCGGGCCAACCTGAAGCTGATGGCTATGGACCGTCGGGAGGACGAGCTGCTTTCCATCTGCTTCCCTGCAGGCAAGTTCCTGACAGACAAAGGGCTTGTGATCCCCTCCTTTAACCTTCACTGGTTTACCCAGGTTTGGGAGTATATGGATCACTCCAAGGATTACGCCTTCGGTAGGGAGATCTATCCCAAGCTGCAGTCCGTGCTGAAGGTGTTTACTGACCGCATTGAAGGCGGCTGTGTTAAATCCTTCACCTCTATGACCTACTGGAACTTCTACGAATGGAGTGAAAACTTAGAAGGTCACCTGGGCAGCAGCGACCAAGAAGCCTTTGAAGCCGCCCTTAACTGCCTGATGATCCTTGCCCTGCGAAATATGGCAAGGATCGCCGCCGCCATCGGTGAGCCCGACGCCTACACGCCCCTGATCGCTCCTATGCAGGCAGGCATCCGCAAGCGCTTCTTTGACGAAGATCGCTGCCTGTTCCGCAACCGGGAGGACTCCCCGGCTGTTTCCGAGCTGGTCAATGCCCTGTGTATCTTGGCAAATGTGGCAACTGCGGAAGAAAGTACAAGCATTGCCCAGGTGATCGCTGAAGGCAAGTCCGGCCTGACCCCGGCTACACTGAGTATGCTCTGCTTTAAGTATGATGCTCTTTTGAAGACAGACGCTGAAAAATACCGGGCCTATATCCACGAAGAAATCCGCGCAAAGTATAAGCGTATGCTGGATGCGGGAGCCACCACCTTCTGGGAAACGGAAGATACCGACCAAATCCCTGAATACAGCCGCTGCCACGGCTGGAGCGCCCTGCCCATCTATTACTTTGAGGTGCTGAAAACCGGTAAGCACACCTCCTGCCTCTATTGATTCTGAAACACGCCCGAGGGAATCCTCGGGCGTGTTGATTTATTTTCTGAGAAACAGGGCACATCTTCTCAATTTGTTGACAACTTTTTTTCCTTTGGTAAAATAAAAGAAAAAATAACCGGGAGGCGGCTATGGATACGAACGCAAAATGGATCTGGAAAAAGGACTTTGAAGGCTGGGACCTTTACTGCGACTTTTACGACAGCTTCCTGTACTGCGGCGGCAAGGTAACGCTGCAGATCTCCGCGGACTCTGCCTATGCGCTGTACATAAACGGCGAATTTGCCGAAAACAGTCAGTACCCCGACTATCCCCATTACAAGGTCTATGACGAGCTGGATATCACCAAATACTGCCGCCAGGGCGTCAACCATATCGCCATCACCGTTTGGTATTTTGGCAGACCCTCTCTGACCTACTATCCCGGAAAGCCCGCTCTGCGGTATGCGGTGCTGTGTGAAAATGCACTGGTGACCTGCTCCAAAGAAACCACCCTCTGCCGGCAAAGCAAAGAATACCAGAGCGGCCTTTGCAAGCTGATCACCGGTCAGCTTGGCTACAGCTTCCACTACGACAGCACCGGCAACGACAACTGGAAAACCGGAAATTGGGCTGACTTCCAGCCCGCAGCGGTGGTTTTGCAGGACCTTCCCATGTTCCCCCGGCCCATAAAGCGGCTGGTTTGGGCGCCGAAGGCGGCTACCACCTGCCTTCTGAATGAAGAAAATACCCATTTCCTCTACGACCTGGGCCGGGAGGAGGTAGGCTACCCCACCCTGAAGGTGCGCTCCCGGAAAAAGCAGAAGCTGGTGCTGGTCTTTGGGGAGCACCTTACCGACGGACAGGTACGCAGAAGGATCCAGAAAAGAGATTTCTCCGTGGAGGTCACGGTAGCAGAAGGCGAAACGGTCTATATGAACCCATTTCGCCGGCTGGCGCTTAGGTATTTCGAGGTCTTTGCAGAGGATGCCGTCGATGTGGACTACATCACCGTAACGCCTGCTTACTATCCTGTGAAGAAAACAGGAATGGTGCCGGAAGATGCGCTGGACCGGGCCATCTACGATACCTGTGTGCGCACATTAGAGCTTTGTATGCACGAGCATTATGAGGACGGCCCCTGGCGGGAGCAGGCCCTCTACTGCTTAGACAGCCGGGATCAGATGCTCTGCGGCTACTACTGCTTCCGGGAATACGAATATGCCCGGGCCAATCTGAAGCTGATGGCTATGGACCGGCGGGAGGACGGCCTTATGTCCCTGTGCTTCCCCTCCGGCAACTACCGCACCGCCACCGGCATCTGTATCCCCTCCTACTCGCTGCACTATTTCACCCAGGTCTGGGAGTATATGACCCATTCCGGGGATATGGACTTTGCCAAGGAGATATGGCCCAAGCTGTGCTCTGTGCTGAAGGTCTTTACCGACCGCATTGAAGACGGCTGCGCCAAGTCCTTCACCGGCAAGGACCACTGGAACTACTACGAGTGGCGTCCGGGTCTGGAGGGACATCTGGACCAGAGCGACGGGGAAGCCTACGAGGCTGCCCTGAACAGCCTTCTCATTATTGCCCTGCGCAATATGGCAAGGATCGCCGCCGCCATCGGTGAGCCGGATACCTTCTCCTGCCTGATCCCCGGGCTGGTGGAAGGCATCCGGGCAAGGTTCCTGGATAAGCAGACCGGCCTTTTCTACAACCGGGAGGACGAAGACCTGAAAAGCGAGCTGGTAAACAGTCTTTGCATCCTGGCAGATGTATGCACCCGGGAGGAAGCGCAAAAGATCGCCGAAGCTATGGTCAGCGGCACAGGGGATCTGACCCCGGTGTCCTTAAGCTCCATTTGCTTCAAGTATGATGCCCTTTTGAAAGTGGATCCCCATAAGTATAAGGACTATATTCTGAGCCAGATCCGCCGCAAGTACAAGTATATGCTGGACCAGGGGGCTACCTCCTTCTGGGAATACGACCCGGACACCACCACCTCCTCCGGAAGCCGGTGTCACGGCTGGAGCGCCCTGCCTGTGTACTACTACGAGATCTTCCGCACCGGCAAGCCCACCACCGCCCTATATTAAAAGCAAATCCCCCGATGTGCAGCCGCACGCCGGGGGATTTTAGTCTGTTATTTGGTTTTTTGATACTCTACGATTTCGCCGAAGCTGTCTTCAATGGAGAGGGTCTTTCCGCTGATGGTGTAGGCAAACACATTGGCATCTGTGTTGCCATCATACAGGATGCTGACACTTTCTCCTCTATCGGTGTAGGTGAAGGGCAGCTCCGTTCCGAAAAAGCGGTAAGCACCGGTGCCGTCTTCGTTGAATATGTAGGCAGCATCCATACCTTCATATTCCCAGGTGCCTACAATGGTGACAGGGTCATCCTTCTTGTCCTTGCTGCAGCCCGCAAACAAGCACAGGCACAGGCACAGGGTGGCTGCCAGTACGATCGCGATCCATTTTTTCATTGTGTTTCATCCTTTCTTTTTATTTTTTCTCTTTGCCAAGGCAAAGACGATGCACAAAATCAGCAGCAGGCCGGCGCCGCCTATGACTGCATAGGTCAGCCAGTCAGGTTTGGGCTCTTCCTCCCCCTGTCCGGGGTCAGAAGGCGCATCGGTAGCCGGCGTATCCTCCGGAAGCGTTTGTTCTTCTGCGTAGCCGCAGGTAGCGCAAACGCCCTCCTTTATTTCATGGAGCATTTTGGTCTCTGCCAACTCCTCTCCGCAGGCGGTGCAGATACGCCAGTGGCAGATACTGTCTTTTTCCCAGTTTTCCCCGGGGGTATGCCCCAGCGCACCGATGATCAGCTCATCGCTTGTCTGGATGGCATTGATGCCCTGTTCGTCCTTAAATACGCCCGAGCAGCCGTCGCAGGTATAGTATTCGATCTTCCCTGCTTCCATACAGGTGGCAGGTACTTTGGGATGCTTTTCCAAGCTGTGGACATGGTCCTTTGCGGGGGCGATGATATAGCCGCAATCCTTGCAGACCACATCAGCGCCCGGTGTGCCGGCTGGGCCGGCTTCGTGATCTTCGGGATCACAGTGAGCGCCGCACAAAGTGCAAAGATGGGCATGGTATAGATCGCCGCAGGCCGTCCATTGGGTGCCGGGGGTATGTTCTTCCGTAGGCTCGGTGTAGCTATAGCCGCACACATCGCATTTTGCGCCCTCCAAGCAGGTGGCTGCGCCTCCTGTATGGTCTTCCTGCTCCAAAAAATCCCCGCATTCCGTGCAGGCCTTATAATGATACGCCCCTGTTGTGCGCCATTCGGAGGGAGTATGGGTATGCTCTTCAGCAAGGGCAGGATATTCTGCCGCCACCTGACAAAAACCAGGCTGGTTATAGCTGACCTGAACTTCGGTGCGGGTCGCTCCGGTTACGGATGCCTGCATATTTCGGGGGAACTCATACCCCGCCTTTGCTTGAATAATAACGCCTGCAACATACACATGGCCTGCCACAAATTGATCACCGGATGCAAGAAGCGCTCCCGCAGTGCTGTCAATCCAGAAAACACCGTTGATTACCGTCTCCTGATCTACAAGGTACACATTGCAGGTGTCTTCCCGGACACTGGCGGAATAATTCGGTGTATTGCCCACCTTGGGGACTTCCAGGCCGGTGATGGTCACATGGTTGATGTACAGATTGTCAGCAGTCAGGGTAATGGACGCTTTTGCCCGGTTTACATCCAGCACCGTCAAAGAAACAGGGTCACCGTTTACCGTGACCGTGGTTGCGGAAGCGGAAAAAGCATAGCCGGTTTTGGAAAGTAACAAAACAGACAGCTCATACTGTTTTCCACCCACAAAGGTGTCCGAAGCACCCATGGTTTTGCCGGAAGCGATTTCTTTCCAACGCAGACCGTTTTGAAAACCATCGGAATTGTAAGTGGTATCCACCTGACAGTTGCCGTATACCTGCAGGAAGGGATCGGGATTTGCCAAATGGACAGGATGGGTGATCGCAATATCAGCGCTGTCAATCGTGGTTGCCGCGCTTGCAGACAGGGGCAAAAGGCTAAGGCACAATGCCAGCAGAAGCACAACGCTAAGGATCTTTTTCATAAGAGCACCTCATTTCTTCTTTTTGCGGAGCAGGATAAACAATAGTGCCGAGAGCAGCACCAGCCCACCGCCACCCACGGCGGCATACAAAAGCCAGCCGGTTTCGGAATCGTCTTCACCGGAAGGTGGGGTATTTTCTCCACCTTCTACGGATGCAGAGGGGGCATCGGTTGCAGGAGGCTCCGTTCCATCCGGGGCAGGTTCTTCTGTGGCGCCTGGGGTAGGCTCTGCTGTTGCGCCCGGGGTCGGTTCTTCCGTGGCGGCAGGGGTTGTGGGAGTGGTATCTTCTGCCTCGCTCATCACATAGCCGCAAACCTTACAAACCACCGCTGCATCGGAGGTGCCGGCAGGGCCTGCTTCGTGATCTTCGGGATCACAGTGAGCGCCGCACAAAGTGCAAAGATGGGCATGGTACAGATCGCCGCAGGCCGTCCATTGGGTGCCGGGGGTATGTTCTTCCGTAGGCTCGGTGTAGCTATAGCCGCACACATCGCATTTTGCGCCCTCTAAGCAGGTGGCCTTGCCGCCGTAATGGGCGCCGCCGCCCATACTCTCCCCACAGACGCTACAGTACTTTTTGTGAGCGCTTTCATCACACTGCCAGCCACTGTCGGTGTGGGTATGATCCGGTACAGGTGCGGTAAATGTCTTGACGAGCTTAATCACTTCTCTGCCCCGATAGCTATCATAACCGAAGCTGTAGCTATCTACTTTTTCGCCGGTGATCATGGGGGCATATTCCATCTTGTCATTGGCATCCCGCTGGAACTTATAGGCATAGGAAGCCGTGCATTCCACTTCCACCCGATATTGCTTGCCTCCACGGAATTGATGCTCGGAGGTCAGAAGTCTTGCGCCGGTCTCTACATCGTACCAGCCGGTCACAGTGGCATAGTCAATATGCTCGCAGTTGTCATACGTCAGACTGTAATCCGGAGCGTTGCCATCCCGGGGAAGAGATACCACAGGATTAATATTGCCGCCCACGATCGTACCGATGCAAGTGACCTCCACGCTGATCTCCGCATAGGTTTTGCCTAAGGATTTTATCTGGGCGCTTTTGCCACCGATGGTGGCGGTAAAGTCATCTGCAAAAGTAAAGGCACTGTCCCGGGGCTTTAGTGCAATGGTCACATAATAGTCGCAGCCACCCTGGAAACGGTCGCCTTCGTAGGCTACGGTATCCTTGGTGGAGTTTGACCAACGAAATCCATAGGGATAATAGCGGGTGTGCAGCTGCGGATAGAGCATCACCTTTTCATCACCGCTTTGGATGGAAAAAGGAACATACTGGCCTTGCTCCGCCCGGAGTCCGTTGCCCGGCTTTGTGATGCCCTCCAGCTGCAGGTCTACAGATTTGATCTCTTTTTTTCCGCAGGGTTCAAAGGTATAGGATACCACGATCATCGCCCATGCTTGATACTCGTAGGCCTTGCTGACGGTGGCGGTTTTTCCGCCTACTGTGGCAGTGACGTTGGGAACTGCACCGCTTGTACGAAATTCATAGCCGCTCTTGGCTTCCACCCACAGCTGCACCTCATAGACATGGTTTTCTGTAAAATAATCGGTGCTTTCCAAAAACCGCCCTGCCGTCTTATCGTACCAGTCCATAGAATAAAACTGGGCGCCGGTGGTGTTCACAGTAGCGGCAACAGGTACTTTACTTCCCGCATATGGTGTCGGCACATTGGTAACGGTGACCGAGGTAATCTGTGTTGCTGCCAAAGCGCTGACCGGCACAAGGCCCACCAGCAGCACCAGGCATAGAATCATTGTCAGGCCTTTTTTCATCGTAACGCCTCCCATCTTTGTGTTTTCTTGACGGCTCGCTCGTTCTGTAGCAATCAAGAAACAGAAATTCTATATTATGCTTCTTTTTTCTTTTTGCGAAGGAAAAGCAAGATGAGCAGCGCCATCACAACAAGCGCACCGCCACCTATGCCGCCATAAAGCAGCCAATCGGGTTTTGGGGCTTCCTTGTCGGCCTCACCGGGCGTTTCCTCTTCCCCGGAAGAGGGATTGATCTCCTGACCGGGAGTGGGGTCAATTTCCTGGCCGGGAGTGGGGTCTGCAACGGTAGGCTCCGGCTTTGTATCCGGTGTTGTGACCTCCTGTGCAGGCAGATCTTCCCAAACAGCGGTAAGGACCGTATCCGTCTTCACTGTGATCTTACTGCCCGGTGCGGTTTCCTTGCCGCCCACGCTCCAGGCTTTGAATTGCTTGCCCTCCGGCGCGGTAAAGCTGCTTTGAGGCAATGTATATGCTCCCTTTTCTACTGTGACAGACTGCATGGTGCCATTGCCGCCGCCGGCAGAGAAGGAGATCTTACATATTTCGAAAACCGGCAAGAAGCCCACTCCCTCATACCGGTCGTCATTTGCGTTGTAAGAACCCAATACCGTACTGCCGTTCAGCGTAACATTGGGCACACTCAGTTTGCTGATATCATATCCATCCTTTGCCGTGATGATAATATTCACAGCATATAATAGATCGGCTTCAAAAACCTCTCCCACAGAAGCTACATCTTCGGGCGTACCATCTGCGTTGCTATCTGTAAAAGCGGAAAACTGGTGGATCTTCACTAAAACATTGGGATCATTGCAGCTCACCTGCGCTTTAGAGACCTTAGCGCCCACCTTATAGCCACTGACAGATAGCTTCAAGGAGGTAATTTCCTGAAGCGGTTTCGTATTGGGGTCATCGGCAATATCAAATGTTGGGGATGTCACATGTACATAGCAATAGGTCACATTGTTATTAGGCTTATCCGCTGTCCAGCTCCTGCCGTCTACAACAAAGGTGACAGAATTGCCGAACTCGTAGGTATTTGCATCATCTCCGTCAATTCGAACAGAGGCAGACATCCGCCACTGGCCGGGAGTGAAGCGCCCTGATTGTTGGGTTTCCCAGATTCCGTCTACATACTTCTGCCAGTTCAGGTTTCCAAGTGAACTCATTACCTTGGCAGGGGCGCCTTGCGTAACGGTAAACTCCGGGTTTTTTATTACACCATACAGCTTGACAATACTTTCTGCATTGGACTCTGCAACCACCTCAGATATTTTTGTGCGGGTTGAAGCATCCCCCCAGGAAGGGATGAGCGTGGTATCTTCACGAAGGATAATGGTATCACCGGCTTCATACATGTCGTTGGTGCCATCTACCCTCCAATATCGAAATTCCTTTCCAACAGGTGCGGGGAAGGTACAGGGAGGAAGAATATAACTCGTTTTCCCCTTCATCGGCTCCATCGTTCCGCTACTCATCAATCCGGGCTCAAAAGACAGAGTGTATCCCAGTTGGGGCATTACAAATGTCCGCTCAAGCACCACATGCGTGTTGTTATACTCTATCTTCAGCACATTTGCAGGAAAATTATTCACCTTAACCGAAACATCGTCGGAAAATTGTTTTAGCGTAGTGATGCGGACCTTCAGCTTGTAAGTCTCGCCGCTCTCAAGAATATCAAAGCTGGAAAGGCTCTCACCGCCGTGATACCACTCATAGGCATAAACAGAAACATCGTCAGAAAGTGCCGTAGGCTTCGGCGGTGTCTGCCCCACAATCGGCTCCGGCAAGCTGAGCAAAACCTCGTTGATCACCGCAGCTGAAAAGACAGCTGTTGGTAGCATACACAGAAGCAGTGCTGCAGCAAGGACGATACCAAATAGCTTTTTCATCGTAACGCCTCCCATCTTTGTGTTTTCTTGACGGTTTGTCCATTCTGTGGTAAACTGGGAATAGATTTTCTATTTTCTTTTATTTTACACCCGCTATCCCCCTTTTTCCCCACCCCTGAAAGGCATTTGGTGTGGGTTTTGAAAAAAAAGTGTGGGAAATTTTCTTTGAAAGGCGTGATCCTATGCGTAAAACCCTACCGGTGCTCTGCCTGCTGGCAGCAGGCCTGGCAGGCTGCTCCACTTCCGAAAAATCCGGCAGCCTTTGGGCCGTTTACGGCATAGCTGTTTTTTTGTCCCTGGCGATCTTTATCGTATATGGCTGCCTTTCCGGCAAGAAAGACCCCTGGTTTTTCCTTCTGCTTGGCTCGGTGCTGGTGGTAAACTGCGGCTATCTTCTTTTGGCGCTCTCCCGCAGCCTGCCCCAAGCCCTTTGGGCAAACCGTCTTTCCTACTTAGGCTCTGTGTTTTTGCCCCTTTCTATGTTTATGATCATCGGCAAGGTGGCAAAGCTGCCCTACCCCAAGTGGCTGCCCGGCCTGCTGTCAGGCCTGGGCGGACTGGTCTTTTTGGTCGCCGCCAGCCCCGGTGTGCTGCCCATCTATTATAAGGAAGTTTCCTTTGCTGTTGTCAGCGGTGTGGGCACACTGCAAAAGGTCTATGGCCCCCTTCACACCCTTTACTATTTGTACCTTTTCGGTTACTTCGGCTCTATGATCGTTGTCATCGTCCGGGGTATTCTGAAAAAACGGCTCCAATTCCCCGCCTACGGCCTGATCTTGGCAATGGCGGTGTTTGTAAACATCGGTGTGTGGCTTGTGGAGCAATTTGTAACACTTCAGTTTGAAATTCTCTCCCTTTCCTACATCATCAGCGAGCTTTTCCTGCTGGGTCTTCATTTCTTTATCAAGGAAACGGAAAAGCGCCCCCCTGTCCCCCAGGGGGAAAGCACCCCGGTGGACCCAGAGCAGCTTGCCCTGTTCCGGGAGGGCCTGCCCACCCTCACCAAAAAGGAAAAGGCCGTCTTCGATTGCTATGTGGAAGGCCTTTCCACTCAGGAAATTTTGGAAAAGCTTTCCATTAAGGAAAACACCCTGAAATACCACAACAAGAATCTATACGGCAAATTGGCCGTTTCCGGCAGAAAAGAGCTGCTGGCCCTTTACAAAGTTACGAATGCCGAGGAATAAGTATGCGTATTCTGTTCGACTCCAAGAAAAAAGAGCACAAAAGTCCCTTTGGCTGTGTTACGCCGGGGCAGGTGTGCAAGCTGAATATCCACATCCCCGCCTCTGTGGGCGCTGTGAAGGTGGAGTGCCTTTTGCAGGAAGAAAACGGCGCTCCCTATAAGACGGTGGAGCTGCCCTTTTTGGATGAAAAGGGGGCTTATCAGCGGTTTGAAGGCAGGTTTACCCTGGAAAAACCCGGTCTTTACTTCTACCGCTTCCACATCACCAAAAAGGATAGCTGCTTCCGCCTGTTCAAAGTCGGGGACGACACCAATATGGAAGCGGGCGATCTGTGGCAGCTTAGCTGTGTGCCTTCCGATTTCGTCACCCCCCACTGGGCACAGGGCGCAGTGATCTACCAGGTGTTCCCGGACCGGTTTTACAAAAAGGGCCAGTGCGACCTGACCGGCAAGCTGACCCCCTACACCCTTCACGAAAGCTGGAACGAGGAGGTCTGCTGGCAGCCTACCAAGGAGGGGCTGGTGCTTAACAACGACTTTTACGGCGGCAATTTCCGGGGCATTACCGAAAAACTCCCCTATATTGCCTCCTTAGGCACTACTATTTTGTATCTGAATCCCATCAGCAAAAGCTTCTCCAGTCACCGCTATGACACCGGCGACTACAAGACCCCGGACCCCATGCTGGGCACGGAAGAAGCGTTTGCCGCCCTCTGCCAAGCCGCCCACGACTTAGGCATCCGGGTGATCTTGGACGGCGTGTTCTCCCACACCGGCTCAAACAGCCTGTACTTTAACCGCCAAGGCAGCTTCCCCGGCAAGGGCGCATATCAGGACCCCAATTCTCCTTACAGATGCTGGTACACCTTCCAAAGTTGGCCTGACCGGTACAACAGCTGGTGGGGCTTTGACACCCTGCCCACTGTAAACAAAATGGACCCGGCCTTTATTGACTATATCATCACTTCTGAAAATAGCGTCATCGCCCACTGGCTTTCTCTGGGGGCTGACGGCTTCCGGCTGGATGTGGCTGACGAGCTGCCTGATGAATTCCTCTCTATTCTCAAGACCCATTTGCGGAAATTAAAGCCCGATGCCCTTTTGATGGGCGAGGTTTGGGAGGATGCTTCCAACAAGATGGCCTACGGCAAACGCCGTCGCTACTTTACAGACGGCACGCTGGACAGCATTATGAACTACCCCTTCCGCACCGCCATTTTGCAGTTTATCAGAGACCGGGACGACGGCAGAGCCCTGAAGGACCGGGTGATGACCATTGCGGAAAACTATCCGCCCCAGGTGCTGCTGAGCAATATGAATCTTTTGGGCACCCACGATACCCCCCGGATCTTAACGGCTCTGGTGGACGATTTCGAGGGCAGCCGGGAGGCTCTTGCCAAGCGCAAGCTCTCCCGCAGCCAGCGGGATACCGCCCTTACCCGGCTGGAAATGGCAGCCTTCCTCCAGTACACCCTCCCCGGCAGTCCCAGCATCTACTACGGCGACGAGGTGGGAATGGAGGGCGGAAAGGACCCCTTCAACCGCCGCACCTTCCCCTGGGGACAGGAGGACACCGTTCTGCAAAAGCATTATATGCAGCTTGGTCAGCTTCGGAAAAATGCCCCCGCCCTTGGGAAGGGAGATATTTCCTTCTTCAAATCTGAGGACGGTCACCTGGGCTTTACAAGGCAGACCCCGACCCAGTGTCTAAAGATTTATGTAAACCGTTCCTATGACTCCTGGTCCGTTCCCGCAGGAAGGCTCCTCTACGGCAAGAAGCTGCGGGCCGTTGCCCCGGACTGGCTGGAATTGGAGCCTATGGGCTTCTGCGTGGTGGAGGAATAAGATGGAAAAGGAGCTGTTCTTCAGCGGCTACTGCCGGGTTCTCGACGGCAGCCGCACCGTTTGCGTGGTGCTGGAAGACGGCAAGCTGACGGATGTGGACTGCAATTATGAGGTTTGCCCCTATGTTAAGGAATGTACCGTTGGAAAGGGCATTACAGAACAATGCACAATGCAAAATGCATAATGCATAATGAAGGTGTTTGCTACGCAAACGCATAAAATATGTCGGCAAAGCCGACACCATAATTGTCCATTGTCCATTAAAGGAATAAAAAAGAGGTGCTTTTGCACCTCTTTTTTATTCCTTATTGATAAAGGCCATCAGCTCGTCGCCGGTGATGGTTTCCTTGATGAGAAGGTGCTGGGCGATCTGGTCCAGCAGCTCCCGGTTATTGATGAGAAGGGCCTTGCTTTCTTCGAAGCACTTATCCAGGATGGTCTTTACCTCCCGGTCGATCCGGGCGGCAGTTTCCTGGGAGCAATCCAAATAGGCCTGGTTGTCCAGGTAGGCATTGGCAACGGAGGCCGGTGCCATCAGCCCCAGCTCCTCAGACATACCGTAAAGGGTCACCATATGCTTGGCTGTGGCGGTGGCCCGCTGGATATCGTTGGCTGCGCCGGTGGTCTGCACCCCGAACACCACCTGCTCGGCAGCTCTGCCGCCTACCAGAGTGCGAAGCTCGGTTAAGAGCTCTTCTCTGGTGTGCAGGTACTTTTCCTCCTCCGGCATCTGCATGGTGTAGCCCAGCGCACCGGAGGTATGGGGCACGATGGTGATTTTGGAAACAGGCTGGGCGTGCTTTTCAAGGGCCGCCACCAATGCGTGACCCACCTCGTGATAGGCAACGATCCGCTTTTCCGTATCGGTGAGCACCGTGTTTTTCTTTTCCGTGCCGGCGATCACCGTTTCAAAGGACACCATCAGGTCCTCCTGGTTCACAGCCTTTCTGCCCTGACGGACTGCCCGCAGCGCCGCTTCATTCACAAGGTTGGCAAGATCTGCGCCCACCGCACCGGCGGTGGCCTGGGCAATCTTTTTCAGGTCCACATCCTCAGAAAGCTTGATTTTTTTGGTATGCACCTTCAGTGTATCCAGTCTGCCCTGCAGATTGGGCTTATCCACCTCGATACGGCGGTCAAACCGGCCGGGCCGCAGAAGGGCCTTATCCAAAATTTCCGGGCGGTTGGTGGCCGCCAGGACCACAAGGCCCTTGGAGCCGTCAAAGCCGTCGATCTCGCCCAAAAGCTGATTCAGGGTCTGCTCCTGCTCGGTGTTGCCGCCGTAGCGGGAATCCCGGGAGCGGCCCACTGCGTCAATTTCGTCAATGAAGATAATGGCAGGTGCCACCTTTGCCGCCTGCTGGAACAGATCTCTTACACGGCTGGCGCCCACGCCCACGAACATTTCCACAAAGTCGGAGCCGGAAATGGAGAAGAACGGCACATTGGCCTCCCCCGCCACCGCCTTGGCAAGAAGGGTCTTACCAGTACCGGGAGAGCCTACCAAAAGAGCGCCCTTGGGCAGCTTTGCGCCGATTTCGGCGTATTTTTGAGGATTGTGCAGAAAGTCGATGATCTCCTGCAGAGATTCCTTTGCTTCATCCTGCCCCGCCACATCGGCGAAGGTGACGCCGGTTTTCTTTTCCATATACATTTTGGCCTTGCTGTTGCCAAAGCCGCCCATCATACCGCCGCCGGACATCCGCTTGGTGATGGAGCGCATCAGCAGGAAGGTGACCAGGAACATACCCGCATAGAAAAGGATCATAATGATGGTGGAGTTATCCTCCACGATCACCTGATTGACCTTTACGCCCTGGGCGGTCAGCGCATCTGCCAGGGCCAGCATGTCACCGCCCTGGGGCAGTCCGGTGAAGCAGGCCTTCCGCTGGGCCGCAGGCTTTTCTGCCTCCTGCCGGGTCAAAAATACGATCCGGTCGTACTGCAGCTCCACCTCCACCAGGTCACCGTTTTCCATGGCAGTGGCAAAGTCGTTATAGTCCACTTCCTTGTACTGGCTGCGGCTGAGCATATTATAGGCCACGCTGATCACAAGCACCACAGCGATGGTGATCACCAGCGCCAGCCATATACTTTTCGGCTTTTTGCCGTTTGGTTCTTTTTCATTTTCGTTCTTCTTCTGATCCAAGGAACCTTCCTCCTTTTAACATCTGATCGGTTATTTCCTATCATATCACAGTTTGCACCCGCTGGCAACGAAAGATGTGCCCTTTCTGCGTAAATTTTCTGTGAATTTCCTGTTGTATCGGTAGGATTTTTTTGCTATACTTAAGATAAGTATACAAAAAGGGAGAATTTCCTATGAAAGAAAATTACCGCCGCCCAAAGCCTGCGGAGCAGCCGGAGGAGAACGAAGGCCAGCTGGAAGGCCGCAACGCCCTGACGGAAGCCCTGCGCAGCGGCAGGACCATTGACAAAGTGTTTATCGCCAGCGGCGATACGGACCGGGCCCTTCAGCGCCTTGCCGCCCAGGCAAAGGAAGCCGGTGCTGTAGTTGTGCCGGTGGACAGAAGGAAGCTGGATGCTATGAGCACCACCCACGCCCACCAGGGCATCATCGCACTGGCTGCCGCCCGGGAATACGCCACCATCGATGAGCTTTTAGCCGTGGCTGCCGAGCGGGGGGAAGCACCCCTTTTGGTGATCTGCGACGAGCTTTCCGACCCCCACAACTTAGGCGCCATTATGCGCTCTGCCGAATGTGCCGGCGCCCACGGCGTGATCATTCCCAAGCGCAGAAGCGTAGGACTCACCGCCACCGTGGCAAAGGCCTCTGCCGGTGCCATTGAGTATATGAAGGTGGCCCGGGTGGGAAACATCAACAACGCCATTGAAGAACTGAAGGAAAAGGGCGTTTGGATCTTCGGCACTGCCGCAGAAGGCTCTATTCCTATGTACCGGGCCAATCTTACCGTGCCTGCCGCCATCGTCATCGGCAACGAAGGAGAGGGTATGAGCCGCCTTGTGCAGAAAAACTGCGATGTGACCGTCCACATTCCTATGAAGGGGCAGATCTCATCTCTGAATGCCTCTGCCGCCGCATCCATTCTTCTTTATGAGGCTGTCCGTCAGCGACTGGGCTGAAAACATCCTATAACACTGTGAGGTGGATCTTATGAGCAATCCCAACACCGAGCAATTTGATATTGAGGACATCATCCGGGAGTTTGGCAGTGCCGCCCAGGAGCTTCCTGAAAAGGAGCTGGAGGATTTAGACCTTAGCTTTCTGAAGGAGGAAATCCCGGCAGCGGAAGAAGCTCCTGAAACGGAAGAAGTCCCGGAAACGGAAGAAGCTCCGGCAGCGGAAGAAGCCCTTTTGCCCGAGGAATACGAAATGGACTTCTCCCTCCCCCAGGAATTCTTTGAAGCGCCGGAGCCTGCCATCTTTGAAGACGAGGTGGACACCATCCGCTTGGACGATGTTGCCGACCTGCAGGAGCCACAGCAGACGCTGGAACCTACCCAGGCGTTGCCCTCCCTGGAGGAGCTGCGGGCAGATCCCCCTGCCGATGCCGACCTGGATGCTACTGTGCGGGTGGAGCTGCCGGAATCCCAGGCTGTGGAGCCTTCCGATTTGGGGCAGACCAAGAAGCTCCCCCTTAGCCAGCCGGAAAAGGAAGAAAAGCAAAGCCGCTTTGTGCTGCACCCCCAGCAGAACCCGGTCAAGGAGCTGAAAAAGCAGCTTACTGCCGGGCCGGAACGGCTCTTCTTCCAGATGGCAGAAAAGGGCACCGGCAAGCTGGCTGCCGCCATTTTGGCCAATTTCGTGGTGGTGCTGCTCTGCGCCACCGTTACCGCCCTGCAGGCCTTCGGCGTGGTGGGGCAAGCCCACCTCCGGGCTGTTGTGTTCGGGCAGATCCTTGCCATGTTTGTTTCTGCCCTTTTGGGCAGCTTCCAGCTCATTGAAGGCGCTGCGGATCTGTTCCGCAAGCGCTTCTCCCTCAACACCCTGCTGGGACTTAGCTTCCTTGTTTGCATCGCCGACGGTGTGCTGGCCCTGCAGCAGCTCAGGATCCCCTGCTGCGCTGCCTTCTGCCTGGCAATGACCTTCTCCCAACTGGCCTCTTATCACAAGCGAACCACCCTCTCTTCCCGGCTGGATACCATGCGCAAGGCCAACAGTCTGGAAGGTACTTACGCAGTAAAGCAGGAGGACGGACGGAAGCTTTTTGTAAAGGGTGAAGCCCGGGTGGACCAGTTTATGGACTCCATTTACACCCGCTCCCTGCCGGAAAAGATCCAGGGCATTTATGCCATCGTTTCTTTCTGTATCAGCTTCCTTTTGGGTGTCGGCACTGTGTTCTGGAAGGACATTTCTGCCGCTGTGCAGGTTTGGGCCGTGAGCCTGCTGCTTGCACTGCCTGCCGGCAGCTTCATTACATCCACCCGGCCTGTTGCCCTTTTGCAGCGGCGGTTTGCCAAGCTGGGCACTGTCCTTTGCGGCTGGCAGGCACTGCAAAAAGCCAAGGGCAAGGCTGATTACCCTGTTTCCTACCAGGACCTGTTCCCGGAGGGCTGCGCCAAAATGAACGGTGTCAAGTTCTTTGGCAGCCTGTCCCCTGAGGAAGTGGTTTCCTATGCCACTGCTCTGATAGCCGCAACGGAAAGCGGCCTTACCCCCCTGTTTATGACCCTTTTGGAAAACCACAATGGCCGCACCTGCGAGGCCGACGATCTGCAGGCCTACGAGCACGGCGTTGGCGGTCAGGTAGAAGGCATCCCCGTGCTGGCAGGCAGCCTTTCCTTCCTGCGGCAAATGGGCGTGGATGCAGACGAAAGCCTATATATGGGCCAAAGCATCTGCGTTGCCATAGACGGTGAGCTTTCCGGCATTTTCGCCATCTCCTACGACAAAAACAAAGCATCCGCCGCCGGTCTGCACACCCTTTCTTCCTACTACAGGCTGCGCCCGGCCATCGTTGCCGCCGACCCCATGCTGACCGGCTCCTTCCTGCAAAAGAAGTTCGGTGTCCGGGCCCGCCGGCTCCACTTCCCCGACTATCCCACCCGGCAGGCCCTTCGCAGTGAAGTGCCGGAGGAGGACAGCGCCCCCATCGTCATTGCCACCAAGCCCGGTCTTGCCCCCTCTGCCTATGGCATCACCGGCGCCCGGAGCGCCTACACCGCCTCTATGCTTGGCACTGTGGTGCAAATGATCGGCGGGTTTGTGGGCCTTGTGATGCTGGCTATTTTAGTGGTCATCGGTGCGCTGCACCTGATCACCCCGGTCAATATGTTCCTGTATCAGCTCATCTGGCTCATCCCCGGCTGGCTCATTACGGAATGGACAAGAGCGATCTAACCAAAGGTCGACTGCTTTTAGAAAGCAGTCTACCTTTTCATATGCCTGGCATATATCATCTGCGAAGCAGATATCATACCCGAAGGGTATATCATCCGTTCAAAGAACGGATATCATTGAATGATATATCTTTGATATGATATACAATCATTCCCTTCAAATGGTTGCCCTGCCGGGGGCCTTCATTTCTTGTCCCGTCAAGAAATGAAGCAAAGAAACGGCCAGGGAAGGCGCTGAGTTGCTTGCTTCCTGTTGCGGTACCCTGCGAAAACTTCGCCTGTCAAAGCAGGCTTGTTTTCCGCAGACCGCGGCCACTCGCTCAGGTCGCTCCTCCCCCCCCCCCCGGCGCCCCCCCCCCCCCCCCCCCCCAACACCCCCCCCCCCCCCCCCCCCCCCCCCC
>JAZQLG010000047.1:0-11607 GCA_045542575.1 Faecousia sp.
CGTTTGCCAGCTCACTGTGGCAGACGAACAGCTCAAACCGCTCGGTCAGCCGGGGATCCTCCGGGCTGCGCTTGGTAAGCGGGCTCACTTCCACAGGGTACATCGTGATGAAGGTGGGCTGGATCAGGTGCTCCTCCACCTTTTGGTCGAAGCAGGCATACAGGGCATTGCCCCAGGTCTTTTCCGCCGCATCGGCAAGCTCCACGCCCTTAGTCTTGGCGGCAGCCACAGCCTCTGCGTCGTCGGTGATGGCGCCAAAGTCGGTGCCCACATATTCCTTAACTGCGTCCACCATGGAAAGTCTGCGCCAGCCGGGAGCCAAGCTGATCTTCTGGCCCATCCACTCGATATCGTAAGTACCGAGGATCTCTTTAGCAGCGCCGGAGATGATGCCCTCGGCGATGTCCATCATATCGTGGAAGTCGGCGTAGGCTTCATAGAGCTCCACGGTGGTGAATTCCGGGTTATGCTTGGGGTCCATACCTTCGTTGCGGAAGATACGGCCGATTTCATACACCCGGTCCATACCGCCGATGATCAGCCGCTTCAGGGGCAGCTCGGTGGCGATACGCATATACATATCGATATCCAGGGTGTTATGATGGGTAATGAAGGGACGGGCAGCGGCGCCGCCGGCAATGGTATTCAGCACCGGGGTCTCCACTTCGATATAGTTGCGGCTGTCCAGGTAATTGCGCATAAACTTGATGAACTGGCTGCGGATAACGAAGTTTCGCTTTACTTCCGGGTTGACCATCAGGTCCACATACCGCTGACGGAAACGCAGTTCCTTATCAGTCAGGCCGTGGTACTTTTCAGGAAGGGGCAGCAAAGACTTGGAAAGCAGCGTGACCTTCTTGGCACGGACGGAAATTTCCTCCGTCTTGGTCTTGAAGATCTCGCCCTCCACGCCAAGAATATCGCCAATATCATTCTTCTTAAAGCGTGCATATTCCTCTTCACCCAGCTCGTCGATCTTCACGAACAGCTGGATCCGGCCGGTGGAGTCCTGCAGGTCGCAGAACATTACCTTGCCCTGGCCCCGCTTGCTCATGAGCCTGCCCGCTACCTTCACAGTCTTGCCTTCATAGCCTTCGTAATCTGCCTTGATGGCGGCAGAGTCGGGATCGAATGCAAACTTGGTCTGCAGGAAGGGGTCCCGGCCTTCGGCACGGAGAGCCTCCAGCTTATCCCGACGGATCTGGGCCTGCTCAGATACAGGCAGTTCTGCCTGGGGTACAAAATTTGCCATAGCTTAGCCCTCGCGCTTTACATCCACGACCTTCCTCTCATAAGAGCCGGAAGGTGCATTCACAATGAAGGTATCACCGATGGACTTACCCACAACGGCACGGCCGAAGGGAGAGTCATCGGAAAGCTTGTATTCCATAGGATTGGCTTCCTGGGAGCCGGTGATGCGGTAGTCGATCCGTGCACCGGTGGCAGGATCTTCCACGGTAACGGTGCAGCCCAGGCCAACACGACCGTTTGCCTCGTTCTCATCCTCAATGATGACAGCGTGGGACAGGATATCCTCAATTTCAGCAATACGGCCATAGAGCTTTGCCTGCTCGTTCTTGGCGGCATCGTATTCAGAGTTTTCAGACAAGTCGCCGTAGGAACGGGCTTCGGCGATCATAGCCGCGATCTCCCGCTCACGGGTGGTTTTCAAATAAGTCAGTTCCTTCTCCAGGTCAGCAAGACGCAGGCTGGTAATCTTAAATTCCTTTGCCATAATTGCAAGTTCCTTTCTTGGGGTATAAAGATAGTCCATAACATTATAGAGGAAAAGGTGGGGATAGTCAAGTGTTTTCTAAAGGTTTCCCCATAAATACACCCCATTTTAATGATATATTTCCTCCTACGCAAAGCGTTTGAAGGAGCGGATATCATTAGAGGCACCTTCCGAACGGATGGTGCCTCTTTGCGATCTTTTAACTTACTTCAGTGCTTCCAGTGCTGCCAAGACCTGGGGGTCCTCCATGGGATCCAGAAGGCCGGAATAAATCAGCGCTTCCGTTTCCTCGTCCACCTCCACGGCAATGGTAGGCTCCAGGCCGCCCACCTCCGCAAGGCTGACACCCCTGACAGGGGTATAATACTTGCCCACGGACAGGGCCACTGCAGAGCCGTCAGACAGGGGGATGGTCACCTGAAAATAGCCCTTGCCCACCGTATGCTGGCCCACTGTGAAGGCCCATTCATATTCTTCTAAGGCTGCGGCAAAGAATTCCGCGGCGCTGTAGCTGTAGCTGTTCATCAGCACAGCCATGGGAAGGCGCAGGCAGGAGGGGTTGGAGGTATCGGTTTCCACAGTGCCGGTATAATCCTCGCTTCTGAAAAGCTCGCCCTCGGGCAGCAGGTAATCCAGCAGGTCCACCAATTCGTCCTTATAGCCACCGCCGTTGAAGCGCACATCGAAAAGAAGCTTGGTCGCCCCCTGCTCCATAAGGCTCTCGATGCAGGCAATGGTTTCGGCAGCGCACCGTTCATTGAAGTTTTTAATGACGATATAGCCGACATTTCCCTCTAAAAGGGTGCCGGTCGCCACTTTTTCCACAATTCTCATTCTCTTCATCGTGAAGGTAAGGGTCTGTCCATTGCGAAGGACCTTCACCGTAACATCGGTGCCCTCCTCGCCTCGGATGATGGCAGAGGCGGCATTGGGGTCCTTCCCCACCAGATTCTGCCCTTCCGCTTCGATGAGGATATCCCCGGGCAGGATGCCTGCCTTTTGGGCGCTGCCGCTGGGCTCTACCCGCTCAATGACGAAGCCCTGGCTCATATCCTCGGTGGTAATGGTCACGCCGATGCCCACATAGGCGTTTTCCTTCTGGGAATTATGGCTTTCCATTTCCGAAGCGCTGATATAGTAGCTCCACTGGTCGCCGGTGCCCATTACCATAGCGGCGGCTGCCAGATCGATCATCTGCTCCATATCCACCTGTCCAATGAAGCCGGTGTCGATCACATTCAGAAGCTCCTCTAATTTCTCCGCACCGGCGGCCACCTCCCCTTCCGGGGTCCGCAGCGGCACATAGCTATCGTAGTACTTCATCGTGGGCAGCACCAACACCACTGTCACCACAAAGGTAAGAGCTGCCACCAAAATATAGGACAGGGCCTTGATCAGGCCTTTAACGATTTTGTTTTCCATAGGATCCCTCCTGATCTTAAATAACCAACCAGAAATATTGACCCCCTCAAGGAGGGGGTCGATTCTCGCCTCCCTCTCTGAGGGAGGTGGATTTTGCAAAGCAAAAGACGGTGGGAGTGTGCTATCGCAAATACGACACTCCCCCAGTCAAAACCTGCGGTTTTGCCAGCCCCCTCAAAGAGTGGGCCAAGATTAGATCAAACAATGTAAGGCAGTGCCATTGCCACCAGGCCCAAAACCAGGATCGCAGCCAGGAAGCCGGCCATAATGGCAGTAAACAGCTTTTGCTTCTTTTTCATTTTTTATCCTCCCTTATTTTTTAACCAAAGGCATGGGGTCAATATAGTTGCCGTTATATGCTACACCAAAGTGCAGGTGGGGACCGGTAGAGCCGCCGGTGTTGCCCAATGTACCGATCTGCTGGCCTGCCACCACATAGTCACCTACGGAAACGATCATCGTATCCAAGTGCATATACACGCTCTTATAGCCATCGCCGTGGTTGATCCAAATGTGGTTACCGCAGGTCTTATGGAACACGGCGGTGGTGATCACGCCGCTGCGGGTCGCCACCACAGGGGTGCCGGTGGTGCCGGGCAGGTCCACACCGTTGTGCATTTTATACACATGGTCGATGGGGTGCCAGCGCATACCGAAGGAGCTGGAAACGCCCTTATAGAGGGTGGGCATGATCCAGGTGATGCCGTTGACGGTGTTGCCGGTGCCCTGGGGGATGGCGGTCGCCAGCCATTCTCTGTACTTGGCTTCGTCGATCTCGTCTTCCTTTTTGGCCATTTCCAGAAGAAGGGCCTGCTCCTCGTCCTCCAGCTTGGCGTGGAGAGCTTCCAGCTCATCGGTGTCCTTTTTCAGTTCAATAAGGATCTCATCTGCCTGGGCACGCTTTTCCTGGAGGGTGACCTGCATGGCTTCCATTTCCTTACGGCTTTCTTCCAGGGCCGCCTGCTTTTCTACCAATTCTTCCTTGGCCTGTTCCACCAGCTCTGCGGTGTCCTTCATTTCCTGCAGGCGGCGGTTATCCTCTTCCCGGATCTCCTTGATCAGCTTCATCCGGTCTAAGTACTCCATAAAGCTGTTGGAGCTGAACAGCACCGACCAAAAGGACACCCGGCTGTTCTTTTCCATCGCCCGGATGCGCTGCTTGTTCTCCTCCTGGAGCTTGGCAAGCCGTTCCTGGGCGATATCCAGCTGCTCCTGCTTATCCGCGATCAGCAGGCCGTAGGCGGAAAGCTCGCTGTTGGTAAGCCGCAGCTTTTCCCGCAGGATATTCATTTCCTGCTCCACCACATTTTTCTGCTGGACCAGCTTGGTCATTTCGTCCGCATTGGCATCGATCTGACTTTGCAGGTCCTTCATTTCCTTGTCTTTTTCCTTTTTCTGCCGCTCCAGCTCCTCCAGCTGCTCTTCCAGCTCACTGGAAGTAGCCGCCTGGGCAGTACCGGTGGTGACTTTCCCCACAAAGCCCAGGGACAGTGCCATCACAAGCACCAGAGCGATCACAGATATCCATTTTATTTTATGTTTCATTGCACAATATATCCTTTTATTCACAGACGGTTACATAATTACACTTTCAACGCTTTCTTAATAGAGCCAAAGCCGCCCACCACACCTACGAACAGGCCGAAGCCCAGGAACACAGGGATCATCAGGGGCAGGATCTGGGTGAAGGGCACGAAGGACAGGAAGCTAAGACTTGTATAGGCGTTTAGCTTGCCTGCGATGGCATCGTAAAGCAACCACTCCAGGCCGAAGGCCACGCCCGCACCCAGCATACCTAAGGTAAAGCTCTGGACCACATAGGGAAGACGGATAAAGCCGTTGGTGGCGCCAACCATTTTCATAATGGCGATTTCATTTTTGCGGTCGGTCATCGCCATCTTGACGGTATTGGAGATGATCAGAAGAGAAACGAACAGCAGGCTCACCACCATCACCACGGAAACGATCCGCAGGACTTCCTGCATATTGGTGAAGCCTTCGATCAGGCCGTCGGGAGAGGTGATCTCGGTAACGCCGGGCACCAGGGCCAATCTGTCCCGGGTTTCGGAGAGCTTGGTGTTATCCAGAAGCAGCACCCTTACCCGGTACTCAAAGGTATCGGGGGTGACGGTTTCCAAAAGGCTGGGGTCGGTGAAGGAATCCCGGAAATCCTCCAGCACCTGTTCCCGGGTCACAAGATCCGCCTGGCTCACATTATCCACCAGCCGCACCCGGGATTCCACCTGCTTTGCCTTATCCAGGGTATATGTATCATCGATATACACCAGGATCTCACTGTTGCTGTTCAGTTCATCCACCATCAGGCTCAGATTATGGGTAATGGCGGTAATGGAGCCAAGGATCAGCAGGCAGGCCACCGTAACGAATACAGCGGCAAAGGACATAAACCTGTGGAGAAAAATGCCCCGGAAGCCCTCTTTGAGCAAATATCCGATGTTATTGATCTTCATACTTAAAAATACCTTCCGTTCCGTCGCTTACCACTAAGCCTTCGTTAATTGCCACCACCCGCTTGTGGAATGCCTCCACAAGGTCCCAGGCGTGGGTCACCACCAGCACCGTGGTGCCTAAGTTGTTGATCTCCTCCAGAAGGGTCATGATCTCCTTGGCTCTGGCGGGGTCCAAGTTGCCGGTGGGCTCGTCGGCAATAATGGTGGAGGGGTTATTGACCAGAGCTCTTGCAATGGCAAGCCGCTGCTGCTCACCGCCGGATATTTTATTGGGATAGTTGTTTGCCATACCGCCAATGCCCACAAGGTCCAGCACATAGGGGACCCGCTCCCGGATCTCCTTTTCCTTTGCGCCGATGACCCGCATGGCAAAGGCCACATTTTCATAGACCGTCATAGTGTCGATCAGGCGGAAATCCTGATAGACCACGCCTACTGTGCGGCGCATATACGGAAGCTCCCGCCGGCGGATCCGCTCCACGCAGTAGCCGTTCACGTGGACAGAGCCGGAAGTTGGCCGCAGCTCACCGGAAATAAGCTTAATGATGGTGGATTTGCCGGAGCCGGAGGGGCCTACCAAAAACACAAATTCTCCATCATCGATCTGCACGGAAACGCCCTTCAGGGCCTGGGTGCCGGGAGTGTAGGATTTCTTAACATCATTAAACAAGATCATGGACATAATACTCCATTTTTAGGATACTGAAATTGTACCATACCGCAAAAATTATGTCAATCTGTAACCATTAAAAAAGGCAAAAACGGAGGATAATTTGCAGTTTGTTCATTATTTTGGGAGAATTTGGAACAGCTGAAAATGATATATCACTTGCGTGATATGATATACGGCTTTGCCGAATGATATATTTCCGCAAGCGGAAATATGATATAATATCCGCTCCTTTATACGCAAGGCGTATATCATCTGCGGAGCAGATATCATACCGTCAGGTATATCATCCGTGACCGCAGGGAGCGGATATCATTAGAGGCACACTTTCCGTAAGAAAGTGTGCCTCGGCATTTGTTATCTTGCATCTCTGCTGGACAGGTACTTGCGGACCATCAGGGCCACCTTGAAAACGATGGCGTGGTCGAACTGGCGCAGGTCCAGACCGGTAAGCTTCTTGATCTTCTCCAGGCGGTATACCAGGGTGTTCCGGTGGACAAACAGCTTCCGGGAGGTTTCGGAAACATTCAGATTGTTCTCAAAGAACTTATTGATGGTAAACAGAGTCTCCTGGTCCAGAGCGTCAATAGAGCTCTTTTTGAACACTTCCGTCAGGAAAATATCGCAAAGGGTGGTGGGCAGCTGATAGATCAGACGGCCGATCCCCAGGTTTTCATAGTTGATGATGCTTCTTTCGGTGTCGAACACCTTGCCCACATCGATGGCGGTCTGGGCTTCTTTATAAGCATCCGCCAGCTCCCGCAGGTGCTCGGCAACGGTACCGATACCGATGACGCACTTGATGGAAAGCTCAGTCTTCAGCGTCTTTTCCACCTTAGCGGCGATCTTTTCCAGGTCACCGGGCTTGTAGTTGCCCGGAAGCTGCTTGACAATAGCGATATCCGTTTCGTTGATGCTCAGCACAAAATCCTGCTGCTTGTCGGCAAACAAGCCGCCCAGCACATCCACGGCGGCCACATCGCTGCCCCCTACCTGCCGCACCAGGTACACCGCCCGGTTGGCATCGGTGGCAAAGTGGAGCTCCTTGGCCCGGATGTAGATATCACCGGGAAGGATGTTATCCATAATAATGTTCTTCACAAAGGTGCCCCGGTCGTGCTTTTCTTCATAGAAGACCTTGGCATCGTTTAAGCATATGTAAGCCATGGAGCAATAGGCCTTTGCCTGCTCATCATCGCCGGTGCAGAACACTGCATACTCAAAATACCCGGTGGCGCTCAAAATGGCCCGGAAGGTCTTTTGACCAAAGGAAACCACATTACCGCCGGAAGCGGCAACCTTCACCGCCGCATCCGCCCAGTGCTCGCCCAGAAGGGAAACATCGGTGCAGGACACCACATGGCCGTCCGTATCAATGACGCCAAAGGCTCTGCCGGGGATCTCCCGCAGCTGCAAAATTACGCTCTGAAATACGCTGTTAGACATTATTTCAGTCCTCCTATTTTCTCAGTGAAATGCGTTATGTACAAAATAGCACTATCATTATAGCGACCTTTTGCGCATTTTGCAAGGGGTTTTTGTGATTTTGTCGAAAAAAGATAGCCGTTTGTTGTGCAAAATCCCAAATACTGGATTATCAGGCGTCTGTTCATACGCGCAGCGTATATCATCTGCAAAGCAGATATCATACCGCCAGGTATATCATCCGCGACCCCAGGGAGCGAATATCATTTTCACTCAAGTCGTTGATTCTGTTTTGCCGTCTTACAGGAAGCAATCAAAAGTCTCTGAATGTTTCCGCACATCTTTGCCGTTTGTTCATACGTAGACACATCCAGCCGCCCTGTATCATACATAAGTTTGAGCCAGTAACTTGTCTCGCTGCATTCCTTTAGGGCAATCTCTAATTTTGCTACAAAATCCTTCTTGCTTTGCGCATACTGCGCCTCGTGAACATTTGCGCCAATGGAAGTTCCGGCTCTTGCTAACTGTTCCGTCATATAAGAGCTTTTCGGAAATTTGGTCTTATCTACAAGATTCACGACCGCAACCGCAAACTCATAAGACATTGTCAGCAATTTATTCTCTGTCACAATCATCACCTCAATCGCTTATTTCTGCGTAATAGCATATGTTTTAATGATATATCTCCGATATGATATACGGCTACGCCGTATGATATATTTGCCTATAGCAAATATGATATAATATCCGCTCCTACATACGCGCAGCGTATATCATCTGCAAAGCAGATATCATACCGCCAGGTATATCATCCGCGACCCCAGGGAGCGGATATCATTGTTAACTCCTCCGGAGTTAACTGCCGCACTTGTCCCAGAGGCAAATCCCCTAAGGAAAGTCCGCCCTCCGCCACTCTTTTCAGATAGGTCACCGGAAGGCCCCGGCTTGCCAGCATCCGGCGTACCTGGTGGTACTTGCCCTCCTCCACCGTCACCCGGCTTTTCCCCGGCTCCAGGATCTCAAGCACTGCAGGCCGGCAGAGGGTGCCGTCCTTCAGGGCAAGTCCTTCCCGGAAGGCCGCCACATCCTCCAGGGTGGCGATGCCTTCGTGGCAGGCGATATACACCTTTTTTACGCCCTTGGAGGGCGTGATGAGCCGGTGGAGCAGGTCGCCGTCGTTTGTAAACAGCAAAAGTCCTTCCGTTTCCTTATCCAGCCTGCCGATGGGCTTTAAGTCCCAGTGCTTCATTGCAGGAGGAAGCAGCTCCATCACTGTTTTCTCCCGGGCATCCTCTGTGGCTGTGACGAAGCCTGCCGGCTTATGGAGCATCACCACCACCTGCCCCAGAGAAGACACCGCTTCCCCATCCAGGCAAACCTTTTGGGTCTGGGGGTCAATTTTCTTTGCGCCGTCCTTTTCCCATTTACCGTCCACAGTGACACGGCCTGCTTTTAAGATGCTTTTGACCTGGCTTCGGGTGCCGATGCCGCAATCGCAGAGGAATTTATCCAATCGTTCCATAGTTTCTCCGTTCTATCCTGTCCCCCGGGAGAATAGGCTATAATGCCAAGTATCTTCGGGAGGGATTCGTATATGATGTTTATGACCGCAAAGGTGGACATAAAGAAAACACTGCTTGCTCTTTTGGCCGCGGTGGCCCTGATCGTTGGGATCATTTTTCTGTTTGGAGGCGGAGACGCCGCGCCCACTGCCGCGCCGGGTGTTTCCGACAATACTGCCCGGGTGCAATTTCTGAAAAGCTTTGGCTGGGAGGTGGCCGAATCCCCGGTAGAATCCGGGCAGGTGCGGATCCCAGAAAAGTCCACCGCCGTATATGACCGCTACAACGCCCTGCAAAAGACCCAGGGCTATGATCTGAGTCAGTACGCCGGAAAGATCGTGATGCGCTATGTGTATAAGATCCAGAATTTCCCCGGGGCCACAGACCCGGTATACGCCACCTTGCTGGTGTATAAAAACGAGATCATTGGCGGTGATGTGACCGACACCTGCCCCAGCGGACAGGTACGGACATTTAAGATGCCAAGTTAATGGACAATGTACAATTGACAATTGACAATTATAGTATCCGCTTTGCGGATATATTCAAATAGGTCTGCAAAGCAGACACATTCATTGTCCATTGTCCATTTTCAATTGTCCATTATATTCACCTACTATTTTATCACACCTGCACACCCTTGACAACCGCTTTCTCAGATGGTATAAAAAAGGTACTTCAGGGCGGGGTGTGATTCCCCACCGGCGGTAAAGCCCGCGAGCGGTTTGGTTCTCCCAATCGCCGAACCGGTGTGATTCCGGTGCCGACAGTGAAAGCGTTTTGCTAAAGTCTGGATGGAAGAAGTGCGTTTGCGATTTCTGCGCCCTGGGTCTATGCCCGGGGCGCATTTTTACATTTTCAGGAGGTCCGTATGGAAAAACTTTGGCAGGCTTTTTTGGATAATGCCGGCTTCGTGGCAGTATGCTTTTTGATCGTCCTTGGCCTTTATTTCGGCGCAAGGCTTTTGGAGCGGTATTCCCCCGGGAAGCGCAGTCTTTCCCCCACCCGCAGGCTCACCATCATTGCCCTTTGCGGGGCGCTGGCCGCTGTGCTGATGCTTTGGGAAATTCCCCTTCCCTTCCTGGCCCCCGGCTTTTATAAATTAGACTTTTCTGAGCTGCCGGTGCTTTTGTGCGGCTTCTTTGTAGGGCCCTCCGGCGCGGTGGCCTGCGAGGGCATAAAGATCCTTCTGAACCTTTTGTTTGACGGCACCGCCACCGCCTTCGTAGGCGAATTTGCCAACTTTACCGTAGGCTGCTGTCTTGTACTTCCGGCAGCCGCCTGCTATCGGTTCCTGCACACCCGGAAGGGTGCTATCCTTTCCTGCCTGCTGGGCACGGCTTGTATCTGTGTTTTAGGCAGCGCCTTCAACGCCTTCTATCTGCTTCCCAAGTTTGCCCAGCTTTACGGTATGCCCCTGGAGGTCATCGTGGGAATGGGCACCGCCATCAACAGCGCCATTACAAATGTAGGCACCTTTGTGCTGTTTGCGGTTGCCCCCCTGAATCTATTAAAGGGGCTTTCCGTCAGTTTGCTGACGATCCTTTTATACAAGAAGATCGCCCGCCCCCTCTTTGAAAGGTGAGTGGCTATGCACATAAGATTTGCAACAACCGAAGATATTTCCAAAATGCTGGAGATCTACCGGCCCTATGTGGAAAACACCACGGTCAGCTTTGAATACACCTGCCCCACTTTGGAAGAATTTACCCACCGCTTCCAAACCTACACCCGGCAGTTTCCCTGGCTCGTATGGGAAGAAAAGGGCGAAATTTTAGGCTACGCCTATGCCTGCGCCCCCTTTACAAGAACGGCCTATTCCTGGGTGGCAGAGGCCTCTGTATATCTGTGCGAGGCTGCCCACCGCCGGGGCATCGGCACGGCCCTGTATAAAGCCCTGGAGGCCATTCTCACAAGGCAGGGCTATCTGACCCTTTACACCCTGGTGACCTCGGAAAACACAGCTTCCCTTGCCTTCCATCAGGCAATCGGCTATGAAGTGCGGGCGGATTTTCCCCGACAGGGCTACAAAATGGGGAAGGCTTTGGGGGTCATCTGGCTGGAGAAAACCCTGCAATATGTAGAATATCCACAGAATTTGCCGGTTTCTGTGGAAGCCCTTGTGAAAATTGACAGGAATTTCCTGGATAATTTAGACAGATTTACCCTTTCTTAATAGGCAAAAATATGATATGTTATCCGTGGAGGATTATGGCTTCTGTGACCCCTGGAAAACCGGTCGCCCCCCATATCCCCCACGGTTTTTTATTGTAATTTCACATAAGGAGTTGTCACTATGTATTTCCAGAAAAAACGCTGCAT
>JAZQLG010000048.1:0-17907 GCA_045542575.1 Faecousia sp.
GCTTGCTACGCAAGGCTTTTTGACTTACTGCGCAACTCTCCCCTCTCGAGTATCCACATACACTTCGGGGTCGAGTTGCTTGTCTTGGCGGCTTTGGTGACCTCTGCCAGTCTGTCAAAAACAAGTTTTTTGACAGACTGAAAGCGTTGCCGATCGGCAACGCTTTTTTCCTATTTCATCATTTTCGCAAGCGTCATGGTAACAGCGGCGCACCGATGGGCGGCCTGCTGCTCAAAGGCGGGATAATCCATTTGGGCGCTGTTATCCGCCTTATCGGAAATGGCCCGCAGGATCACATAGGGCACACCGTTCCGGTGGGCGGTATGGGCAATGGCTGCCCCTTCCATTTCGGTGCAGAGCGCACCGGTTTTAGCAATGATCCCATCCTTATCTGCCTGCCTGGAAACAAAGAGGTCACCGCTGGCGACCCGGCCTTCCCTGCTGTGGCCCGGGTGGACCTGCTCCACCGCCTTTTTAGCAAGGCTGATGAGCATTTCATCGGCGGGGAAAGCAACCGGCAGACCCGGCACCTGACCGGGAGCATAGCCGAAGTGGCAGCAGTCAAAATCGTGGTACATGGCATCCCGGCTGATCACTAAGTCGCCAATGTCCAGATCGTTACTGAGTGAGCCTGCAATGCCGGTGTTGACGATATGGGTCACCCGGAAGCAGTCGCAAAGGATCTGAGCGCAGAGGGCCGCATTTACCTTGCCGATGCCGCAGCGGACCACCACCACATCAACACCTTCCAGCTTGCCTTCGTAAAAATCACTGCCTGCCTTATTTTGGCATACTTTTTCTGTCATTTGGCTCAGCAGGGTTTCCACTTCCTGCTCCATAGCGCCGATAATTCCCAATTTCATTACAGTCACCTCGGATAACGCATCCGGCTTTCGTCTAAATTTTCCAGAAGGGAGCGATACTTTGCGCCCCAGTAGTTTGCCATAGGAAGATTCATATCCAGGTAGTTGCCGCAATCACGGGCACTGGCACCGGGAACTTCCCCCTTGAAGCCCGCGATAAAGGCGAAGCAATCTGCCACCAAGCCCCGGACATCCTCAGGCTCCAGGTCGCCCCACAAAAGCAGGTAAAAGCCGGTACGGCAGCCCATAGGTCCAAAATAGAGGACCTTCTCTTTCCAATTTGGCTCATTTCGCAGATAGGTTGCCGCCAAATGCTCAATGGTATGCACCTCGGCAGTATTCAAAACCGGCTCCTCGTTGGGCTTCGTCAGCCGCAGGTCAAAGGTGGTAACGATCTGCTCCCCCATTTTGTCCTTCCGGGAAACATACAGCCCGGGCTGCAATAAAATATGGTCGATGGTAAAACTTGTAATCTTTTCCATAAGGCACTTCCTTTGCATTTCTCTGTGTATCATACCCTAAACAAAGCTAAATTGCAAGGGCAGAAACAGCTTTCAACCGGTGGTTGAGAAGCATTCAACAGTAGGTTTAGAAAAAAAGTTCGGGGTATTAACGGATATTTGATAGCTTTTTTCGCCGGCTTATGGCAGAATAAGGTCATAGAGAACGCGTACTCAACAAAATCTCGGAGGAATCGACATATGGAAGAAACATTAGGTAAACGGATCGTCGCTCACCGGAAGCGGCTTGGGCTGACCCAGGATCAGTTGGCAGAGAAAATGGGTGTCACCGCCCAGGCGGTGAGCAAATGGGAAAACGACCAGTCCTGCCCAGACATCTCCGCCCTGCCCCAATTGGCAGATATATTCGGGATTACGATCGATGCGCTTTTAGGCCGTGAAGGCACAGAAGCGCCAAAAGCAGAAGCGGCTGCCGAAAAAGCACCCAAACCGGTTTTTGAGGCAGAGGTGGTAGACGATGAGGAAGAGGACCGCAAGCACCACTGGGAATTCCAATTCAAAGGCGGCAAGAAATCCTACATAGGTCCTGCCCTATGGGTGATCGCAGTTGGCCTGTTCTATTTTGCCAACATTCTCCTTGATTGGCAGCTTTCCTTCTGGGAGGTGCTGTGGCCTACCAGCCTGTTGATCTTCGGCCTTTCCAATCTGTACCCCAAATTTTCCTTCCTGTCCTTAGGCTGCATTTTGGTGGGCGGTTATGTGATCGCTTCCTATTTTCTCCCCAACCCGCTTATCGGGGATAACCGCATCATTTGGGCTGCGATCATCATTTTGTTAGGCATCAGCCTGCTGGCAGATGCCCTGCGGAAAAGGAAAAGAGCGCGCCATTACAGCCCTGCCTGCAATTACAGCCAAGATAAGGAATTCTGTAAATCCCTGGACTTCGGGGACGATTCCTTCCGTTACAGTGCATCCTTCGGTTCTGACCGGGTATGCGTAGAGCTGCCGGTTATGCGAGAGGGCGAAGTCGATGTGAATTTCGGTGACTACGCCGTAGACCTGCGGGGTGTGGAAACTGTGGATGCCCCCGCGAAGCTGGATGTGAATGCCAGCTTTGGAGAACTTACGCTCCTTGTTCCCCGCCGTTTTATGGTAAATATGCACCAGGATACCTCTTTTTCCGGTGTGCAGATCAAGGGGCATCCCGACGAAGCCCCCGACGGTACTATCTACATAGATGCAGATGTAAGCTTCGGCAGTTTGGTTATTGATTATGTTTGATAATATACACTCCCACAGCATATTGCTTTGGGAGTGTATTTTTTTGCCAAAAAAGGAAGAAATAGCAGATGTTATGTTGCAGAATTGAAAAAATATGCTATAATAGATAAGCAAAAAAGGCGGCTGCAGCAGAAGGAAGCTGTGCAATACAACCGGGAGGCCTCTTGCAGGCTGAAAATTCACTGTGTTACTGCAGCAAAAACAGTAGCTGCGCATATACTGAAAAGAGAACTGCAGGTCTTTTCATATATCCGGGCATTGGATAAAAGTACCCATTGCTGCGGCAACAAACGAATATCTCTGAAGTCAGAAGAAATGAGTCCGGCGCATTACCGTACTCATTTACCAATTTATATGGGATTTTCCAAGCTTTGAAGTTCAGTTTGATTTAGGAGCGAATCATTATGGAATCCGAATCCGTTAAAGCCAGTGTTTGGGACAGAATCCGTCCCAAAATCACGAAGAAGCTGGTGCTGATCCTCTGTGCCGCTGTTTTGGTTGCAGCAGCACTGCTCTGGTACCTGTTGGGCGGCAATGTGTCCCGTCGGCTGACAGTGGAAGCCGGTGCAACCTCCGTAGATGCCAATTCCTTTTTACATCTTCCTCTTGGCTCTGCCGTGTTTGTGTCGGATCTTTCCATCGTAGATCTGAATAAGCCCGGTGACTACCCTGTGCAGCTGCAGGTAGGCAACCGTGTCTTTGACCGGGTACTGCGTGTGCGGGATACCGTCAGCCCCACCGCCACTGCAGTCCCGCTGACTGCGGTTTCCGTGGCTATGCCGGAGCCGGAAGCCTTCCTTAAAGATGTGCAGGATGTAACGCCTGTCACCGTGCGCTATGAGGAGCTTCCGGATATGGGCAAAACGGGTGAGCAACAGGTAACGCTGATTTTGACCGATGCCGGCGGCAACACCACTTCCCTGGAAGCCACACTGACTGTAGTGGTGGACCGGCAGCGCCCCACAATTGAGGGGCTGAAGCCTCTTCAAGTGTATTTGGGCCATACCCCCGACTATATGAGCCATCTTTCCGTTTCAGACGATTGGGATGACAGCCCTGCCCTTACGGTAGATGACAGCAAAGTGGATCTGTCCCAGGCCGGCAGCTATGAGATATCCTACCGGGCAGCCGATGCTTCCGGCAACGAAACCGTAGTACCGGGTACAATCACCGTGATCTTTGATAACACTGCCCCCGCCATTTACGGCGTACATAATATTACCCTGTACGCCGGCAGCACCATCGCCTACCGCAGCGGCATTAAAGTGGAAGACGACACCGATGCCGCTCCCACCCTCGCCATTGACTCCGGCAATGTGAATCTGAATGAGCCAGGCTCCTACAAGGTAACCTACACCGCCACCGATGCTGCCGGTAATGTCAAAACCGTCACCGCCACTGTCACCGTGAAGGAAAAGAGCAGCTCCTATGTGGCTGAAGATGTGATCTACGCAGCCGTCGATGAGATCCTTGCGGAAATCATCACAGAGGATATGACCGGCGAAGAAAAGCTCAAAGCTGTCTATGATTACATTGTCTCCCATCACCGCTACTCCAACTATGTGAACAAGACCGATGTGGTGCAGGTTGCCTACCGGTTTATGACCAGCAAAAGCGGCAACTGCTACAGCTACTACGCTTTGAGCAAGGTTATGCTGGACCGGCTTGGCTTTCCCAATATGATGGCACAGAGAAAGCCGAATAAGTACCGTCCTTTCAACCACTACTGGAATATCGTAAGCATAGACGGCGGTGAAACCTGGTATCACTTCGACTCCACCCCCCGATACCCCTCTATGAAAGGTATGCATATGATGACCGACGCAGATCTGGATTGGTTTGATGCCAACCGCATCCGCGGTTACTACACCCGGGACCTGAGCCTTTATCCGGCCACTCCCAAAGAATAACACAAAAAGAGGTATTTGATCATGGACACTTTGCTGAAAATTCTCAACGGTCTGCACCCCGAGGTGGACTTTGCCACCTGCACCACTCTGGTTGACGACTCTATTTTAGACTCCGTGGACATCGTCACCATTGTGGCTGAAATCGATGCAGAGTACGATGTGGCTGTTCCCGTGGAAGAGCTGACCCCCGAAAACTTCAACTCCGCCCAGGCGATCTATGATATGATCTGCCGTCTTGAGGACGAATAATTCTTATGCAGTTTACATCCTATACGTTTGCGTTTTTTGCGGCGGCACTGCTTTTGGTGTACTATCTGGTGCCGGGCAAGTGGCAGCGGTATGTCTTGCTGGCTGCAAGCTATATCTTCTATTTGTGGGCAGGCACGCAATACCTTGCTTTTATTCTGTTCACCACGCTGACCACCTACCTGGCAAGCCGTATGATCGGCGCAAAGACAGATAAGCAGGAGGCATACCTTGCAGCCAACAAAGCCGCACTCTCAAAAGAAGAGAAAAAGGCATATAAAGCCGCTGTCAAAAAGAAGACCAGAGCGGTAATGCTTCTTTGCCTTGTTGCAAACTTCACCATTCTGGCGTTTTGCAAGGGTTGTCTGACTGAGCCGTTACATAGCATTTTTAAGGAGGGCAAGCTGTCCTTCCTGACGCTCGCTCTTCCCATCGGCATTTCCTTTTATATGTTTCAGTCCATGGGCTATGTGGTAGATGTGTACCGCGGCACTGTGAAGGCGGAGAGGAATTTCCTGAAGCTGGCGCTGTTCGTTTCCTTCTTCCCCCAGCTTGTGCAAGGCCCTATTAACCGCTATCAGCCTATGACCGCCACTTTGTACGGCCCTCATAAATTTGAATCCAAGCAGGTCAGCTTCGGCCTGCAGCGGATGCTTTGGGGCTACTTCAAAAAGCTGGTGGTAGCTGATCGCATCGCTGTGGCGGTAACCGCCCTGAGAGGCGACGAGTACACCGGTATGTTCTTTGCCGTAATGCTTTTGTTCTACGCCATCCATATTTACTGCGACTTCACCGGCGGTATCGATGTGGCTCTGGGTATCTCTGAGGCTCTGGGTGTACGGCTCACTGAAAACTTCCAGCGCCCTTATTTTTCCAGAAACGCCGCGGAGTTCTGGCGCCGGTGGCATATCTCCCTGGGTGCCTGGCTGCGGGAGTATGTGTTCTACCCCATCTCTGTCAGCGCTCCTATGCGCGCGCTCTCCCGGACCGCCCGCAACAAGTTTGGTCCTTGGGGCAAGCGGCTGCCCCTATATGTGGCATCCGTCATCACCTGGCTTGTCACCGGCATTTGGCACGGCGCCACCCCCAACTTTTTGCTTTGGGGCCTGTTCAACTGTCTGGCGATCGTTGTTTCCGAGGAGCTGGAGCCCCTTTACGCCAGATTCCACGGTCGGTTCCACCTGAAGGAAAAGGTCTGGTATGCGGCCTTTGAAATCCTGCGCACCTTCTGTCTGATGACCTTGATCCGTGTGCTGAGCATCTTCACGGATGTTGGCTCTTATTTCCGCCATGTATTCTCCCTGTTTACTACCTTCAATCCCCAGGTCCTTTGGAACGGTGCCCTGCTGCGGCTGGGGCTGACGGTTACAGACTATGCCATCATTGGTGTTGCCTGCGCTGTTATGTTCTGGGTAAGCCTCTGCCAGGAAAAGGGTGGCTCTATTCGGGAAAAGCTGTGGCAAAAGCCCGCCGCCCTGCGTTGGGCCCTGTTCTTTGGCCTGTTTGTGGTGATTCTGCTGATGGGCAGCTATGGCTTCGGCTACGATGCCAGCAGCTTCATCTACAACCGGTTCTAAGGAGGTGGGCCTATGAAAAAGAAATCTGTTATTTTTATTGCGCTGGCTATCTGCCTCTGCCTGCTGGCACTTTGGCTGCTGCAGGCCCTGCTGATGCCCAAGTATATGGAGGATCTGCAGGAAGGCGCTATGATCAGCGAGTATTACGCAGAGGCCGGTGATAACGATGTGATTTTTATCGGCAACTGCGAGGTCTACGAAAACTTTTCCCCCATCACCCTTTGGGAGAAATACGGCATCACCTCTTACATCCGGGGCAGCGCCCAGCAGATGATATGGCAGTCCTATTACCTGATGGAAGAAACCTTCCAATATGAAACACCGGAAGTCATTATTTTCGATGTGCTTTCCATGAAGGACGGCACCCCCGAAAGCACCGGCAATCCCACCCAGCGGGAAGCCTACAACCGAATGACCCTGGACGGAATGCGCTGGTCAAGTTCCAAGCTCCGTTCCATTCAGGCCTCCCTGACGGAGCAGGAAAAGAAAAGCGGCGGTCTGCTTCTGTATCTGTTCCCCATTCTGCGCTACCACGAGCGCTGGTCTGAGCTGACGGCAGAAGACTTCCGTTACTGGCTGAAAAAAGATGTGGTGACCGACAACGGCTATCTGATGCAAGTCGGTATCAAGCCTTTGGAATATGAACATGTGGAAAAGCCCTTAGCCAACTACACCTTTTCTGAAAACAGCTACTACTATCTGGACAAGATGGTGGAGCTGTGCGAAGCCCACGGCACACAGCTGATCCTCATCAAGGCACCCTCCCTGTCCCCGGTTTGGTGGGATCAGTGGGACCAACAGATGGTAGATTACGCCGCTGCCCACGACCTGGTGTATATCAATTTGCTGGACTATGCCGATCAGATCGGCATTGACTGGTCCACCGACACCTATGACACCGGCCTGCACCTGAATGTCTACGGTGCAGAAAAGCTGTCTGATTTCTTCGGTCAGTATCTTTCCGAAACACTGAGTCTTCCCGACCACCGCAACGATCCGGCCCTGAGCGAAATCTGGGCAAAAAAGGCTGAAACCTACCACACCCGCAAGGCGACCCTGGAAGCAGAGCGGGATGGGGCGCAATAATTTAAAACAAGGAGAATCCCTATGAAAAGAATTCTGATTGTGATGCTGGCACTGTCTGTAGTGCTGGGTCTGTGTGCCTGCGGTGCCCCCGCTGAGGGCGGTTCCACTTCCATCACACAAGGTGGCAGCAGTGACAACAACACCGGCACAAGCACTACCGTCAAAGACGGCTTTGTCTTCACTGTAAACGGTGTTGACATTGCAATGCACGCCCCCGCAGCGGACATTTTGGCAGCACTGGGGGAGCCTAAGGGTTACACCGAGCAGGCCAGCTGCGCTTTTGACGGTTTGGACAAGACCTACTTCTTCGGCAGCTTCTACCTGCAGACCTACCCCAATGCCGGCAGCGATTACATCTACGGTCTGTGGCTGGTAGACGATACTGTTACCACCACTGAGGGTATCTACATCGGCTCCTCCCGGCAGGCTGTTGAAAACGCCTATGGCGCTGACACCTTTGACGGTGCCAATTCCTTCACTGTCACCAAGGGCGCCTCTGTTCTGACCATCATTATGGAAAACGGCGTGGTCAGTTCCATCCAGTACGATGCCGTCCTGGACTAAGTCGCAGTAAAACCTCCGGCGATACGCCACTTTAGGATTGTGTTGAAGCAGCGCAGATAATGCCCTGCAAAAACCAATTGCCCGTATCAAGTTTTTTTGCAAAGGAGTTTGTATCTATGAAGCATTACAAGCGTACAGTATGGCTCCTGATGGGTCCGGCTCTGTTCTTTATATGCTATTTCCTGTTGCCCTCTTCCGTGTTCAGTGAATCCACTGCCCGGGCGGCTGTTGGCACCGTGGCCTGGATGGCCTGTTGGTGGATCACCGGGCCGGTGGACTTTGCCGTTACCGCATTTTTGCCCATTGCCCTGAACGCCCTGCTGCAAATGGCGGATATGTCCGCGGTTATTGCCAACTACGCCTCGGAAACCATCCTGCTTCTATTAGGTGCTTCCATCATCTCTGTAGCCTGGGAAGAAACAGGCTTGGACAACCGTGTGGCAGCCAAGTTTCTGTCCCTGATTGGCAGCAACCTGCGTTCTCAGGTGGTGTTTTGGTTTATCCTGTGCACCGCGCTTTCCACAGTGCTGCCCAATGCGGTGGTCTGCGCCACCATTACCCCAATTGCAGTGTCTATGCTGCGCTATGTAGGCCAGAAGGACATTGCCAAAAGCCGCACCGGATCCCTGATCCTTCTGACCATAGCCTACGCCACCGGTGTGGGTGGACTGGCCTCCCCTTTAGGTGGTGCTATGAACCTGGTGACCGTGGATTATCTGGAGCAAATCACCGGACAGGAGTATATGTATACCTCCTGGGTCATTCGCTTCCTGCCTGTGATGCTGGTGCTGGTAGTAAGTAACATTTTGATGCTGCTCATCGGCGTAAAAAAGGAAGAACAGCTGGGCGGCTCCCGGGAGTATTTCCTGGAGCAGTACAAGACTATGCCCAAGATGACCCGTGCGGAAATCCTGTCTCTGGTTTTGTTTATAGTCGCCACGATTATGTCCTTTTCCCGGCAGCTATACCAAGCCTGGCTCCCCGGACTGAAGCCCGCTTATGTGTTTGTCATCTGCGGTATCCTGACCTTCCTCATCACCCATAACGAAGGCCACCGCCTGATCAGGTGGAAGAGCGCCCAGAAAAAGATTGGCTGGGACCTTATGTATGTCTTTGCCGGCGGTTTGGCCGCTGGCACCCTCATCAACAGCAGCGGTGCCGCGGCAGCCATCGGCGCCTGGGTGGCAAACACCAATCTGGGCGGCGGGTTCGGCACGGTTTTGGTAATCGTGACACTGACATTGCTTCTGTCTGACATCACCAGCAACACCGCCACTGCCGCTGTGGCTATGCCTATTGTCATTTCCATTGCCCAGGGCATTGGCAAGAATCCAATTCCCTACATCTATCTGGCCTCTATCGGCGTAAACCTCTCCTATATGCTGCCTACCTCCATCCGTGCCATCCCTGTTGGCTACGGTTTGGAGCCCAAGTATATGCTGAAGAAGGGTATTCCCATCACCATCGTCGTCATTATTCTTATGAGTGCGCTGGGCTGGTTGTTGATTGAATATTGGCCCGCCTTCAGTACCATTTGATAAGAGGTTTTCATTATGTTTCAATCTGTTGCAGAAGCAATTTTACATTATGCAAAGGTACAGCCCCAAAAGCTGTGCCTTGCAGATGATACCGTTCGGGTAACCTACGAAGCCTATGGGGATATGATCTGCCGTTACGCTTCCTGCTTCCGGGCTGCCGGTATCCAAAAAGAGGATACAGTGGTAGTGGAGGCCTGCCAGACTGTGCAGTATTTAGCGATCCAGCAGGCGCTGCAGTTGTTTGGCGCCATCTTCGTGCCTGTGGAGCATAACTGCGCCCAGGAGAAGATCCGCTCCTTTGTGGACCGGGCCGACGCAAAGGCAGTCATCACCTGCAAGGAACTGCCGGAGGCCGGCTGCCTTGCCTATACCTTTGATGAACTGGCCTCTCTTTCCCTTCAGGCTGCTCCCTATATGCCCGAAGCTCTGCCGAAGAAAACCGATGTCTGCGAGATCCTTTTCAGCACCGGCACCACCGGCAAAGAAAAGGGTATCGTACTGACCCACGAAAACGACATTGCCCTGGCAGAGAATGTTATATACGGCGTGGAGATGGAAAAGGACAATGTGGAGATGATCCCCTCCCCTATGAATCACTCCCACGGTCTGCGGCGTTACTACGCCAACATGGTCAACGGCAGCACCGTGGTGCTTTTGGGCAGTGTGATGAATATTAAGCTGTTCTTTGCCAATATTGATACCTTCGGTGTCAACTCTATGGACCTGGTGCCCACTGCGCTGTCCGTAATTCTAAAGCTCAGCAAGGATAAATTTGCCGAATATAAAGACCGGCTGCGCTATATCCAGCTTGGCGCCGCACCTATGATGGAGGCAGATCAAAAGAAGATCTGCCAGCTTCTGCCAAACACCCGGCTATACAATTTCTACGGCAGCACCGAAAGCGGCTGCATCTGTATTTACAATTTTAACCGTCCCCAGGACAAGAAGGGCTGCATCGGCAAGCCCACCCACAATGCCAACATCGTCATCGTGGACGATGCGCGCAATCCTGTGGAATCCTCCCGGGAACGGACAGGGCTTTTGTCCTGCCGGGGCGGCCAGAATATGCTTGGCTACTGGCGCGACCCCGAAGAGACCGCCAAGGTCCTTATTGACGGTGTGGTCTACTCCAATGATGTGGCCTATTTTGACGAAGACGGTGACATCATCCTCCTGGGCCGCAACGGTGATGTTATCAATGTAGGCGGCAACAAGGTCTCTCCTGAGGAGATCGAAAACGCCTGCAAGAAGATGGCCGGTGTGGCAGACTGCGGTGTGATCCCTGTGGCAGACCCCATCAAAGGCTATGTGCCAAAGCTCTTCGTGCAGTTGGAGCCGGGCGTTTCCCTGGATGTGAAGGCCGTGAAGAATTTTCTGGCAGCGAGCCTGGAGCCTTACAAGGTGCCTTCCTATGTGGTGCAAATTGACAAGATCCCCAGAAGCTATAACGGCAAGCTTTTGAGAAAAGATCTCAAGGCGCTTGGTTAAAATTCAGACCCCCCTGTTTTCAGTACCTGAAAACAGGGGGGTCTGGTTTTCGTGTATTATTTATCCCTTGCGGAAGCGGGAGAGGAAATCCTTGGTTTCCTTTCTTTGGGGATTGCCGAAAATTTCTTCCGGCGTGCCCTGCTCCCAAATGTAGCCCTCGTTCATATAGACCACCTTGTTGCTCACATCCCGGGCAAAGGCCATTTCGTGGGTCACCACCAGCATGGTCATACCTTCCTTGGCAAGGTCCTGCATGACAGCGAGCACCTCGCCCACCATTTCCGGGTCAAGGGCAGAGGTAGGCTCGTCAAAAAGCAGCACCTCCGGATTCATTGCAAGGGCTCTTGCGATCGCCACCCGCTGCTTCTGACCGCCGGACAGCTGCCGGGGCTTGGCCTTCACATAGGGTGCCATACCCACCTTTTCCAGGTAGTACATCGCATTTTCTTTGGCTTCTTGCTTGCTTCTTCCCAGCACCTGCTGCTGCCCGACCATACAGTTTTCCAGCACGGTCATATTGAAAAACAGGTTGAAGGACTGGAACACCATACCCACATTGGCACGGTACTTTGTAGGATTAAAGGACCGCTCCAGCACATTCTTGCCCCGGTAGATGATCTCACCGGCAGAAGGGGTTTCCAGCAGGTTAATACACCGCAAAAGGGTGGATTTACCGGAGCCGGAGGCGCCGATGATGGACACCACATCGCCCTTCTTTACTTCAAAATCCACATCCGCCAGCACCTTATGGGCGCCAAAGCTTTTGGAGAGGTGGTTTACAGACAAAATCGTATCTTCCATATCACCGCTCCTTTTTGAATTCTTTGCTGCGCTCGTCAAAGTTACTGCCCCGCTTGGGGTGGCTGTAGGTGCCTGCGCTCATGGCCAAGGCATCGTCCTGCACCAGTTCGTAGTTGTCTGCGCCGTCCAGCTTGTGTTCGATGAAGCGCAGCAGGAAGGAAAAGGCCAGGGTCAGGGTCAGGTAGCCCACCATTTCAATAATGGCAGAGGGGAAATACTTGCTGTTCAGACCCACAATGTTTCTGTGGGTGGCGAAGAAATCCACAAAGCCGATGACAAACATCACGGAGGTATCCTTGATGTTGATGATCAGGTTGTTGCCGATCTGGGGAATGATGTTGCGGATCACCTGGGGCATAATTACCTTTGTCATCGTCTGCAAATGGTTCATACCCAGGGCTTTTGCGCCCTCGGTCTGCCCCGGGTCTACGGAAATGATGCCACCACGGACCGATTCTGCCATATAGGCACCGGTGTTGATGGACACCACGATGATCGCCGCTGTCCACACATCGGAAAGGGCGTAGGTGGAGCCGAAGCCGTAGGAGATGAACACAGCCTGCAGCACCATGGGCGTACCCCGGAACACCTCCACATAGATCCGCACGATGATACGGATGGCCTTCAGCAGGATCCGCTTGAAGATGTTATCCCGCTTGGTGTAGGGAATGGTGTTCAGCACACCGCACAAAAGTCCTATGATACAGCCTGCCAGGGTGGCAACGGTGGCAAGGATCAGGGTATTCTGAATACCCTTTAGGTATGCCTGTCCGTAAACCTCCCAAAGGCGGCCGATATCGGAAATGATCTTATTCCAGTCACCCATCTCAGATCTCCGGCTGGATTTCGATGGCCTGGTTCATCAGGTCGTTAAAATCATCCACATCCATATCCTTCAGCACTTCATCCATCATGTCCGCAAGACCGGTGTTGCCCTTCCTTACGGAGATACCGATGTTGATGTCGCCTGCGGAGGCGGTGAAGTTATCGTCGGTGTCGTTGAAGTCCAAAATAACCAGGTTGTCATAGATGGCGCAGGCGCCCATAGCGGTGGGAAGGTCGGTGCAGGCAAAGTCCACCTTGCTTTCCGCAACAGCCATGATCATAGCGGTGGCAGTTTCTGCGGCGCTGGTCTTGGTGATGCCGGGCATCTGATCCAGGAAGGTGTTGTACCAAACAGTGCCGTCCTGGGCAGTGCCGGTGCCGGTCATCTGAGAGATACCGGTGGCAGAGGCCTGCAAAGTGTCCTTACGGGCCAAGCAGACGATATTTGCATAGAAGTAGGGACCGGCCATGGTCACTTCTTCCATTCTTTCCTCCGTCATGGACTGGCCTGCGATAACCGCATCCAAAGAGCCTTCTGCCAGGGCAGGATTCAGGCCGTCCCAGCCCACTGCCATCACTTCCAGGGTCACACCGTAGTAGTCGGCGATCTTCTTGGCGATCATCACGTCGTAGCCGTTGGCATAAGCACCGGCATTGTTGGCGATGGGCACAGCACCGTTGCTGTCGTCCATCTGCATCCAGTTATAGGGGGCGTAGGCACATTCCATACCAACGGTCAAGATGCCGTCTTCCAGGCCGGGAATGTCCTCATACTTCTTGCCGGCCTGGGTCTTCTCGCCACAGGCGCACAGGGAAACTGCCATCATAAGAGCCAATACCAAACATACGATTCTTCTCATTTTTTCTTTCTCCTTTTAGATAAAATAAAAAATCGGACCGCATAGAAGCGATCCGACAGAAAAAGGCAATACCAAAGGTATGTTTTTCCGCAGCCGATAGCGCTTCACAAAATGCTTTGTGACAGTCCGGCAGATGTTCTCTGCCGACCCAGCAAAAAAAACTCAGGCAAGTTTTTAAGCTTCGGCGGTTTCCCCTTTCTCCTGTGACGGCTGCCTGCCTTGCCACAGGGTACTGATGAACCCCGCGCCTCTATCTAAGCGATTCAATTTTCGTTATACTACCACTATTGCGCACATTTGTCAACCACCTGTGGATTTTTCGTGGTTTTCGCCAAGATATGAAAAAGGCACAGCAGCGATACTGTGCCTTTTGCTTATTCTTCGTCATCTACAATGCGGATCTTCGCGCCCAGGGACTGGAGCTTTTCGATGATATTCTCATAGCCCCGCTCGATAAAGTGGATATTTTCCACATAGGTGGTGCCTTCGGCGCTGAGGCCCGCGATCACCAGAGCCGCACCGGCCCGCAGATCCCTTGCCCGAACGGTGGCACCCCGCAGGCGGGGCATACCGGTGACAATGGCGGTCTTTTCCTTGATCAGAATATCCGCACCCATATTGGCAAGCTCGGAGCAGTAGCCGAAGAACCGGGTCTCATACACATTTTCCGTCAGACGGCTGATGCCCTGTGCCTGGGTCATACACACGCAGATCTGTGCCTGCATATCGGTGGGGAAACCGGGATAGGGCCGGGTCTTCACCGTGGTGCATTTCAGCCGCCCGGCCTGCCGGATGCGGATGGCATCGTCATAGTTAACGATCTGGGCACCCATTTCCTGCAGCTTGGAGGTGATGCAGTCCATATGCTTGGGGATCACATTTTTAAGCAGCACATTACCGCCGGTGGCAGCCACAGCCGCCAAATACGTACCGGCCTCGATCTGGTCGGGAATGATGGCATAGGTGCCGCCCTCCAGCCGCTCCACGCCACGGATCTTCACCGTGTCCGTACCGGCGCCGGAGATGCTGGCGCCCATGGTGTTCAGGAAGTTTGCCAGGTCCACGATGTGGGGCTCCTTGGCGGCATTCTCGATCACCGTCTGTCCGGGAAGCAGGCAGGCTGCCATAATAATATTCATTGTGGCGCCCACGCTGACCACGTCAAGGCTCACTCTTGCGCCCTGAAGGCCATTGCTGCCGGGCTTCAATGCCACATATTCTTCCGTTTCTTCTACATCGGCGCCCAGGGCGGCAAAGCCCTTGATATGCTGGTCGATGGGACGGCTGGCGAAATTACAGCCGCCGGGCAAGGCCACCTTTGCCTGGTGGAAGCGGCTCAGAAGGGCGCCCATCAGGTAGTAGCTGGCCCGCATTTTCCTTACCAGGTCCCCATTGGGACAGGTGGTGCGGATGTTGCGGCAATCCAATGTGACCGTGGAACCTTCCCAGGAAACACCGGCGCCCATATCCTCCAAAATACTCAGAAGAATACGGACATCGGAAATATCCGGCACATTTTCCACACAGCAGACCCCGTCGATGAGCAGGGCTGCAGGCAGGATCGCAACAGCGGCATTTTTGGCACCGCTGATGGAGATCTCGCCCTCTAAGGGCGTACCGCCTATGATTTCATATCTTGCCAAGGACGACTCACTCCTTGCGAATTAGCATTTTAAGCGCCGTTATTATACCATAGGTTTAGAATTATGTAAAGCATTAATTTCTTTTATCGCCGCAGGCCCTTGGGATAATGGTTCTTCAGCACTGTCCCATCTGCCTTGCCCCAGCCCAGGGAGTAGCCGCCTACCTGCACTAAGGTCCAGCCCTTTTCCTTGCAGGGCAAGGTCTGCCCATTCATATAGGCGGTGATCTCCTTGCTGTCGGCAGGAAGATCTATCCGGTTTTTGGCCTCCTTCAGCCAAAGGGCTAAGGCGTGGGCCGGCTCCAGCCGGTCCTTTTTCAGTTCCCCCAGCTCCAAACCGGGACGAATGACCCGCAGGCCCTTCAGGTCCGGCGTGATTTCCGGCACCCAGTAAAGGGTCTGCCCGAAAAGCAGGGCTTTGCCGGCGGGCAAATGAATACGGTTTTCCCGGGCAAATTCCTCCCAGGCCTTGGGAAGCTTTGCTTCTTTTAAGGCAGGAGGCTCCTCTTCCTCTCCGCCGGTCTTACGCAGAACAGCAGCGAAATGTCCCTCCCCTTTCAGCTTGTGGGGCCACAGCCGGAACATACCTATTCCTGCGGGAGTAAACCAGGGAGCAGACACTTCCTCCGATGTAAATTCCGGATGGCGGGCCAAAAAGCCCTCCACCGCTTCTTCATTTTCCTGAGGGGCAAAGGTACAGGTGGAGTAAACCAGCACACCGCCGGGGCGCACCATAGAAGCGGCACTGTCCAAGATCTCGGCCTGCCGGGCGGCGCACATCTGCACCGTTTCCACACTCCAATCGGTAACTGCGGCTTCCTCCTTGCGAAACATCCCCTCACCGGAGCAGGGCGCATCCACCAGCACCCGGTCAAAGAAGCCCACAAATTTCCTTTGGAGCGTTTGGGGGTGCTCATTCAGCACCAAGGCATTGGAAACACCCATTCTTTCTATGTTTTTCCCCAATATCTTTGCCCGCTTGGGGTTGATCTCATTGCAAACAAGCAGACCCTCTCCGGCCATACGGCCTGCGATCTGGGTGGTCTTGCCGCCGGGAGCAGCGCAAAGGTCCAGCACTTTTTCTCCCGGCTGCGGGTCCAAAAGGGCCACCGGGGCCATCGCGCTGGCCTCCTGTAAATAGTATACGCCGGCTTCGTGGTAAGGGTGCAGGCCGGGGCGGCTTTCCGGGTCATAGTAGCAGCCCATAGGCTCCCAGGGCACATCCTCCCGGGCAAAGGGCAGCACCGGCTTCTCCCCTTTTAAGGGGTTAAACCGCAGAGCCACCGCCCGGGGCCGTTCCAGGCTTTCCAAAAAGTGGGGATATTCCTCTCCTACCTGGGTCTTTATTCTATCTAAAAATGCCTGGGGAAGCATAGATTCACCTTCCTTTTCAAAAAAACCACCCGAAGAAGGATATCATAACCTTTCTCGGGTGGTGATTTTTGTGAAGTTTCAAACCCCTGGTTTGAAGTGAAGTTGCTCTGCAGTGAAGTTTGGCTTTGCCAAGTGGAGTTAAGTTTGCCCACTTTACGGTCAGCAAAATTTCACTATCCGAAGGATAACTTCATTTACGCAGTAAACTTCACTTGCCCGCGAGGGCAAACTTAGTTGCGGCGCAGCCGCTTAAACGGTAGGCTGATTTGCAGCTTCGATGATCTGCACGAACTTCTCGGGAACCAGGGAAGCGCCGCCGATGAGGCCGCCGTCAATGTCGGGCTTAGCCAGCAGTTCAAAAGCGTTCTTCTCGTTCATGGAGCCGCCGTACAGAATGGAGGTTGCACGGGCATTCTTGGAGCTGTACAGCTTACGGACAACAGCACGGATGTTTTCGCAAACTTCCTGTGCCTGCTCGGGGGTAGCGGTACGGCCGGTGCCGATGGCCCAGATGGGCTCGTAGGCGATAACCACCTTGCGGATCTTATCCTCGGGAACATTGGCAAGGCCCAGCTTGATCTGCATAGCGATCCACTCGTCGGTGATGCCGGCTTCTCTCTGCTCCAGAGTCTCGCCGCAGCACATAATGGGGGTCAGGCCTGCATCCAGGGCAGCCAGGACCTTGGCATTGACATCTGCATCGGTCTCGCCCATAGCACGGCGCTCAGAGTGGCCGATGATCACATACTTACAGCCGGCGTCTACCAGCATATTGGTTGCGATCTCGCCGGTGTAGGCACCGCTGGGATTGGGGTTGCAGTTTTCTGCACCGATGCCAACTCTGGTCTCCCGCATAGCGCGGACAGCGGCAGGAATACAAACAGCGGGAACACACAGGGCGATGTCGCACCAGCGGCCCTTGGGCAGCATGGTCTTCAGCTTGGTCATAAACTCCTTGGTCTCGGTGGGAGTCTTGTTCATCTTCCAGTTGCCCGCAATAACGGTCTTACGATACTTTCTGTTCATTTTGCTTATCTCCTCTTTTAATCAAGCAGTAAGGACCGAGCCTCGCCAGTTCTTACTGCTCTTAAATTTAATACATTGTTTCGATGTTTTGGCGGAGTTGTTTGCTTTCAAGACAAGCAAAATGCCGCAGGGAATACCCGTTGGTATTTTCAAGGCATTTTGTGCAGTATTGAGAGCAAAGAACCCGCAAAACCTGACGAGGTCCGGTGCTTACTGCTTGTCTTGCAGGCAGGCGATACGGGGCAGTTCCAGGCCTGCCAGGAACTCCAGGGATGCACCGCCGCCGGTGGAAATATGAGTGATCTGGGAAGCGAAGCCCAGCTGCTCGCAAGCAGCAGCGCTGTCACCACCGCCGACGATGGTCA
>JAZQLG010000049.1:0-4426 GCA_045542575.1 Faecousia sp.
TATTACAGGTACAACCTCTGATTTCCCCTTGGCAGAAGACCAATTCCTGCCCCTTTCCCACGACCTTTTCGATGACGATGCTGTCGTTCTGACGGATATGTCCCGGGAAGTGACCTTGGAAAAGGTGGGGGGCAAGCACAGCGTAAAGGTAGAATTCCCCCAAATGCCCTATGTGGGCTTTTGGCATACCACCAAATCCGATGCGCCTTTCGTCTGCATCGAGCCTTGGTGCAGCCTGCCGTCCAAGCAGGACGAGATTACAGAGTTTGAAAAGCAGGAGGATCTCCTTTCTCTTGCCCCAGGTGAAACCTACCAAAACAATTGGAGCATTACCATTGAGCGAAAAGGCAGATCGCAGCTTTTGTGTTAATCATAGTCAATATGGCAAAAAGCAGGTTTGCTTTCCGGTTTTCGTCAGAGAGAGGGCGAGATCCCCGAAAAAATCCTTTTGCAAGTAACCTCACTTAATGAGCAATAAGTTCCCGAAGAGTGATATCCAAAAAATGAGTGCATCCGGTGACGGATGCACTTTTTCTGTATTTTGGGCACGATAAGTGTGCAAACCGTAGAATCTCCTTGATAGCTTCCTTCGATTTCCACGCCTTTTCCAGAAGCTGCAACGCTCCATTTTTGCATATATCGCAACGACATACAGCTTGATTTGGGTGAGACTGCGGTATGCAGCATATCTGTTAACGGAAAACGATAGTCTGTTGAAGCAATGCAAGTATGCGCTGTGGCTGCTTGATTGCTTTGAAGCCTGTTGGAAGGAGCAGATTGCTTGAGAATCCACCTGCTTGTATGTTTATGGATTGGAGCTGTATTGACGAAATTTCTATGCACCTCCCCCGAAAACGTTAGGCCAAAGCTGCTTAAATATGTTCTGCTTCGGAACTTTGGGAGGTGCGGTCATTATTTATCTTGAACTGTGCGACTACCGCGTTTCGGGTTGATATAGCGATGTGGCGGATTGGTGGTTTTTGCGGTACTTTAGGGGTGGAATGGAGTATAGCTCTTTAAACCGACGGGAGAAGTAGAACTGGTCATAAAAGCCCAGCTGTTCGCTGATATCTGAGAGGGGGAGGGAGGTGTTGATCAGCAGTACTTCTGCCTGATGCATCACAAGACCGTCAATGTATTTGCTGATAGAAATACCCATCTCCGCTTTGAATTTGCTGCATAAGGTGACGGCGGGGATAGCAATTTGCTCTGTTACATCTTTTACAGATAAAGAGGCAGAAAGCTTTTCTTCAATGAAGGAAAGTGCTTTTTGCACCGGCACGGACAGTTCCTTGTTTTGGATGGTAGTGCCGTTGTCAAATAAAAGCGTAAAGATATCTGCCTGCAAAAGCGTTTTCAGATAGCCGCGGGCAACAAAATTGTCCGTTTCGAAAAGTGCCAGAAGTTTTTGAATATAGGCCGGGTCTACTTTCTTGGAAAGAACTTTTTTGATCCCACGTAGGATATCTGCCCCATAGCTATTGGTTAGGTTCACATGGAAGTACAGCTGTTGCATGTGATCCTCGCACCAATGGGAGAAGAAGTGACCGATGGGCAGAAGATATAAATGGTCCTTTTCCAAGGTAAGCCTTCCCTGGGTCGTTTCAATTTCTCCCGCACCATCTACGATGTAATAGAGTCGAGTATAGGGAGGAGAAGCCTCTGTTGACCGCCAGTCAGTATTGCAGAAAGCATTTCCCTCCGCAGTGATAGAAAGCGTGAAATCCTCGGATGTAGCGCACAGCAAACTGTTATGTGCAATTATCATATAAAAATCTCCATATTTTATAAGAAAATATATATGGCCTTTCAGGAACGCATTTGTTAATATAAAATTGGAATAAATCTATATTACACTAGGAGAAAACGAAATGTCAAGTTATAAAAGAAGGCCTTCTCCGGGAAATACCGAATGGTTTGTAAAAGATCGGTTCGGTATGTTTATCCATTTTGGCTTGTATGCTGTACCGGCACGGCACGAATGGGTGCAAAGTTATGAAATGATCCACAATGAAGAATACGACAAGTATATGGAGTTCTTCGATCCGGATCTTTTTGATGCCAAGCAGTGGGCAAGAAAAGCGAAGGAAGCTGGTATGAAGTATGCAGTGCTGACCACAAAGCACCACGAAGGCTTCTGTATGTTCGATAGCCAGTACACCGACTTCAAGATCACCAATACCGCTTTTGGCAGAGATCTGGTGAGGGAATATGTGGAAGCTTTCCGGGCAGAGGGCCTGAAGGTGGGCCTTTACTACTCGCTGATCGACTGGCATCACCCGGAATTCACCATTGATCCCATCCACCCCCTGCGGAATCTTCCCAATGCACAGGAAGTCAGCGGAAAGCGGGACATGAAGGTGTATGTGGAGTATATGCACAACCAGGTAAGGGAACTGCTGACAAACTACGGAAAGATCGATATTTTGTGGTTTGACTTCTCCTACGACGAAACCTATGACCTTTGGCACACGCCATACACAAAAGACTGGATGCAGGCCAAAACCAAGGATGTGTGGGAGGCAGAAAAACTGTTTGCCATGGCGCGCCAGATGCAACCCGGCGTGATCATCAACGACCGTGCAGGACTGGAAGGGGACATCTGGACGCCGGAACAGCTGCAGGTAGAAGACTGGGTGCGCCACAAGGAATCCGGGGAACTGGTGACCTGGGAAGCCTGCCAGACCTTCTCCGGTAGCTGGGGCTACCACCGGGATGAAATGACCTGGAAATCTCCCCGGCAGCTGATCGCTATGCTCATTAAGACGGTGTCCTTTGGCGGTAACCTGCTTATGAATGTGGGCCCCACCGCCAGAGGCTGTTTTGACAAGCGGGCAGACGATGCTTTGGCTGCCTTTGGTGAGTGGATGAAGTACAACAGCCGTTCCATTTACGGCTGCACTATGGCAGAGCCGGAATTTACAGCTCCCAACGGCTGCCGACTGACCCAAAGCGAGGACGGTAAGCGGCTGTATATCCACCTGCTGGAGTATCCCTACCAGACCCTATATATGCCTTGCCTGGATGGAAAGGTAAAATTCGCTCGCTTCCTGCACGATGGAAGCGAAGTACAGTATAATCCTCGGTCCGGATTTGCTTGTAGCAAAATGGAAAAGATCTTCCTTTTGCCCACTATCAAGCCGGATGTGCTCGTTCCCGTCATTGAAGTTTTTTTGAAATGATTTTGGAGGTATAATATATGGCTAAAAACAGACTTGTAGGCGATTATCCCGTGATTGGTATCCGCCCCACCATCGACGGCAGACGGGGCGTTCTGGGGGTTCGTGAATCTCTGGAAGTGCAGACCATGAATATGGCAAAGAGTGCCGCCAAGCTCTTTGAAGAAAACCTGAAGTACTCCAATGGCGAGCCTGTAAAGGTAGTCATCGCTGACACTACCATCGGTCGTGTGGGCGAAGCTGCCGCCTGCGCAGATAAGTTCCGCAAGGAAGGCGTAGATATCACCCTGACCGTGACCCCCTGCTGGTGCTATGGCGCAGAGACCATGGATATGGAGAAGGACACCATCAAGGCCGTTTGGGGCTTCAATGGCACCGAGCGTCCCGGCGCAGTGTACTTGGCATCCGTGCTGGCTACTCACGCCCAGAAGGGTCTGCCTGCCTTTGGCATTTACGGCCATGAGGTGCAGGATTGCGATGATACCTCCATTCCCGAGGATGTGAAGGAAAAGCTCCTCCGCTTCGGCCGTGCAGCCGTTGCCTGCGCTACCATGCGTGGCAAGTCCTATCTGCAGATCGGCTCTATCTGCATGGGCATCGGCGGCTCTATTATTGATACCAACTTTATTGAAGACTACCTGGGCATGCGTGTGGAATCCGTTGATGAAGTGGAGATCATCCGCAGAATGACCGAAGGTGTTTACAACGAAGAAGAATATCAGAAGGCACTGAAGTGGACTCGCGAAAACTGCATCGAAGGCTTCGATAAGAATCCCGAAAACCTGCAGAAGACCAGAGAGCAAAAGGATGCTGACTGGGAATTCGTTGTGAAGATGGCTGTCATTATCAAGGATCTGATGAACGGCAATCCCAATCTTCCCAAGGGCTGCGAGGAAGAAATGGTGGGCCACAATGCCATCGCTGCCGGCTTCCAGGGCCAAAGACAGTGGACCGACTTCTATCCCAACTGTGACTTCCCCGAATCCATTTTGAACACTTCCTTTGACTGGAATGGCGCAAGAGAGCCCTACATCCTGGCAACGGAAAATGATGTTCTCAACGGTTTGGGTATGCTTTTCGGCAAGCTGCTGACCAACCGGGCACAGATGTTCGCGGATGTCCGTACTTACTGGAGCGGCGATGCCATCAAGCGTGTCACCGGCTATGAGGTGGAAGGCAAGGCCAAGGAAGCAGACGGTGTGATCCACCTGATCAACTCCGGCGCTTGCTGCCTGGATGCCAATGGC
>JAZQLG010000050.1:0-5432 GCA_045542575.1 Faecousia sp.
GCAGAAGCTGCTTGGCGTAGGCCAGCTTCTTTTCTGTGACATAGCTTGCAAAGGTGATGCCGGTATATTCCTTAAAGAGAACCGCAAGCCGGGAGTAGGAATAGGGTGTGGCCGCGGACAGTTCCTTCAGGGATAGGTCAAAATTGGCAGGTGTGCTGACATAGATCAAAAAATTATTAAACCAAACCGGATATTTTAAGCCCAAAACCGTGTCTTGCTCCAAGAAGATCAGCATCAGCCGAGCGGTCAGCAGCTTGGCACTGGCTTCATACTGCTCTTTGGGAAGGTTTTGGGTATAAAGGCATTTGTCGTAGATGATGTTTAAGTCCGATTCGTTAATAGAAAAGGACAGCGGTTTTTCTGCAGCTATGATTTCGTTCAGATCCCGATGAGGCCGCAGAAGCTGCTCTGCGAACTCAGAAGAGAAGATAAAATTGATATTCTGATAGTTTTGCGAGGCGGCGGAAGAAAAGCGCAACGCGTGCTGGTCGTTGGGCCGTATAAGCCAGGCGTCACCGCGCTTACAAAGCTTCTCCTGACCGTTGATGGTATGCATAATTTCACCCTGCATAACAACAAAGATCTCCCAATGCGCATGGGTGTGCAAAGAGGGATAATCAACATTTTTCCAGTGAAAAGCAACCTCTAAATTATGGTAGGGACTGGCTAAATCAATGGAAGCTACAGGATTAACTTGGCCATTATTCGCAAAATGAGGCGTATTCATATCATTCATGTATCCCGAACTCCTTTCGAAAAAGGTGAGGAAGACCTGTCAATATACTATCACATTTATTGAAAATATAAAAGCCCACAGTGAAAAAAAGCAAATTTACAGTCAATATCCACAAGAAGTACGATTTGAATATTGATAAAATATTGATAGATTACACAATAGGGGTGATATTACCATGAATGAATGGAAAAAAATCACATTTAGCGATCAGTGGAAAATCGCATATATTGCCCACGAGGCTGTGGAAGCCCAGTCCGTACCCAAAACCGTTGCGGAGCTTTCTTTTTACGGAGAGGGACAGATGTCAGCCCAAGTACCCATAGAGTTCGCACTTGCATTGGAGAAGAACGGGATTGTTCCCGAAATATATAAAGATCAAAATGTTCTACAGCTTCAAAAATATGAAAACTATCATGTCTTTTACGGTTGTAGCTTTTCTTATCAAAAAAAGGAGGACTATATTCCTGAGCTGGTGTTCGAGGGACTGGATACCATTTGCGAAATTTGGCTCAATGGACAGCTTTTGGGAAAAACGGAGAATATGTTTATTTCCCACATATTCCAGCCAAATAATCTGGTGGACGGGGAAAATGAGCTGGTTCTGCATTTTTTGCCGGTGACGATGGAAGCACGCAAGTACGAGGTGAAGGCCGGCAATACCCATATGCCCTATAACTTTGATTCCTTGCATATCCGAAAAGCTCCTCACAGTTATGGCTGGGATATTATGCCCCGAATCGTTACCTGCGGTATTTTTCGCCCGGTATATTTGCAATACCGCCCCATAGAAAGCATTAAGCAAGCATACCTGATGACAGTATCGGTGGATAAAAAGAAAAAGGAAGCATCCTTGCTGTTTTTCTATGAGCTGGATATAAAGTCGGCAGATTTGTCTTCGTATACCATAGAAATAGAAGGCATCTGCGGTAATAGCCGGATTTTTGCAAAAAAGCGGTTGTGGAGCGTGGCAGATCAGATCTTTATGGAGGGCCTGCAGAATATAAAGCTATGGGAACCGAAAGGCAGTGGAATGCCCCACCTGTATGATGTCTGTGTAACTTTGAAAAAGGATCATACGGTTCTGGATAGAAAGATGTTCCGCGCCGGCATCCGTACGGTTGCGCTGGAGCGCACCAGTATGACGGATATGGAGATGTCCGGCAAGTTCCAATTCAAGGTAAACGGAGAAAAAGTCTTTATTTTGGGCACAAATTTCGTGCCTATGGATGCGTTCCATTCCAGAGACCGGCAGCGTCTGCCCAAAGCTTGTGAGCTGTTGGATGATATTGGCTGTAACGCCATTCGGCTATGGGGTGGCAATGTTTACGAAGATGATTATCTGTATGACTTCTGTGATGAACACGGCATATTGATTTGGCAGGACTTTATGATGGCCTGCGGATTGTATCCACAGGATGAACGAATGTGCCAAATGCTTCGCACAGAAGCAGCGGCGGTAGTGAGAAGACTGCGTCAGCACCCCAGTATTTTGCTGTGGGCCGGAGATAATGAGGTGGATCAATTTGCGTACTGCACTACCTTCCGCCGAAACCCCAATGACAATATTCTCACGAGGCAGATACTTCCTGCGGTGATTCGGGATGAGGACCCAGCAAGACCTTACTTGCCCAGCTCCCCGTTTATTGACGGTGAATGCTTTGGAAAGGATCCTGGCCTGTTCTCTGAGCAGCATTTGTGGGGGCCGAGAGACTATTTTAAAAGTACATATTACAGCAAAAACATCGCTCACTTTGCCAGTGAAATGGGTTATCACGGTTGCCCTGAGCCCACATCTATCTATAAGTTTATCTCCGGGGAAAAGGCGTGGCCGTGGCAGGACAATGAAGATTGGATTATTCACTGCTCCAATCCTGCCAAGGAGGGCCCCTGGACATACCGCATTAAATTGATGGCGGATCAGATTCGGGAGCTATTCGGCTTTGTTCCTGAGAATATAGAAGATTTTGCGCTCGCCAGTCAGATATCTCAAGCGGAGGCTATGAAATTCTTTATCGAATTGTTCCGTATGGATAAGGAAAAACGTGGAGGTATTATTTGGTGGAATCTGATTGACGGCTGGCCTCAGTTTTCCGATGCCGTGGTGGATTACTACTACCAAAAGAAGCTGGCCTATCATTACATTAAAAATGTACAGCAGCCGTTCCTGCTGGCCTTCTCAGAACCGGAGAACTGGAGCATTGGCCTGAAGGCTGTCAATGACACCGGCTGCCCATTGCCCTGCAGCTATGAGGTGAAGGATGCTTTGACCGATGAGGTGCTGGCTACCGGTGAGGTGTCGGTGGGAGAAGATGCGCTTCTGCTGGACCGGATCCCGTATTCTTATGCACAAAAGCGAATCCTCATCGTGTCGTGGAAAACCCCGTTGGGGTCGGGACGGAATCACTACCTAAGTGGATATGTGCCATTTGCGTACGATACATATAAAAAATTCTTGAATAAATATGGAGGAATGAACAATGAAGAAAAGTAAGCACCAAAGACGTATTGTGGCCTTACTGCTGGCGCTGGTGATGAGCCTGAGTATGGCGGCCTGCGGCAACACTAGTCCCGGAGGCGTTGAGGGAAATGATGAGGTGTTAGATACCGAGTGTACCCAGCTGTATATCCACAACTTTAACGGTGGTTACGGCGTGGAGTGGCTAAAGTTTCTGAAGGATCGTTATGAGGAACTTCATAAGGACGATGTCTATGAAGAGGGCAAAAAGGGTATTCAGATCATCATTAACAACGAAAAAGCCCTGGCCACCGAGCTGGAAGATAAGATCCTGCACAACAAGGAAGAGATTTACTTCGCAGAGAAGGCATACTACTATTCCCTGTTGAGCAAGGGTGCCTTGGCAGACATTACTGAAGCTGTTACCGGTGATATGGCTGCTTACGGTGATCCCGCCGGCACCACAATAGAAGGCAAGATGTACGAGGAGCAGAAGGAATATCTGGGTGTGGACGATAACGGTCAGACCAAGTACTATGCCATTCCCCATTACGCATCCTACACCAGCCTGATGTACAATGTGGACCTGTTTGAAAAGGAAAAGTACTACTTTGCCAAAGACGTAACCGATGCACAGAATATTGAGGACTACTTCATAGTCAAAAGCACCGATGAGAGAAGCGCCGGTCCCGACGGCCAGTATGGCACTGCCGATGACGGCCTGCCCGCAACCTACGAGGAATTTTTCATTCTGTGTGATTACATTGCTTCCAACGGCCAAACCCCCATTAACTGGAACGGCGCGGCGCGGGATACATACATTGGCAACCTGCTGCAGGCACTGCTGGCCAACGTTGAGGGCAGAGAGCAGACAATGCTGAACTTCACGATGAACGGCACGGCTGAAAACTTGGGCACCGTTACAGGTGATGGCTTTGTGACGGACGCACAGCCCACCACCATTACTGCCGCAAACGGCTACGAAATGCTTCGGACCAAGGGCAGATACTACGCGCTCAGCTTCCTGGATCAGGTGGTATCCAACGATACTTATTATAATGAACTGGGCTTCAACACTGCGTATTCCCATATGAACGCGCAGGAGGATTTCCTCTATGCCGGTCACGACAACGGTCAGACCGCTCCCATTGCGATGCTGGTAGAGGGCACGTGGTGGGAGAACGAGGCGAAGTCCACCTATAAGGATATGGTTGACGCTATGGGCGACAGCTATTCCCAGCAGAACAGAAAGTTTGCGATTATGCCTCTGCCTAAGATTGATGCCAATGAGATTGGCGTCAACACCCTGTGCGAGAACAGCTATTCCCTGTGCTTCATGAAGGCCAATATTGAAGAGTGGAAGAAGCCCATCGCATTGGACTTCATCCGGTTTGCTTATTCCAACCAGGCACTGGTTGAATTCTCTCAGGTAACCAATACTCCCAAGGCCTTGAAGTATGAGATTACAGATGAGCAGATGGCGCAGATGACCAATTTCGGTCGTTCCGTTCTGGAATTGCAGAAAAATTCCGAGATCGTATTCCCTTATTCCGCTGAGCCCATTTACGTGAACCAGGCAGGTAGCTTTACTATGGTGGATATGTGGGAGAGCGTCATTAGCGGCGAGCATTATGGCAGCCCCAGCGTGCCTATGCGTAAGGACGATGTAGATTTGGCGGATTACTTTAACGGCTTGCTCAGCCAGTATAAGAATATCTGGGGGCAGATGGTTTATTGACAGCATAAGGAGATGGAACGATGAAAAAACACTTCAGACTCATCAGCGCAATACTGTGTTTTGCTGTTGTTGCCGGAGTCGTGTTTGTGGGTGAAATCGAAGCTGAAGCGGCATGGCTGCCCACGCAAATTGAGCAGCAGTATGACTTAGGGACAATATTCACCGTGCCCGAACGGGAAATGAAAGTTGAAGGGCAGCAGGCTGAGGTCACCGCGGTTGTACGGTTGCCCGACGGAACAGTTACCTCCAGGCAAGAAATTGCCCTGAACGATGCGGGCAGATACACAGTAGTGTACACAGCTGTAGCCAATGGTAAGGTATATGTGGATGAGGTTTCTTTCTTGGTAATGCAGCAATTTTGCCTGTTGACCTCGGAAGAGTCGTCTGCAGTTTACGGGAAGGCACCCAGTGTTCAGGGATTATCCGGCTTGAATGTATCTCTGAAATACGGCGATAAGCTGACATTGAATACTCCAATTACCGTAGATGCGTTGGAAGACGGT
>JAZQLG010000051.1:0-11344 GCA_045542575.1 Faecousia sp.
AAAAGTGGAACAACGCCATTAACGGCAACGGCGGTCTGTAATCTATAAAATAATCCCGTCTTAGATGCGAAATCTGGTGGCGGCCGGAATATTCTGGCCGCCACCCTTTGGCTAACACAGCGAAAACCCAATAAGGTTCGAGTATGGGAGGAGACAGTAAAATGTCCAAGACATTGGAAAAAACTTCCAAATTAAATAAACCGAAGCAGGCATCCTTATTGGCTGCTTTGCGTAACGGCGGCCCTGTGGTCTGGCTTTCCTGCCTGATCATGGGCTTTGGCAATTTAATGGCAGGCCAGTTTATTAAGGGTCTGCTGCTTCTCGGTGTGGAAGCTGCCTTTGTGGTCTTCCTGTTTTTACCCCAGGGCGGTATCTACCATTTATCTATGCTTCCCAGTCTGGGCTGGCGGCCTATGACGGAGGTATACAACGAAAACCTGGGTATTTATGAATATGTGCCCGGCCACAATTCTCAGGTGCTGCTGCTTTACGGCGTTGCCTGCGTTTTTATCATCATCGCATTTTTGCTGGTGTGGCAGTATTCTGTCCGCAGCGGCTACAAGGCTCTATGCCTGCGCCGTACCGGCAAGAAGCCCAATAGCATTATTAAGGATCTGAAATCTCTCACCGATGAGAATAACCATAAGCTCTTTATGAGCTTGCCCACCCTGTGCCTGGTGATCTTTACCATTCTGCCCATCGTGTATATGATGTGTATGGCCTTCACCAACTACTCCAAGGAGGGCGACCATCTGATCTTGTTTGATTGGGTGGGCTTTAGAAACTTTGCGGCTTTGTTTAATCCCAACTCCTCTATCGGCAGCCAGTTTGGCAGCGTTTTGGGTTGGACTTTGATTTGGGCTATTTTCGCAACCGTATCCAACTTCTTCTTTGGTACCATTGTTGCGTTGATCATCAATAAAAAGGGCATCCGGTTCAAGGGCCTTTGGAGAACCTGCTTCTCTATGACCATCGCCATTCCTCAGTTCGTTTCTTTGATGGTTATCCGCTCTATGCTGCAGCCCCAGGGCATTATCAATGAAATGCTCTTAAATGCCGGACTGATCTCCGAAAAATTACCCTTCCTTACGAATGCCACCTGGGCCCGGGTTTTGGTGCTGGTGGTAAACCTGTGGGTGGGTATTCCCTATACGATTATGCAAGTTACAGGTGTTTTGCAGAACATTCCCGCGGAGCAGTATGAGGCTGCCAGGATCGACGGCGCCAATGTGTTCCAGGTTTTCCGCAAGATCACCCTGCCGTATATGCTGTTCGTGCTGACGCCTTACCTGATCACGCAGTTTACAGGCAATATCAACAACTTCAACATTATTTACCTGCTTACCAGAGGTGAACCGGTCAGCGTGGGCAACTCTGCCGGCGCTACGGACCTTTTGGTTACCTGGCTGTATAAGCTGTCGGTGGATCAGCAAAAGTACAACTTGGGCGCAGTGATCGGCATCTTTACCTTTGTTGTGCTGTCTGTGGTTTCCCTTGTCACCTACCGCAGCAGCGGATCTTATAAGAATGAGGAGGGCTTCAAATAATGAAAACACCGAAACCCGGCTCTCTGAAAAGAAGAAGAATAGCGGGAAATGCAGTTACTTATGTTTTCCTGATCATTATGAGCATTATTTGGCTGCTGCCCTTCTTCTGGCTGTTGATGCAGTCCTTCCGTGACGGCAGAGGCCAGTTTATCAGCACCTTCCTTCCTACCAAGTATACCTTCAAAAACTATGTCGCCCTGTTCACGGAATTTGAGGTTATGAACTTCCCCCGGATGTTCCTGAACACCTTTATTGTTGCCTGCTGCTCCTGCCTGATTTCCACCACCTTTGTGCTGTGCGTATCCTACTGCACCAGCCGTCTGAAGTGGAAAATGCGTAAGCCCTATATGAACATGGCTATGATACTCAACCTGTTCCCCGGCTTTATGACCATGGTGGCTGTGTACTTCATTTTGAAGGCTCTGGGTATGACCGAAGGCAATATGATCCTTGTGTCACTGATCATTGTGTTCTCCGCAGGCGCAGGCACAGGCTTCTATGTGATGAAGGGCTATATGGACACCATTCCCAAGAGTTTGGACGAGGCCGCCTATCTGGATGGCGCTACCAAGTTCCAGACCTTTACCAAGATCACCATGCCCCTGTGTAAGCCCATGATCGTGTATCAGCTGATCACTTCCTTTATGGGCCCCTGGGTGGACTTCGTCTTTGCCAAGGTGATCGTCCGCACCAACGCCAAGTTCTTTACCGTTTCCATCGGCCTTTGGAGCATGCTGGAAAAGGAATATGTGGACCTTTGGTTCGTCCGGTTCTGCGCCGGCGCGGTGCTGGTATCCATTCCCATCGCAATTCTGTTTATCTTCACCCAAAAGTTCTATCAGGAAGCTATGAGTGGCTCCGTGAAGGGATAAGCCTATGAAATGGAAGACTGCTTTGTGTCTTCTGCTGTGCTTTCTGCTGCTAACAGGATGTAAACCGGACGCCCCCGAAGATTCGGGGGCGTCTGTGCAAACAGACAAGGCAATTGCACAGATCAAGACACTGGGGGAAAGCCCCGATGATAACTACCGTACCTGGTACGAAATATTTGTTTACTCCTTCTGCGATTCCGACGGCGACGGCATCGGCGACATAAACGGTGTCCGCTCCAAGCTGGATTATTTGCAGGAATTGGGAATCAACGGCATCTGGCTGATGCCCATCCATCCCAGCACCACCTATCATAAATACAATGTATCTGACTATTATGCTGTTGATCCGGCCTACGGAACGCTGGAGGATTTCGAGCTTCTGCTGCAGGAGTGTCAGAGCCGGGATATCCATTTGATAATGGACCTTGTTGTGAATCATACCGGGTATGATCATCCCTGGTTTCAGGCTGCGGCTTCCTACTTGAAGTCTTTGCCCGCAGGGGCAGAGCCGGATGCCGGCCAGTGCAAGTACCTGGAGTATTACACCTTCTCCCGGGAACAAAAGACAGGCTACCGCATCCTCAACGGCACCGACTGGTACTATGAAGCCATGTTCTCCCACGATATGCCCGACCTGAAGCTGGGCAACCCCCAGGTCCGGGAGGAGATCAAGGCCATTATGAAATACTGGCTGGATAAGGGTGTTTCCGGCTTCCGGCTGGATGCAGCCAAGGAATTCTACTCCGGCAAGACCGCTATGAATGTGGAAGTGCTCAGCTGGCTGCAGGAAACAGCCACCTCCCTGAAGGAAGACTGCTATATGGTAGCCGAGGTTTGGGAAGGCTATTCTACCATCGCCGATTACTACGCAAGCGGCATCACCAGCATCTTTAACTTTGCCTTCGGGGAAGCAAACGGCAAGATCATTTCCGTGCTCCGCGGCGCCGGCAACGCCAAGACCGTAGCCTCCTATGCCACCGCCCTGGAAACAGCGGACAAGGCCTACGGCGCGAAGAATCCCGGCTACATTGATGCCCCCTTCCTGTCCAACCACGATGTGGGACGGATCGCAGGCTTCTGCGCCCAGGATCTTTCCAAGACAAAGCTTGCCGGTGCGATGAACCTCTTTATGAGCGGCAGCGCATTTATCTATTACGGAGAAGAGATCGGAATGACCGGCTCCGGCAACGATCCGTCCAAGCGGGCGCCGATGTACTGGAATGCTGAGCGGAACAATGGCACTACCCAGCCGCCCCCGGAATGTGCGCTTCCGGAAGTCTATCCCTTTGGCAGCTTGGAAGAGCAAAAAGGGGACGATAGCTCTATTTATAACTACTATCGCCAGGCCATTGCGATCCGAAAGGCAGTGCCTGCCATTTCCCATGGCCGAACCACCGCAGAAAAAGCTCTGAATAAAGACTGCGTCAGTGCCTTCCGGAAGAACTGGAATGGGGAAGAGTGCATTGTGCTTATGAACATTTCCCCGGATGGAAGGACCGTAGATCTGACCGGCTACGAAGGCTGGTCTATGGCGGCACAGCTGTGTGTAGGGGAAATGACCTGCACAGAAGAAGGCGCAAAGCTTCAGATGCCTGCCTATGCTGTGGCAGTTTTGCTTCCACAAAAATAAAAGGAGTCTACTATGAGAAGACTTGGTCAAATTGAAAGAAAAGGGATCAGCAAGCTGAGCCTGCTGATCTGGGGGCTGGTGTTTGTGCTGGCGGGTATTCTCAGCCGCAGTATTCTGCAAAACGGCATTTTGCAGATGAACACTCTGTCCGGTGAGGAACTGACGGCAAAGCTGTCTGCCTCCACTGCCGCTATGGCGGTGGCAACCGTGGCGCTGGTGCTCCAGGCGGCAGAAACCTGCGCCATTCCCGTGGTCGCCTTTTTGCTGGTAAACGGCTTTGAGAAGGCAAAGAGCAGAAAAAAGCTGCTGCTGTGCCTGGTTGTTATGGCGGCAGTCAGTGAGATTCCCCATAACCTTGCGATGTACGGAAGCGCATTCCATACTGCCACCCGCAACCCGGCAGTGGCCCTGGTGATCGGCCTGGCAGTAATGTATTTCTTCCGTCGGCTCAGCGAAAACACCTTCGCCAATGTGCTGGTAAAGATCTTTGTTGGCCTTTCGGCAGTGCTGTGGGCAGCAATGCTGAATGTGGAGCACGGTCTGCCCCTGTTGGTGGTCATTATGGTGATGTGGGCCCTGCGGGAGAAGAAGTCTATGGGCATCTTGTTCGGCGGCGCAGCAGCCTCCGGCTGTGTCATCTTTTCTCCCTTCTATATCGGTGCGGCCCTGGGCATCCTGCCGGTGCACTTCTACCGGGCGCAGGAGGAAGAGAAGGAGCTTCCTCTTGCTGTGTATGCGGTTTATCCCGCTGCTCTGGCAATCCTTGGGCTGGTATCCATATTTCTCTAAGAAATTTTAAGAAAACGCCTTATTTGCACCTGCAAATAAGGCGTTTTTGCCCCGTTTAGAAGGTTTTTCTTTACACAATAGCGGGGAAATGGTATAATGAAAAATCGGAAAGAAGGAAGGAGCGGATGGGTATGGTCCAGTCTGAAAAACTCAGATTTCGCAAGGGCGACTGGCTGGCGATCGGCGCAGTTCTGCTGCTTGCGGCTGCGGTCCTTCTGTGCTTTCTTCCCGGAAGCAAGGCACCGGCCTCCTGTGCGGAGATCTACCTGGACGGTGAGCTTATCAAGACAGTGGATCTGACTGTGGATCAGACCTTTACCGTTTCCGGGCGCTACACCAATGTGATAACCGTGGAGTCAGGCAGCATCTTTGTGGCGGAAGCAGACTGCCCCGGAGAGGACTGCGTCCACAGCGGCAAAATAAGCACCCTGGGCCGGATCCTGGTTTGCCTGCCCAATGGCCTGGAGATCCGCATCACATCTGCCAAAGAAGATGTGGACTTTGTAGTGGGGTGAGGGCGATGGGGAACACAAAACACCTTGTGCAGGGTGCGGTGCTCACCTCCCTGGCACTGGCCCTTTCTTATATGGAGCGGTTTATCCCGCTGCAGCTGCTGATCCCTCTGCCCGGTGTGAAGCTGGGCCTTGCCAATGTGGTGAGTCTGATCGCCCTGTATTTTTTAGGCACAAAAAGCGCCTTTGCCATTTTGGTTTTGCGGTGCTTTTTAGGCGCTGTCTTTGGGGGAGGCATCACCGGACTGCTCTTTTCGCTAACAGGTGGGCTGCTGTCGATGACCGTGATGGCATTATGCAAAAATGCCCCCCTTCTGTCTGTCTACGGTGTCAGCATCCTGGGCGCCGCTGCCCACAATGTGGGGCAGATCCTGGCGGCAATGGTGCTGATGCACTCGATCTATATCGGAATGTACCTGCCCTATTTGCTGGCAGTCGCCATCTTTACCGGGCTTGCTACCGGAGCTGCCGGTGCAGGCGTTCTGCAAATTCTGAAGACTGTAAACATTTCAAAGAAATGAACAGATATTAAATTGGAGGAACCAAAACATGAAAAAACTCATTGCGCTGATTCTGACATTTACTTTGCTTATAAGCCTTTCCGGCTGTGTGGGTACCACGGTGGTGATCGGGGAGTGCACCTGCCCCGAAGGAAGCCATACCGCTCCGGAGCCCATCGTGCCTGCAGAAGGGGCTTTGAAGACCGGCCTTTCCGTGTCTGTAAAGATATCTGACAGTGTATCTGCTACTGCTGACAGCAAGGGCGCAGCCAAGTACGATATTACTTTGGCTGCGGTTACGGTGGATGACAAGGGCGTGATCGTGTCCTGCGTGATCGACAGCATCCCCGCAACGGTGGAATTTGATGCCGCCGGCAACATCACCTCCGACATCACCGCCCAGGTGCTGACGAAGAACGAGCTGGGCGAAAGCTATGGTATGGTTGCCTGGGGCGGCGCCATTGCAGAGTGGGACGAGCAGGTAGCCGCCGTTGCCAAATATGCCGAAGGCAAGACTGTGGAGCAGCTGAAAAACGGCGACATTGATATGACCACCGGCAAGGCCAAGGATGGCACGGACCTTAGCTCCTCTGCCACGATCTACCTTGCAGGCTATGTGTATGCCATTGAAGCGGCGGTAAACAACGCAAAGCACCTAGGCGCCCAGGCCGGCGATGAGCTGGTGCTGGCTACCCTCAACAGCGTATCCGGCAGTGCTGCGGGAAATGCCCAGCTGGATGCGGACATCACCGTGCTGACCAAAAAGGACGGCAAGATCACCTCCTGCTACATCGACTCTGTGCAGGCAAAGATCGCATTTGACGCCACCGGCACCATCACCACTGACCTGTCTTCCGGAGTGAAGACCAAGAACGAACTGGGCGAAAGCTACGGCATGGTGGCCTGGGGCGGCGCCATCGCGGAATGGAAGGACCAGGCTGCCGCATTTGCCGGCTATGTGACCGGCAAAACTGCCGCGGAAGTGGCAGGCATTGCCGTTACGGAAACCACAAAGCCTGCGGATGCTGACCTCAGCTCCTCTGTTACCATTGCCATCGGCGGCTTCCAGGCTCTGATCGCAAAGGCGATGCAGTAATGAAACGATTTTTATTTGCGCTGCTTGCCCTTTGCCTTTTGATAAGCGGCTGCAGTCTACCTGCAAAAACAGAGGAAAGGCAGTATACAGCAACCTTCTTAGACCTTTTTGATACGGTAACCACCATCATTGGGCGAGCAGAAAGCGAAGCTGCTTTCCGGGAAAAAGCCCAGGCCATCCACGATGCGTTGCAATATTACCACCAGCTTTTTGATATTTACAACGACTACGAAGGCGTTGTGAATCTGAAAACTGTCAATGAAAACGCTGCTGCCGGCCCTGTGAAGGTGGACCGGGCGGTGATCGAACTGCTCCTTGCCTGCAAGCAATACCATACGCTTACGGACGGAAAAGTGAATGTGGCAATGGGCAGTGTACTGGCCCTTTGGCACCAAGCCCGTACAGACGGCATCCGGGATCCCCAAAATGCCGGGCTTCCCGCCGGGGATGCGTTGGAAAAAGCCGCACTGCACACCTCTATCGACAGCCTCCAAATCGACGAGAAAGCCTCCACGGTCCGGTTCACAGACCCGCAGGTGCGGCTGGATGTGGGGGCGATCGCCAAGGGCTGGGCGACCCAGAAGGTGGCAGAAAAAGCCCCCTCAGGGCTATTGATCAGCGTAGGCGGAAATGTTTGCGCCACCGGTCCCAAGCTGGAGGATGGAACGGCCTGGGTCATTGGCATTCAGGACCCGGATAACACCGACAGTAATCTGCACACCCTCTACCTTACAAAGGGCAGTGTGGTCACCAGCGGTGACTATCAGCGCACCTACTGGGTAGACGGAAAGGCCTACCACCACATCATTGACCCCCAAACGCTGATGCCTGCGTCGAAATGGCGCTCTGTCAGCATTGTCTGCCCGGATTCCGGCCTTGCAGATGCCCTGTCCACAGGCCTGTTCCTGATGGACTACGAGCAGGGAAGGGCCCTTGCGCAGCGCTGTGGGGCAGAGGTGCTTTGGGTAGAGCCGGACGGCACAGAATATATGACACCCGGCTTTGAAGAAAGCCTGCGAAATTAGAACAACGAGGTGACAGAATGAAACACCTGTTTTCCGGGGGTATTCACCCCAAATACAACAAGGAGATGTCTACAGGCATCACCTTCTTTAAGGTGATCACACCCAAGGAGGTGGTGATCCCAATGGTGCAGCACATTGGTGCGCCCTGTACCCCGCTGGTTGCAGTGGGCGACCGAGTGCTTCGGGGCACCAAGGTGGGCGACGGTGAGGGCCTGTGCGTACCTGTCCACGCATCGGTAGCCGGCACAGTTACTGCCGTAGAGCCCCGCCCCCACACCAGCGGACGAATGGTTATGTCCGTGGTGATCGAAAATGATTTTACCGACGAAGCGGTGGAGGTGGAGCGTTGCGACGATCCGTTAAACACTCTGGACGATAACACCATCCTCCATAAGATCCGGGAAGCCGGCCTTGTGGGTATGGGCGGTGCCGCATTCCCCGGGGATGTGAAGGCTATGTCCGCTATGGGGCATATCGAATATCTGATCGCAAACGCCTGCGAGTGTGAGCCTTATATCACCGCTGACGACAGCCTGCTCAGAACCAACCCGGAGCAGGTGCTGAAGGGTATGCAGCTGATGCAGAAGGTGCTGAAGCCGGACCACACCGTACTGGCGGTGGAGGATAACAAGCAGGAAGCGATCTTCACTTTGAAAAAGCTGATCCGCAATTACCCCGGCATCGAGCTGCGGATCCTGCCTACCCGATATCCCCAGGGCTCTGAAAAACAGCTGATCCAAGCAGTGACCGGGCGGCAGGTGCCTTCCGGGAAGCTGCCGGTAAATGTGGGCTGCGCTGTGTTCAATGTGGCATCCTTTGCCGCAATGTTCCGGGCAGTCTACTGGGGCGTGCCACTGACCCAGCGGATCGTCACCGTTTCCGGTGAAACCGTCAATCTGCCCCAGAATTTCCTGGTGCGGCTGGGTACTTCCTTTAAGGATCTGATCGCCGCCGCCGGAGGACTCACCGATGAGACCGAGCGGGTGGTAAGCGGCGGCCCGATGATGGGCTTTGCCCAGGCAGATCTTTCTGTTCCTGTGGTGAAGGCCACAAACGCCATTTTGTGCCTGCCCCACGATGTGAACGGTGCGGCAGAAAACCCGGTGTGCCTGCGCTGCGGCAAGTGCGTGGGCGTTTGCCCCATGGGCCTGCAGCCACTGTATATGTACCGCTACAGCGTTTGCGGCCAGACCGATGAGCTGCATAGACTGCACCTGCTGGATTGTATGGAATGTGGAAGCTGCGCCTTCACCTGCCCCGGCAAGCTGCCCCTGGTGGAGCAGTTCCGCAAAGGAAAGGCTATGCTTCGCGCCGCTATGGCAGAAAAAACAAAGGGGGATAAGAAATGAAATTAACAGTAACTTCTTCCCCCCATATCCGGGGAAACTTCCGCACCAGCAGACTGATGCTGGATGTGGTGCTGGCTTTGCTGCCTGCCTTGGCGGTGGGTGCATATGTGCTGGGTATCCGGGCACTATTGGTAGCCCTTGTTTCCGTGGCGGCGGCAATTGCCACAGAGCTGTGCTATGGCTGGATCCTTAAAAAGCGCAATACGGTCATCGACTGCTCTGCGATGGTAACAGGTCTGCTGTTTGCAATGACCTTGCCTGTGAGCGTACCCTACTGGGTCGCTGCTGCCGGCAGTGCCTTTGCCATTTTGGCGGCCAAGCTGATGTTTGGCGGCCTGGGACAGAATATTTTTAATCCTGCGCTGCTTGCAAGAGCGGCAGTGATGGTTCTGTTCCCTGCCAGCCTGACCCGCTATCCTGCCCTGGGGGTGGATGCGGTCAGCAGTGCCACCCCGCTGCACCATATGGTGATGCCCGCCCTGCCGGAGGAGAGCATTTTGGATATGTTCCTGGGCAATTGCCCCGGCTCTATCGGCGAGATCTCCGCACTGGCTCTTATTTTGGGCGGTGTCTACCTGGTGGTTAGAAAAGTCATTTCTGCCCGGATCCCTGTGGCCTACATCGGCACGGTCGCGGTGCTGACCCTGGTGTTCCACAAAACCGATAACGCCCTTTCCTGGATGCTTTACAGCCTCTTTGGCGGCGGCCTGATGCTGGGCGCTATCTTTATGGCAACGGACTATGTAACCTCTCCTGTCACCAAGCACGGACAGATCATCTACGGCATCGGCTGCGGTGTGCTGACGGTGCTGTTCCGGTATTACGGTCTGTTCCCGGAGGGTGTTACCTATGCCATTTTGCTGATGAACCTGTGCGTATGGACCATTGACCGCTATACTGCACCCTGCATTTACGGATATAAGAAGGGAGGTGCGCACCGTGGCTAAAATTTGGATGCCTATTGTTTCCCTGGTGCTGGCTGCGCTGCTCCTGCTGGGCCTGTATAACGGCCTTCTGCCTGCCCGGGAAGAAAACCGTGCCCGGGAGCTGCAGGCAAAAATGGAGACCCTTCTGCCCGGCAGCACCACCTTTACAGAAGAGGCCTACACCGGCGACGATGCCAACATCGTCTGCGTGTACAAGGGAGAAACCGGCTTTGTCATCGGCACCACCACCGCCGGCTACGCAGGCCCCATCAGTATGCTCATCGGTGTCCATTCCGATGGCTATGTGACCGGCCTGCAGGTCCGCAGCATGGAAGAAACCTTTGGCCTGGGCGCAGAAGCCCTGACCGACTGGGAATTCTTGGCCCAGTTCCTTCGCACAGAGGGGGATGCTGCCGTGGGCACCAATATTGATGCCATCACCGGCGCCACCGTTACCTCCAAGGCCATTGCCCGTAGCGTCAATTCTGCGGTGGCCTTTGTAACAGGGTCCGATATATCTTCCGGTGCCACATCCTGGGGAGGGTAAGCAATGAAAAAGAATCAATTTTTGCTAAGTGTTTCCCTGGTGGCGGTTTTGTTCGTGACACTGGTTGCCGGCCTGCTGATTCGGGTATGGCTGCCTACCGCCATCCTTCCAACCTTAAATATCCCCAATATGGTGCTTCTGAGCGTGCTTGCGCTGCTTTTGGAGCATTTCATCGCAAGAGGAAATCCTCGGTGCTATTGGGCCACGGCCCTCTTTGGCGCGCTGAGCTTTGGGGTGCTGCCCCTGATGGCGGGCTTTGCTTGCATCCACACCTTCTGGAAGTTCGGTATGATCGGCGGTGTTGTGTTTACGGCCACCACCTTCCTGTTTACTTCCGCAACTGAGCGCCTGCTGACCGGGCTTAAGGCCCGCCTGGCTGTGATCCTCACAGGCGCAGGCATCTGGCTGGCCTCCCAGTGCTTTATGGGAATCCTGATCTAATAAAAACAAGCCTTTCCCGCTGGGGAAAGGCTTGTTTTATCGTGTTATCGCTCCTGCCACAGCATAAAATCCAACTTCTTAACATCTGTGATCTCTGTGCCGGGGAACAG
>JAZQLG010000052.1:0-5254 GCA_045542575.1 Faecousia sp.
TTCTGCATCCAAAGGACGGATATCATCCATACCACGGCCGTCAACACGCTTGCCAGCCAGCAGCCACTTCTTAACGACCTTCTTCTGCATCTTGTACAGGCAGACCTCGATATTCACTTCAAAGTCTTCGTACTTTTCAGCAAACTTGTCAGCAAAGTCCAGGCGGGCGGCGGTCAGACGCTCTTCACGAATGTTCTTGTCGTCGGTGTCCAGAGCATATTCGATCTGGTCCAGGCCGTAAGCGCACAGGTCGTCCAGCAGGTCGTGGTTGACAGCAGCCTTTTCGAAGGTGAACTTGGGCTTGCCGATCTCGTCAACAATGGTGTTGATGAACTTCACGATCTCCATGTTGGTCTCGTGGGCCACACGGATGGCTTCCAGCACAACAGCTTCGGGAGCTTCGTTGGCTTCGGTCTCGATCATAACCACCTTCTCGAAGGTAGAAGCGATGCACACGAAGCAGTCGCAGGCTTCCCGCTCGTCAGCAGAGGGGTTTACGATATACTTGTCGCCTACATGGGCAACATTGGTAGTGGCAACAGGTCCGTTCCAGGGCACATCGGAAGAAGCGATGGCGATGGAAGCGCCCAGGGAAGCAACCACTTCCACAGGGTTTTCATAGTCGTTGGCCATCACGGTGCAGGTAACGACAACATCGTTACGCAGCTCCTCGTCAAACAGAGGACGCATGGGACGGTCGATAATACGGCTGTTCAGAATGCCTCTTTCAGAGGGCTTGCCTTCCCGACGGTTGAAGGAGCCGGGGATGCGGCCTACGGAGTACATTCTCTCTTCAAACTCGATGGTCAGAGGGAAGTAGTCGATACCGGCCTTGGGGATGGGGTTGCAGGTAACGGTGGTCAGCACCACGGTGTCACCGTAGCGGCAGATGCACTCTGCGTTGGCAAGCTCTGCTACCTTACCGGTTTCCACGGTGAAGGGGCGGCCGCCGATTTCCATCTCAAACACTTTGTGATGGGGATACTGTTTGCGAGTAATCATTTGTTTTACCTCCTAAAATTTCTTTCTGTCCGGGAGGTTTAGCACTTGAAACTGGGGGCAAGGCTTACCCACACTTTCAACTGCTAAGCATCTCCCGGCGCTTCTTTTGAAAAAGGGCGACGGTTGCCGTCGCCCTTTTCGTTGGTGTCTTACTTACGGATACCCAGCTTGGCGATGATTGCACGGTAACGGTTGATGTCCTTACGAGCCAGGTAGTCCAGCAGGTTACGGCGCTTACCAACCATCATCAGCAGGCCACGACGGGAGTGGTTGTCGTGCTTGTGCACACGCAGGTGATCCGTCAGCTCGTTGATACGAGCGGTCAGAATGGCGATCTGCACTTCGGGAGAACCGGTGTCGCCTTCGTGGGTTGCGTTTTCCAGGATTACCTGGGTCTTTTTCTCTTTGAGAATCATAGTGTTTTCCACCTTTCAAAATATTTCCCCAAAAGCCAAGTAAGGGTCAGTGGAGTCCGGTTTTCGGCTTCTCCCATTACTGAGCAGTGGGTGGTTTTTATCTGGACATAGCCAGCCCGTTGAGTATAACACAAGTTTACCCAGTTGTAAAGAAAAATTTTCAACTTTTTCTTAATTTTTCTTCTGTATTTCCTGGCTGGACCCCGGTTTTTCAAAGATTTCCCGGGCACGAATGGCATCGGCTTCAATTTGGGCCTTCAACGCGGCAAGGTCCGGGAACTTTTGCTCCGGCCGCAGGAAGGAAAGCAGCTGCAGCTGCAGTGTTTTGCCGTAAAGGTCCCCGGTAAAGTCCAGGATCCAGGGCTCTACGGTTACATCCTCCCCTTCCACTGTAGGCCGGGTGCCGATGTTGGTAACTGCCGCATAGGCCTTTCCCCCAATTTCCACCCGGCAGGCATACACGCCGTAGGGAAGCGCTACCCGCTCCCGGCTGTAGGGAAGGTTGGCAGTAGGCACGCCGATGGTCCTACCCAGCTGCTTTCCCGGTGCCACCGCACCCACAAGCAGGTGGGGGTGTCCCAAAAAGGTATTGGCTCTTTCCAGCTCTCCGCTTTCCAAAAGGCTGCGGATATACCGGGAGGAAACCACCCGGCCTTCCACCTCTACCTTTTCCACGATGCGGCAGGGAAGGCCCTCTTTTTGGCAAGCTTCCCGCAGGCCTTCGGCTGTTCCCTCTCCCCCGGCGCCGAAGCGGAAATCCTCTCCGCAAACAAAACCGGCGGCATGGTATTTCTCCACCAGCAGGCGGTAAAAGGCCTGCCAGGGCATCTTTTTCAGTTTTTCATCAAAGGGCAAGATCAGCACCTGCTCCATTCCCATTTGGCGAAACAGAAGCTCCCGCTCCTCCAATGTGGTTATGAGCCCCGGTCCTTCCTTCATCAGGCTCTGAGGGCTTCCCCCGAAAGTCAACACGCCGGCCATTGCCTTTTCTTTCCGGGCAAGTACCCGGCAGGCCGCCAGAAGGGCCTGGTGACCCAAATGAACGCCGTCAAAAAAGCCCAGCGCATACACGATTTTCTTCATAGTCCTGCCCTCACACGGAAAAGAAGCTTTTAATGGTTGACATAACATTGTCTTCCACCTTGGCAAGCATCAAAAACTCCCCTTCTTCGCTGTAGGCCCGGTAAGTGCCCGGTGCCAAGGAAACAGAGAACGCATTGCCATTCCTGCACCGAAGGGTCTGCTTTTCCGTCAGTGTAACGGCAGGATAGGCAGCAAACAGGCTGTCGGTGGGCAGCAGGTACTTTGCCGGGTCTTCTGCGTTTACAAGGGTCTCCATGGTAACCGCCCGGGAAAGACCGTATTCCCCGGCAGTCACTCTGCGCAGGCTTTCCATCGTGCCGCCGCAGCCCAGCGCCGCCCCGATATCCTTGCACAGGGTGCGGATATAGGTGCCCTTGGAGCAGTGGATCCGCAGCTTTGCGGTCATGCCTTCAAAGCCAAGACAGTCAAGGGCGTAAATGGTGACCGGGCGGGGCTTTCGCTCCACTTCTTTTCCCTGCCGGGCTAAGTCGTAAAGTTTTTTGCCCCCCACCTTGATGGCAGAATACATGGGTGGAATTTGGAAAATCTCTCCCCGAAATGCCTCCAGCGCCTGCAAAAACTGCTCTTCTGTCACATTTACCGACTTTTCCTCCAGGACCGTTCCGGTAATGTCCTCGGTGTCGGTGGAAATGCCCAGCCGCAGGGTGGCTTCATAGGTTTTTTCTGCGTGTTCAAAGAACTCCACCGCCCGGGTGGCTCTGCCCACAAACACCGGAAGCACCCCTGTTGCCATAGGGTCCAAGGTGCCGCCATGGCCGATACGCCGGGTCTTAAACACGCCCCGGAGCTTTGAAACCACATCCTGGCTTGTCCAGCCGGCAGGCTTGTCCACGATCACAATACCGTCCATTTTGCACCCTCTTTCTCTAAAATTACAGTTCTTCCATAGCCGCCCGGACTTCCCGGACCGCCTGTTCCAAAGTCATTTCCGTGCCTGCGCCGGCAGCGCCACGGTGACCGCCGCCGCCAAACCGGGCGCACAGCGCCGCCGCGTCATAGCCGGGAACTGCCCGGACAGACAGCTTGGCGCCCTTTTCCTCCTCCCGGATGGTCACTGCCATCTTCACACCGGCAATGGACCGGGGGAAGCCGGAAATATTATCCAGATCATCTTCCGTTGCCCCATATTCTCTTTCCACCGCTTTGGGAAGGGCACAGATCACAAAAGCGCCCTCCTTCAGGAAAATGGCATTTTGCAGCATATAGCTTTGCACCTGCAGCCGGGGCAGGCTATTGGTTTCAAACAGCTCCTGGTTAAGCATAAACACAGGCGCACCGGCCTCCATGCAGACCGCCGCCACCAAAAAGCTATGGGCAGTGGTGTTGGCATAGCGGAAGCAGCCGGTGTCGGTGGAAACGGCAGTATACAGGGCCGTTGCCATCTCCTTATCCAGAGGGATCCGCAGCTCCAGGGACAGCTTGTAAATGATCTCCGCGCAGGCCGCCGTTTCCGGCTCCACCAGCTCCACAGGGGTAAAGGAATCGGCAGTGCCGTGGTGGTCGATCCGCAGAGCGATCCTGTCTGCCAAATGCCGATGCCGTTCCGGCAACATCGGCACAGAGCCTGCATCCACGCAAATGAGGGTATCCCCCTCCTCCGGGCTTTCCTTGGTAAGGCCTTCGTGCAAAGGCGCATACTTTTCCGTCAGCTCCGGATTGGCAAGAATATGGGCAGTCTTGCCCATTGCCCGCAGCATCCGGCAAAGGAATGCGCCGGTGCCGGTGGTATCTCCGTCAGGCCGCCGGTGGGTCAGGATCAGATAACGGTCCCCCTCCCGCAAAAAGGCCGCTGTTTCCTTAACCGTCAGCTTCTTCATCGGCTTTCACCTCTAAAGAGTTGATGAGCTTCAGCATTTTTGCGCCGTAGGTGATGGAATCGTCCAACGCCCACTGGATCTGGGGCGTATGCCGCAGATTCAGGGCGCTGCCCAGCTCCCGGCGCAGATAGCCGGAGGCAGACTGGAGACCCTTCAGGGCATCCGCTGCCCGGTCCTCCTGCAAAAAGCTTGCATATACCTTGGTAAAGCGCAGGTCCGGGGTGGTCTCCACCCGGGTGATGGAGATCATGGTATCCTGCACTCTGGGGTCTTTCAAATTGCGGATCAAGGAAGAAAGCTCCTTTTGGATCTCCTCGTTGATCCTTCCAATACGATTGGATGCCATAAAACATCCTCCTTTGGTTTAGTAGTTACGCAGGGGATAACAGCGCCGCACCGCTTATACGGTGCGTCGCAAATAGTTATCTTTTAACCTCCTGCATCACAAAGCATTCGAAGATATCGCCTTCTTTGATGTCGTTGAACTTCAGAATGCTCATACCGCACTCGTAGCCGGCGGTGACTTCCTTGGCGGCATCCTTAAACCGCTGCAAAGAGCCCACCTCGCCCTGGTGGATCACAATGTTATCACGGAGCACCCGAACCTGGGCATCCCGGGAAACCTTGCCATCCTTGACCATACAGCCGGCGATGGTGCCGACAGCAGAGACCTTATAGGTCATACGCACCTCGGCGTGACCGATGATGGCTTCTTCAAACTTGGGAGCCAGCATACCCTTCATAGCGGCTTCGATCTCATCGATGGCATCATAAATGACCCGATAGAACCGCATATCCACCTTGGAGCGCTGACCGCTGGCCTGGGCCGCCGCATCGGGACGGACATTGAAGCCAACGATGATCGCGCCGGCAGTGGAAGCCAGCAGGATATCGCTTTCGTTGATGGCGCCTACG